>JBLFZD010000276.1:0-5170 GCA_047610085.1 Ilumatobacter sp. | reverse complement strand
AGATCGTGATCGGGCCGGACTGGGGCAACGACGGCGACCTGGCCTTCACCGACGAGGTCGGCCAGCCGGTTCGGCCGGAGCGGTTCTCGAAGGAGTTCGGTCGAGTGGTCGCAGCTTCGGGCGTCCCTCGCATCCGTCTGCACGATGTCCGCCACACCTACGCGACGCTGGCCTTGAAGGCCGGCGTGCATCCGAAGGTCGTGTCGGAGCGCCTTGGCCATTCGACGATCGCCATCACCCTCGACCTGTACTCACACGTCACGCCCGGCATGGCCCGGGGTGCAGCCGATCTCGTTGCAGCAAAGATCTTCGGTGACTAACGATCTTGCTCCATGTTGCGTTGCGGAACGCGTGAGCCGGCGTGTGTACGTCGGTCAGAACTGTAGAACGCAGTACGTAGGTTCGGCGCTAACCCCGCCAGCGACCTGCTCGGCCTGACCCTTGTGTCGGTTTCAATCACCGAGTCCATGAGCCGAGCAGCGGTGCGGGGCCATCGTGTGCAAGTGGTCGTGATTGCAGGAGGTTTGTAGTGCAACCCGACGGCACTTCGCGGACGGTCTTCCGACGGGCGGAGCGCGCGTTATTGGGCGGTCTGCCGTGATCAGAATGCCGGTTCTGCGTGGCCAGACGGTTGCGACTCGCGAGCGATATGAGTGCCCGCAGGGCGGACGTTTCGTCCTCGCTTCGGAGCTTCCAGCCTGAAGAGTGCACCATCCTCGCCTCAATTTGCGAAGGTGTACCATCGGTGTATACTTCGGAAGATGTCAGTGACCCAGACCTTCCTCGGGCTCCTCGATCGAGGCCCTCAGCACGGCTACGGCCTCAAGGTTGCGTACGACGAGCTGTTCAGTGTCGGCAAGGAACTCCGGTTCGGGCAGGTCTACGCGACGTTGAGCCGCCTCGACCGTGACGGCCTCGCAATCGTGGTCGCGGTCGAAGCCGGCGACGGCCCGGAACGCAAGGTCTACGAGATCACACCGAACGGGGTGGCCGAACTCGAGTCCTGGCTCGCCACACCAGAGCGGACCGACAAGCTGACGCTGGCACCGATCTTCGCGAAGGTGGTTGTGTCGCTGTCCACAGGACGATCAGCGTCCGAGGTGTTGGAGGCACAGCGAGAGGTCCACACGGCCCGCATGCGCGAACTCCGTGCGGTGGCCGCCGACGGCGGATTCGAGCACCAGATCGCCGTCGACCTGCTCATCGGCCATCTCCAGGCCGACCTCGACTGGATCGAACTCGTCGGCGCCCGCCTCGAACGCCTCCCCGACATCTCCGCCGGTTACATCGCGTCGCTGCGAAAGGACACCTCGTGAGCTCCGATTCCCTCCTCTCCGCCACCGGCCTCGCCGTCTCCTACGGCGCGACCACTGCCCTGCACTCGGCGACCATCGAGGTAGCCGCTGGCGAACTCGTCGCTGTGATGGGAGCTTCGGGGTCGGGCAAGTCGACCCTGTTGCACTGTCTGGCTGGCCTCGTGCGCCCCGACATGGGCAGCGTGAGGTTCGACGGTGACGACCTGTTCGCTGGTGACGATGCCGGGCGCAGCGACATCCGTCTGCAGCGCATGGGCATGGTGTTTCAGTTCGGCGAACTCGTCCCCGAACTCACCCTCGCCGAGAACGTGGCACTGCCGCTGTGGCTGCTCGAACGAGACCGCAAGGCCGCCGCGGGGCGGGCGTCCGAACTGCTGGACCGGTTCGACATCGCTGATCAGGCCGACAAACGGCCTGGTGAGGTGTCGGGTGGCCAACTCCAACGCGCCGCCGTTGCGCGCGCCCTCGTGCATCGACCGTCGGTGGTGTTCGCCGACGAACCCACCGGGGCGCTCGACTCCGCCAACGCCCAGATCGTGATGGAATCGCTCGTGAGCCTCGCTCGTGAGCAGGAAGCAGCCGTCGTGTTGGTGACCCACGAGAGTCGGCTTGCGTCGTACTGCGATCGCGACGTCGTGGTCAAAGACGGCTATGCAGGATCGAGCCGCAATGACGACTCGGTGGTTGATGTCGAGGCGGTGGGCAAATGAGTTCCTTCCGTCTCGGTCTGCGACTGCTCGTACGCGGCGGTCGCTCCGGTGCGATCCGGTCGGTGTCGCTCGGCCTCGGCGTGGCTGCAACCGTTCTCGTTGTTCTGGCGCTGCTGAGCGTCCCGGGCGTTGCCAATCGCCAGGCCGAGCGCGAGGGTGCGATGTTCCCCGTGCTCACGTTCGATGAAGAAGTAGCCAGTACGGCTCCGCTTCGCGCCACGTTCGACGAGGTCGGCCTCGACGGCCGGCAGATCCAACGCCTTGCGATCGCGCCAACCGGAGCGTCGCCATTCACGGCACCGACGTGGATGGGTGCGATCCCCGTTGAGGGCGAGGTCGTCGTGTCACCTGCGCTGCGGACTGAGATCGCGACGGACCCGCTGGCGGCTGCGATGTTCCCCCAGACGATCATCGGTGAGATCGGGAAGGAGGCGCTGGTAGCGCCCAACACGCTGGCGGCTGTGGTGGGCGCAGATGCAAGCGACTTCGATCCACGCTCAGGTGCGACCGGCCTCGGCGTGCCCGACGACGGGCAGTTCGACTACCGGACGCTTCGGCTCGTGATCGCAGTCATCGTTCTCTTCGTGCTTGCACCACTCTCGGCACTGATCGCGACCTCGGCGCGCCTGTCTGCGCGTTCGACTGAACGGCGACTCGCATCACTGCGACTGATGGGCCTCAACGTGCGCCGCACCCGATCAGTAGTTGCCGTCGAGACTGCAACGGTTGCTCTGGCCGGTGCAGCAGTCGGTGTAGCGGCGTGGTCAGTGCTCGCTCCTGTGTCTCAACGAGTCGGAGTCGACGGATTGCGCTGGTGGGCGTCTGACATTGCTCTGTCGCCGCTCCTCGTGGCGGGCGTGGTCGTCGCGGTGGTCGTCGCCTCCGCCGTCATTGCCGTGCTCGGATCGAATCCGTCGCTCGACAACCCGGTCTCGACCCGGCGGAACAGCGCAACGGCGCCGAAGATCGCCTGGCGCGCTGCAACCCTTGTCGCCGGCGTGATGCTGCTCATCGCGAGCCGGGTGCTCGCAACCAACATCAGCGACGAGCTGTGGTACCTGCTGTACATCGCGAGCAACGCAGTGATGGCCCTCGGGCTCGTTGTGGCAGCCCCGGTTCTCTCGCATGCCGCTGCCTTCCTCCTTGATCGGTCCGCTGCTCCATCTGCGGCCCTCGCCGCTCGGCGGCTCCGCTTCGAACCCGGCGCCATCGGACGTGTCATCGCTGCGATGCTGATCGTGGTCTTCGCAGGCGGCTTCGCTCAAGCTCTCTCGGCGATACTCTCCTCGACCGTCGAAAACGATGCGCAGGTCTCAACGGTCGCCGATGACGGTCCCGTCGTGTTGTCGATCGGCGCATCTGTCGAGCCGAACCTCACCGCCGTTGCCGATGTCGATGGTGTGACATCAGTCGCAGCGACGACCTATAGCTTTGCCACCGACCAGCCCGGGCTGGTACTCGTCGCCGACTGCGCAAGCCTCGTCGACCTCAGCGTCTCGACAGATCAAGCCGCTTGCGACGACGCCGTTCCGCAGTATCTGGCATCAGAACTACTCCGACCGGACGGAGCCCCCCTCGCAGTAAACGAAGATCAGGTCGAGCGTGTGGCGCTCGAACTGGACCGACTCGGTATCGACATCACGCCGGATCGCGAAGCACCGCTCGCCAGCGACATCGTCAGAAACGTTAGGAAGAACACGACGACGACCGGCGGCGACGTCCGCATCTCCCCCGACCTACTTCGAGATGGCGAACCCCGAGCAGCGATCGTTTCGTTCGCCATCGCCGACGGCGCATCGCCCGATCTCGTCGCCGCAGCAGTCCGAGCAATCGAGCCAGCCGGCACCGTCAGCGGGCTGATCGACATCGGCCGGCTTCGTCAATCTCAGGCGTTCGCATTGCTCCTCAGTGCCGCAGTCCTCGCCGCGCTGGTCATCAGCCTCGCCGCTGCCGCAATGGCAGCGAGCGACCGCTCTATCGAACGCCGCCGCAACGCTGCGCACCTGGCAGCACTCGGCGTGCCCGGAGCTGTGCAACGGCGTGCGGAAGCGCTCACCACCGCAGCACCACTGATGCTCGGAGTGATCGCGGCGGTCGGGGGAGCAGCGCTGTCGAACTCGGCGTTCCTCGCCTCCAAGTACTTCAATGCGCCGTTCGCAGTGTCGAGCATTGCGGTCATCCTCGTGGTCGGACTGATTGCGTCTGCACTTGCCGCCGCAGCCTCAGCGGCCGCCACCACGACCGTTCCCGACCCGACCGGTCTGCGCACCGAATGATCGCCACCCTCCCATGCACGAAGCGAACAGGCGCCCTTTCAACGCAGCGGATCGAACTTCGCCAACTGCACGCATATCAACAGGCGAGTTAACAGCGCTGAGACCGAGCAGTACGGCACGTCGGTGCTCGTTCAGGTGCTCAAAAATACGCGTGCTATCGGCAGTCGACCGCAACCTCGAGTGCCTCGCAGATCTCTCGCATCCGCATGCCGCTCAGCGCACCGATCCGCTCGACCAGTACGGCGGTTGACACCGACTCAATCGAGTCCAGGTTGACGGCACAGCGGCGACCGATCGGATCCTCGCCAGGGTCGAGGACGACCTCGCTCGGCAGACCTCGGATCGTGGTCGTGCACGGTGCGACGAGGGCACGACGGAGCCGCGGGATGGCTGCGTCACGCGACAGGACCACGACTGGTCGTCGACCGATCTCCGGAGGTTCGCACCACCACAGCTCACCGCGGGCCGGCAGAGCGCTCACGTGGCCGAAGCCGCGCTTCGGAATGAAGCGAGGTCGCCCCAGTCATCTTCGTGGTCGATGGGATGCGCTTCGTATGCAGCTGCATAGGCGGCATCGATTTCGGCAGATCGGTAGCGAACGAGGAGGGCTGTCAGTGCTTCATCGACGAGTTCGGCATCGGTGGTTCCAGCGTGGAGCCGGCGAGCGTCGTCGAGGAGGGTGCGGTCAACGGTCGTACTGATCCGGGCGCGAGTCATGCCACTATCATGCCACGGTTGTGCTGCGAGAGAAAGCCGCTCCGAATGTTCGGCCGCGCCGCCACCCCGGGGCGCTCGTGAACGGCACTTATCTCGCACCACCAACCGATCAGAAAATCGGCGTATACCGTGACAGACGACAGCGCACGAA
>JBLFZD010000275.1:0-5179 GCA_047610085.1 Ilumatobacter sp. | reverse complement strand
GGGAGGACAGAACAGGAACGACCTCGAATCCAGCGTGACCGGCTCTACATCCTGAACAGCCGGCTCTTCGGACGAGTCACTCCCGGACCCAACAACCATCGCTACGACCCTCCGCACCACAGATCAAAAGGGTCGGGTTCAGCGCGCCCTGACCGCACTCCAAAACTGCCCCTTGACACAAAGAGGCTTCGATAGAGGACGGGTTCGGTTGTCGAGTTGGTTGAACATTCTGAGCGCCGGCCGCTGCGGCTGCAAAGCCGTGGTGGGCTCTTGATTTGCGCGCCGTCGATCTACATCAGCGAGAACGCTCTCAGACGGGTAGGCCTGCGATGCTCGCGGCGTGGGTGTGACTGTGGTGGGCGTTGTCGCGGAGTCGACCGAGGATGGCTTTCAAGTTTCTCGGCTTCGCGGCGGATGAAGTGCGAATTGAGGTGGCGGGTTGTTGCTTCGAGCCCGGCGGCGACCCAATCGCTGGTCCGTTGTTTGCCGTGATGCGCCGCCGACGATGCTCGGTCGTCGCGCTCACTCGGACTTCACGGACTGTCGGCAAGTTGCCCCGATGTAAAGGGTTCGCGAGAATGACACCATGGTCATCCTCGCTGATTCTTTCGCCGCCAACGACGCCAAAACGGCCACCGGTCCGCTCGGGCAGATCGGCCACGAGGATCTCATCGAGCACACGGACTGCTTCTCGCGTCAGCTCCACACGGTGCGCCCGGGCGTGTGGTGCATGGTCGGCAACGGATTGTCGAATCAGACGTTCGTCAGCGCGCCCGACGGCCTGATCGTGATTGACACGGGCGAATCGGTTCAGGAGATGCGAGCGGCCCTCGAAGAGGTTCGCCAGCACACGCAGGACCCGGTCGCAGCGGTCATTTACACGCACTTCCACTATGTCGCCGGCACGCAGGCCGTGCTCGACGAGAAGGGAGAGGCGGTTCCGATTTGGGGGCACGCTGGGATCGTGGGCAATCGTCAGCGGGTCGGGTCGGAGGTCGGTGCGGCAGCTGGTCGAGGTCTGATTCACCAGTTCGGCATACGGCTTCCGCCTGACGGCCCGGACGCGATCATCAACGTCGGGCTCGGTCTCGAGTTTCGGAGTGCGGACCATTCGCCATTCACGCCTGGCTTCGTTCCTCCGAGCGACACGATCGACCGACCGATATCCGCGACGATCGCAGGACTCGACGTCGAGTTCACCCCGGCCCCCTCGGACGCCGACGATTCGATCACGATCTGGTTCCCAGGCCTGTCGGTGTGTGTCCACAACATCGTGTGGCCGACGCTCTTTAATGTGTTCGCAATCCGCGGTGAGGAGTATCGCGATCCGCGTCTGCTCCTCGAAGGTCTTGATCACGTTGCGAGCCTGAACGCGGACCATCTCGTCGGAGCCCACGGTCCTCCGCTCAGCGGCCGAGATCAGATCGCGGCCGAAGTCGAAACGTACCGGGACTCGATCCAGTTCCTGTGGGATCAGACCGTCCGTGGCATCAACCGCGGGCTCACGATGGACGAACTGACCCAATTCGTTCAGCTGCCGGACGACTTTGGACAGTCATACTTGACCCGCCAGTTCTACGGCATCGTCGAGCACCACGTGCGTCAGATCCATGTCGGCTTGCGCGGATGGTTCGACGGTGACGAGTCGAAACTGTTGCCGGTCCCACCGGTCGAACGAGCCCAGCGGCTGATCGAGGGATTCGGTGGCATCGCAGCGGTCCGCTCTCAGGCGATCGAAGCACTCGAAGCAGACGACGTGCGTTGGGCTCTCGAGTTGGCCTCGTGGCTCGTTCATCGCGATGTCGACGAGCACGGCCGGGCCGACGCAGGTGAGGACGTGGACCGGCAATTGCTTGCGCGCGCACTGCGCACGGTCGCACAGCGAACGACGGCGGCAAACTTGCGGAACTGGTGCCTGACCCGGGCGCTGGAACTCGACGGCTCGCTCGATCTGAACCGCTTTCGGATCCACCGCTTCAGTCGTGGAGAGGTCGCCTCGAACTCGCCCGAGGTCTACGTGAAGGCACTTCGGGTGTTGCTCGTCCCCGACAGAGCGGCAGGCCTCGATGAGCACCTCCGATTCGACTTCGACGATGGTACGAGCATCGGGCTGCACGTGCGGCACTGCGTTGCTGTCCCGACAAGCGGGGATGCAGCCGACCTCGCGATCGAACTCGATCTCGACACGTGGGCCTCGATCCTGGCGAAGAAGCTGACGCTCAACGATGCGATCGCCGACGGATCCGTTCGGGTGAGTGGCGACATCGGCCGCGTTCGGGGCATCCTCGGCTGCTTCGATCTCGAGAGCCTCACCCAGTGAGCGCAACGTCGATACCCCAGCCAACCGCACCGTTCGGCGGATCGATCGGACGGCTCATCCCCGATTCCGAACCGGTTCCGCTCACGGCACCGTGCGCTCCAGCGGGGGCGCCGAATGTCGTGCTCATCATGCTCGACGATGTCGGGTTCGGAACGTGCAGCACGTTCGGCGGACCGGTGCCGACACCGACGGTCGATCGCGTGGCGAACGCAGGGCTGCGATACAACCAGTTCCACACCACAGCGCTGTGTTCGCCGACGCGCGCCGCGCTGTTGACGGGCCGCAATCATCACGCCGTCCACATGGGCGGGATCACCGAGATCGCCAACAGCTTCCCGGGTTACGACAGCGCGATCCCTCGTGAGTCGGCAACGGTGGCGGAGATTCTCCGTCAACACGGCTACTCGACCGGAGCGTTCGGCAAATGGCACCTCACACCCTCGTGGGAACAGAGCCCGGCGGGGCCGTTCGACCGCTGGCCGACAGGGATGGGCTTTGATCGTTTCTACGGGATCATCGGCGCCGAGGCATCGCATTGGGAACCGGCCGTCTACGACCAGACGACGCCGATCGAACCGCACCTCGGACGCGACGACTATCACCTGACCGAGGACCTGGCCGACAAGGCAATCGAGTGGATCCAACGCCAACACGTGTCAGCCCCCGACCGGCCGTTCTTCTGCTACTTCTCCCCCGCCGCCGTCCACGCACCCCACCACGTGGCACCAGAGTGGATCGCCAAGTTCACAGGTGACTTCGACGCTGGGTGGGACCGGCTGCGCGACGACATCTACGAACGCCAACTCGCGCTCGGCGTGATCCCACCCGACACGCAGCTCACCCCGCGGCCAGACCAGGTGCCGTCCTGGGATGAGTATCCCGACCGATACAAACCGGTCGCTGCGCGCTTAATGGAGGTGTTCGCTGCGTTCATGGCCCACACCGACGCCCAGGTCGGACGCGTCCTAGATGCCGTCGATGACCTCGGCCTCGGAGACGACACGCTCGTCATCTACTTGACGGGGGACAACGGTGCGTCGGCCGAAGGCACCGTTCACGGGGCGTGGAGCGCACCCTCATTTCAGAACGGCGTGCCCGAAGAACCCGAGTGGTTGCTCGAACACATGGACGACTTCGGTTCTGCGCGCTGCGAGAACCACTTCAACGCCGCGTGGGCCTGGGCACTCGACTCCCCGTTCCAGTGGATGAAGCAGGTCGCGTCGCACTTCGGTGGTACGCGCAATGCGCTGGCGGTGTCATGGCCATCGGCAATCTCCGACGCCGGGGGCCTGCGAAGTCAGTTCCATCACGTCATCGACATCGCCCCGACGATCCTCGAAGCAGCTGGCATTGCTTGGCCCAGCCACGTGGACGGCATCGAGCAGATGGATGTCCACGGCACACCGATGAACTATTCGTTCAACGAACCAGACATCGCCAGTACGCACACGACGCAGTACTTCGAGATCCTTGGCAATCGCGCGATTTACCACGAGGGATGGATCGCATCGTGCTTCCACGGCCGCGTGCCATGGATCAGGCTCGCGGCCTACGAATTCGATGGACCCGACGAACGCTGGGAGCTGTACGACATCGCGAACGACTTCTCGCAGAGTCGCGACCTCGCGGCGGAGTTCCCCGACAAACTGAGCGAACTGCGTGAGCTGTTCGACCGCGAGGCCGGCGCCAACGGCGTGTATCCACTGCGCGATGCCGGCTCGCCACGCGGCGGACAGCTTCGTGTGCCACACAGCCTCGGCACGGTTCGCAAGATGACGTACACGACAGCGCATGTGCGTATGCCCGAGAGTTCGGTGATCAATCTGAAGAACTCGTCGTACGAGATCAGCGCGGAGATCGTGATGCCCGAGGACGGATCAGGCCAGGGTGTCATCGCGTGCCAGGGCGGCAACATGGCCGGCTGGTCGCTGTATCTAGACGAGGCCGGTCGACCGCACTATCTCTACAACTGGTTCGGCCACGTCCTGACCACGGTGAGCGGGCCTGGCCCGCTCACACCCGGGCCGCACACACTGGCGGCGCGCTACGACCATGACGGTGGGTTCGGGGCCGGAGGAGAAGTGGCGTTCGTCGTTGACGGCAGCGAAGTCGACCGGGCGCGCATCGAGCGAACCGTGCCGATCATCTTCTCGATGAGCGGAGAGACGTTTGACGTCGGCGTCGACACCGGCGCACCCGTCGGCCCATATCCGCGCGGATCCGCTTGCACCGCTCAGATCGTCGGCGTCACCCTCGAACGCCTCACCGACCCCGACGCAAGAACCAGGCGCGCAATGGTCGACGGCGAGTTCAAGGCGAGCCTCAGCACGCAGTAGCTGCCCGCCATGACCGCGGCCGGCAACGAATCGACGCTCCGTTAGGGCCGGTGCGGCGAGATGGGCTCGGCGTCCCAGACCTGAGTTTCAGCGCCGTCGTCGTAGAGCAGTTCCGCTGGGCTCCGCTTTTCGATGTTGCCAGTGAGGCCGCGGTACATGCCCAGCCTGAAGGGCACTGTTGCGTTGACCGATCGGGTGCGGGTCGTAGCGTGCCTGGGTGATCGGTCGTCACCGTTCAGTTTCTGTCTCGATCGCCGGCTTCCGGTTCCCGGTTCCCACCGCTTCTCGCTGTGCGGTGGTATCTCCGCTACGGACTCTCATACCGCAACGTCGAAGAACTACCCACCAAACGCGGCATCGAAGTCGATCACGTCACCATCCACCGATGGGTGAAACAGTCCACACCACTGGTCATCGACACCGCACACCCGTGTCAGCACAGTGTCGGCAACAGCTGATTCGTCGATAAAACCTACGTCCGCGCCGCCGGTGTGTGGCGCTACCCATACCGAGCCGTCGACCA
>JBLFZD010000274.1:0-5189 GCA_047610085.1 Ilumatobacter sp. | reverse complement strand
CACATAAAACCCGGATCGATTCAACGTGTGCAGCACGGAGCATCCCATGCAGGCTGGCGACATTCCGATCTGACTCATTGACGAGAGTTCCGTGTCCCTCGAACGACTCGACATCGCCAATTCCAACGTCGAAGCCGTCCCGATGTCTCTTCGTGGGCATCATTCCTCCAAGCGAGGCGGGCGAGTGCTGCCATCTGGGCAACTAACCTCGGGGATGTGACCTCCCAATCCGCCGCCGAGCCTCGACAGCGCAACGCTCGTGGACACGGGGATCAGCTGCGAACCGACCTGCTTGATGCCGGCGCCGACCTGATTGCCGAGCACGGCTCGGTCGACGGCATCTCCCTGCGCGCGATTGCCCGTCGGGCCGGCGTCTCGGCAACTGCGGTGTACCGACACTTCTCCGACCACACCGAGTTGCTGCAGGAATCAGTCCAACACTGCTGGAACAACTTCCTCGCAGTACTCGAGGCCGCAGTTGCCGATCGAGACGATGCCTTCGACGCCTTCGACCACTGTGGAATCGGGTACGCAGATTTCGCTCTCCGCAATCCCGGTCAGTACCGGGTGATGTTCTCACATCACATCGAAATCGAGGCCGAAACGTCGGTGGTGTCGAACGCGACGTTTCAGATTCTCATCGACCTCGTCGACCAAATACTTGCAGAAATGGGCGATGACCGGTCAGCACTCACGGTTGCCGTGCAGGTCCACACATGGATTCACGGCATTGTCGACTTAAGCAGTTCCCACCCCGATGTGGAATGGCCGCCCGTGAGTGACCAACTCCTCGGCCTCCGAACAACGCTCGGGCTCGTTCGCCCGAACTGAACGAGAGCACCATCACAGGGGACCCGGTCAAGTCAGAGCGGCACAACCAACGAGACCGTGCCGCCTCGGTCGCCGCCGCCGGTGCGGGTCGACGCATACAGGTTGCCGTCGTTGGCCTGAGCCATGTCGGTACAACCGACGAGGTGACCAATCACCAGTGATGACGCTGATGGCTGCAATGTGTCATGCGCCCAAATGGATCCCGAACACCAGTCGCCGTAGATGGACCAGTCATCAAGCTGACCGACCGCGGAATCACGCACCATCAGACCGTCGGCAACAGCGCTGCACCCACCATTGCTGTCGTGAGAATAGGACAACCGTGGAGCGGTGTGATCATCTGGCGCTTGGTCAGCGTTGAACACGTCCGGGCCTTCAAAGGCGTTCCAACCAAAGTTCAGGCCGCGCCCTGCATCGCGATCATTTGTCGCAGGCGCATAGTTGATTTCCTCCCAAACACCCTGCCCGACGTCGGCGATCCAGAGATCTCCGTTCTTCGGATCGAATGAAAACGAGTACGGGTTTCGCAGCCCTCGTGCCCACACACGTGGGTCGGCCCCGTCGAACTCAATGTTCGGATTATCCGACGGAACGCTATATGCCTCACCTCCCGAGGGCCGTGGGTCGATACGGAGGATCTTGCCAAGCGGCGAGGCGACGTCGAGCGTGGTGCGCTCGACGTCGGCGAAAGACGCTCCATCACCAACTCCCAGGTACAGATAACCATCGGGCCCAAATGCCAGCCGACCGCCATTGTGGTTGTTGCTCGGCTGTTCGAGCACGAAGAGGAGATGCCGGGTCGAATCCATCAGAGGTCACGACGTACTCGGCAATCACCCACCAACCCGACGGGACCTTCCTCACCGAAACTCACCGTTTGATCTGAGATGTCGAGCACGATGTCACCAAAGTCGCCGATTGGAAGTGTCGAATCGACGACGTCGTCAATGGACGGGGGTTCCACGCGGGCAACGAACCCATCCTAAAGAGCAGCGCACAACGCAGCGTCGCCGGGCCGAACAGCGAGGGTGGTCACCTACTGTTCGGGCTGGAGAAAGGTGACCAACTCGACGTCGGCATGACGCACCCGCTGAGTTGCCGCCAGCGGCTGATCTGATCGCAGGACCAGCGACGGGTCATCGACACCGCAGCCTGAGAGTGCAATGATGGCCAGCGCCGCGACCGCGAGCCGCGGCATCACTCAACCTTGTTCTTGCCGAGGAATCGAGCGACGCTCAAGAACCCCGTATGCGCAACCATGCGGTGATCGGGGCGGCACGCTTGGCCCTCGATGTGCCAGCCGCGGTGAAGCACTTCGATCGTGCGACCGTCAATCCACTTGCCCTTGAGCGCTTCACGGACCTGTACGGCTTGGGTGATGGACGGCGTGTACGCCAGCAAAATGCCACCAGCGCGCAGCACATGTTCGGCGTGAGGTACGACTTGCCACGGTTCCGGCAGGTCAAGTACGACTCGGTCGAACGGACCGTGCGCCGGATCGATCCCTTCGTAGCTATCGGCAATATGAACGTCGTAACGTTCCATTGCTTCTTCACCGAGGAAGCCACGGACATTGGCCTTGGCCCGGTTCGCAAAGTCTTCACGAACCTCGTAGCCGACGATGTCGGCTCCGTAGCGAAGCATCGTTGTGGAAAGGGCTCCAGATCCGATGCCGCTCTCAAACACGCGCATGCCTGGGCCGATGTCGGCGAACATGCAGATCGGCGCAAGGTCCTTCGGGTAAATGACCTGCGCACCACGCGGCATCTCGATCACGAAGTCTTCGAGCGTGGGGCGGAGCACGATGTACTCGCCACTCTTGGTCGACCGGACGCGGCAACCCTCGGGCTGGCCGATGATGTCGCTGTGGCGAACAAAGCCGGCATGGCTGTGGAACTCGCCGTCATCAGCCAGGTCAATCAAGTAGCGGCGCTTCTTGGAGTCGAGCAGGATGGCCTTGTCGTCTGCAGCGAAATCTTTACTCATCGTCGTCCTCGTTTCCCGAGTACCAGTTCGACCGGTACGGGCTCATGTGCGCTTGCGGTTTCAACGAGGCGGCAGAACGCGCACACCTCGTTCGTGGTGGGTGCGCCGCATTGGGCGCAGTCATTCAGGTCGCCGGTTGCCGCAGCCGTTTGGCCAGCGAGCAACGGCGCCATATTTTCGATGAAGTTGAGATAGAACGCGGACTTTGTGCTGGGCGACTCTTTCTCGATCCGGTTCAGCACGTCTTTGTGGTGCAGATGTCGGTTACCCGCAGCGATAGGACACTCTTCGACCAGGTAGTCGATGCCGCGGATCACGCACCACGCGGCGGTTTCACGTTCGGTCAGGCGCACGAGTGGTTTTGCCTTGCGCGGAAACCCATTGCGGGCTTCAAGAACAGGAAACTGTCGTGCGAGATAGCCAACGTCCCACTGCAACACGTTGCCCAGCAGCACCGCTGCTTCGTCATCGAGATTGTGGCCGGTGACCAGTGTGTCATAGCCACCGTCAAGGGCGGCCTTGTCGAACAGGTGCCGCTTCGACATGCCACACGATGAACAAGGGACCCGTTTGGTGGCCCGCGAGGCCGTGGGGATGTCATAGCCGTATTCGTCGCGTAGGTCGACGGTCAGGAGGGTGAGGCCCCGCTCCTCGGCGAAGTTGCGAACATAGGCACCCGACGCTTCGGAGTAGTCGCCAATTCCGAGCCCGATATACAACCCGTCAGCTTGGTAGCCCGCCTCAAGCAACATGTCCCAGAGGGCGAGGGAGTCCTTGCCACCGCTGACGGCGACGAGCAGGCGGTCGTTCTTGCCGAACATCGAGTAATCATCGATCGCCTTCTCCATTTGGCGTCGGCAAAGTTGAAGAAGGTGTTCGGCACAGAAGTTGGCGTTGTGACGAGCCAGGTCGATAACCGCTGGTTCCTTACAGGACTTGCATTTGGATCCGGAGGCCACCATTAGGCGCCACCAGAGATGACCGGGCGAATCTCAATCGCATCGTCGTCATCGAGGCGGGCGTCACCGGGCACGAGCGTGCCGTTGCGGATCACCAAGTGCGATTCACGAACGAGATCGAGGTCATCGAGCAGCCGATTGACGCTGCGACCACCTGACATCTCAACTTCGCGCGTTGGATTGCGCATCTTCACCAGCATCGGCGATCCAGGTTAGGCCGCAACTTCCTGGACGAGTTCGACCAGCCACCGATAACACGCCGAGAAGCTATTTGGTCGTGACGACGATCTTGGCGCCCGGGTTCTTCGCACTGGCCGCAGCGACGGCCTGCGCAATAACGGCATCCCGCATCGCCTTCTTCGTCGTACCGGAGCGTTTCAGATCTTTTTTCGACATCGGCTTCACATTGATGACATCGACAAATTCATTCGCGCCGATTCTCCAGGATCCCAGCGGCTCGGAATGCCGACCAAACACACGCCGCATATCGTAAGTGAGGAGCACCGCAAGACCCACGGCCTGCCACTTCCGATCCCCACCCAAGAATCCGAGCCGAATCGCTGTGGAGCGAACTCGAACAGGCCCGCGTGCGAAGAACATCGCAAGCGCTGACCACAGCACTCCGCCTCCGGCGGCGCTGCGCTTAATCGCAGCTTTCCTGATGAACGTGCGAGGTCGAAGAGCGTTCGGGACCAGCGACATCAGACCCGGCGGATCTCGATGACGGCGCTCTTCTTCTTGCCAGAGCGCTTGCCCAGTAGAAACATGAGAATCATGAGCACCATGCCGGCGCCGCCGGCAACAGTGGCGATCGACATTTTTTGATCGTCGACCTTGCCTTGCACTTCGCCTTGGAACGACTGCAACTTGTTGCGCAGATCGTCAGGCGTAATCTTCGTGGGCGTTTCAGGTGTTTCTTTAGCCATGGTGGAGCTCCGCGTCACTTCGGTTCTTTATTGAGGGTCGACTTCTTGACACGGAGCAGCGTGACGACCAGCAAAATGGTCGTCACCACCAGCGTGATGAGGTAAGCAAGCCACGAGAGCGATCCACTTGAAGAGCGGTCCCACTCGGTCTGGATCAGGCGCAAAAGCCCGAGCAGCGCGAGCATGAGTCCAAGGCCCATGGCGAGCGCGGCAGCAGCGCCGAAGGCAAGCCAACGCCCTGCTCCTTTGAGTGGACCGAGCGTTTCTTGCTTGGCGTAGGTCTTGACGAACTCGATCACGTCACCGATGGACGCATCGTCGTTGTTGCCGCGATTCAGCGGCGCTGGCTCATTGGTGTCTGACACAGGGGTTGTTTCTATCAGAAGTTCACGACAGGCGGAACTTCAACATGGCCTCAACATCATCGAGCACGAGGTCGAGTTGCTCAAGACGCTGGGCTGGCCCGTCAGCAGCGAGCAAGCGGTAA
>JBLFZD010000273.1:0-5214 GCA_047610085.1 Ilumatobacter sp. | reverse complement strand
CCGGGATCAGGGGTGACCATCAGCAATTCAAGTCGGGGGTCACGGGGCATCGCGTAGCCCTCGATAACGATCGGCACGTCCATCTCTGCAGCAACGGCCTCAAGCACGTTCAACAGCTCGATGGCGCGCTCCGCTTCCTCGAGCGGCGGCAAAAAGACGTGGACGTGGCCATTGCGGGTTTCGACGGCGATGGCGGTCGGTGCCGCTGGGTCCACTGCACCGGGGTCGGTGAAGGCCCGACGATCCGACCGAATCGGCTCGGGCATCACACCCGGCTGCGGAAGCAGGCCCCGAGGCTCGAACGGCGAGCGTTCGAACGGTGACGGGAACGCCCGCCACGTCAGCGAGTTAAGCGGCAGCCGCAGCCCGATCGGAGAGTCTCCTCCCACGAGGTACAGCCGTTCTCGGCGCAGTGTCCACGACGTGGTCAACCAGCCGTCACTGTCATCGTCCGGACGAAGTGGCAACACGAAGCCGACCGGATCGGCAGCAGTCGGACTACTCAGCCGGTCGAGCAATTGCCGTCGAGCATCCGCATCAGCGATCCCATCGGCCTCCGCCGTTGTCACATCCAGCTCAGGCGGCTCACCGGCGGGCAGCCGTGCCTCATGCCAGACCTGTTCGATCGGGTCCTCATAGGCCGGGATGATTGCGTCGGGCTCGATGCCGAAGCGTTCAGCGATGCCGCGCATCACCGCACTCGCGTCAGCGGTCGTTGATGTACCACGTGCCGAGGGGTCGGCGAGAAGCTTCGGTTCGTTCCACAACGGCTCGCCATCTCGACGCCACACGATGCCGATCTGCCAGCGAGGCAGCGGTTCACCCGGGTACCACTTGCCCTGGCCGTATTGCACCAGCCCGCCCGGAGCGAAACGATCACGCAGTCGCTCGGTGAGATCGTGTGCGAGGGCGCGCTTGGGCGCGCTGTCCGCCGCAGTGCTCCACTCGTCACCCTCCATGTCATCGATCGACACGAACGTCGGCTCGCCACCCATGGTCAGGCGAACATCATTCGCAACGAGCCGCTCGTCGATGCGGTCACCCAGGGCATCGATCGCCGACCATTGGTCCGGCGTATAGGGCAGCGTGACCCGCGGGTCCTCACGAACGCGCCGCACGACATTGGCGAAGTCGAACTCGACTTCGGTTTTTGTCGTTGACCCAGTGATCGGTGCCGCCGACACTGGGTGGGGTGTACACGCGAGCGGGATGTGACCCTCACCGGCGAACAGCCCCGAGGTGGGGTCGAGGCCAATCCAGCCCGCACCGGGGACGTACACCTCACACCAGGCGTGCAGATCGGTGAAGTCAGCTTCGGGCCCGTTCGGGCCGTCGAGCGAGTCCTGATCGCTCGTCAACTGCACCAGGTAGCCGGAGACAAAACGTGCCGCAAGCCCGAGGTGTCGCAACGCCTCCACGAGCAACCAACCGGTGTCGCGACATGACCCAATCCCGCGCTCAAAGGTCTCTTCGGGGGTCTGGACCCCCGGCTCCATCCGGACCGAGTAACCAATGTCGTTGCAGAGGCGCTGGTTGATGGCGACGAGGAAGTCGTTGATCGGCGTCCGCCCGGAACGATCGATTCCGTTGAGCCATTTCTTCATGTTGGGTCCCGCATGCAGTGCGGGGCGCAGGTAGGCGTCGAGGTCGTGAGCGGTCTGTGCGTCGTAGATGAACGGGAACTTCTCCGCTGACTCATCAACGAAGAAGTCGAATGGGTTGATCACCGTGAGATCGGCGACAAGATCAACCGTGAACTCCAGGTGATGCGACGGCTCGTTGAACACCAGTCGGGCCAGATAGTTGCCGAACGGATCCTGTTGCCAGTTGACGAAATGATCGGCCGGCGACACCGTCAAGCTGTACGCAAGGATCGGCGTGCGCGAGTGCGGAGCCGGGCGGAGCCGGAGCACGTGGGGGTGGATGGTTGTCGACCGGTCGAACGTGTAGCTCGTTCGGTGTTCAATGGCGATGTTGATGCCCATAGCGCTTCCTCTGGTCAGGGGTCAGTCGAGGCGGGTGACGTCGACTGCGACGTCCATCCGTTGATTCGAACTCGGGCCGAGGACGACACCACGAACGGGTGCGACATCTGCGTAGTCGCGGCCCCATCCCACGGTGACGTGTCGGGTCGGTGGAACCTGGTGATTGGTCGGGTCGATGTCGAGCCAACCCCCGGTTCGGAGCACGCCGCTGCGCAACTCCTGATCGTCTGGGCCCGTCCACACCGAACACCAGGCGTGCGAGGCGTCAGCACCAATCGACTTGACCTCACCGGGTGGCGGTTCGGTCTCGATATAGCCGCTGACATAGGACGCCGGGAGCCCAACCGACCGCATCACCGCCGTTGCGAGATGCGCAAAATCCTGGCAGACACCGGCGCGTTTCTCGAGCACCGAGTCGAGCGGCGTGGCCCAGTCTGTCGCCGTCGAGTCAAACGAGTAGGTCTCGAATATTTCACGCGAGAGGTCGGTGACCGCATCGATGACCGGCCGGCCGGGAACGAAGATGCGATTCGCGAGGTCGGCAAGAAGATTCCGCCTGGTCGTGGGCGTCGACGCAACAGTCGCCGCCCGATAGGGGCCAACCTTGAGCGCCGAACGCCCACGCAGGTTCCGAGCAATCTTGGCAGCCTCGTCCCACGAACGGCTCGTGGCCGGGATGGTCTGGGCCTGGGTATCGACGGTGCTTTCGGCAATGATCTCGAACGCGTCGTGCCCATGGTGCACGCCGACCTGCACGATCCGATTCCCGAAAACGTCTCGGGTCTCGACGAACTCATCAGCGATCGGCGTCGTGGTGACCCTCGAGGTGATGACTTCCTGACAGTCGCGCTCGCGCGGCAGGAGACAGGCCACGCTGTACGCGTCCTTGACGGCCAGGCCATAGGCATATGACGTGCGGTGACTCACCCGATACTTGGTCATGCCACGGCTCCAGGGTCAACGAGTCGCGGACCGACAAGGGTGGGGTGTGGCGGAGCGACGAGGCGGGTCGACGTGAGTTCCTTCGCGAGTGCGTGTAGGCGATCCGACAGTTCACTCAACTCTGTTGCTGGCGAGTGAGGTCGAAACGCTGCGAGGTCTGACGCCGCGAGCTCCAAACGGTCAATCCCCGCCACCCAGCCAATTGCCTCGGCATTGCGAATCATTCCGGCGATCGATGCTGCGCCCGACCGCGGGTTGCGTTGATCATGGAGAACCAGCGCCAGCACGGCATCGAGTTCGACGTCGCTGCGGTGACGCCGACGGTATGCAACGAGACTGTCATTTGCACTCAGGACCGCCTCGAGCCCCCGACGCCTGGTGAGGTCGTCCGAATCCGAGTCGGCATCGATCTGCACGGCCATGTCGGCGCTGGTGACCGCAACCAACGAGCGCTCGTATCGCTTCGCGAAGTCACCGAAATACCATGCCGGCCCGCGGACCACGCTTTCACTCCATAGCCCAGCGAACGCCGACAACTGGAAGAGCAGCGCATCGATCGCGTCCACGTCGTCAGGGCGCTCGACGAGCCGCTCACGCGTGTCGACCATCTCTCCAAGGACACGACCGGTCGTCGTGGACAAGAATTCTCTAACGCTGGCTGACTCGGCGAGCATCGAGCCGATGTGAAACTCGAGCGACGACGAAGCCGACTCAACGGCAAGTCGGCGAGCCTCGGCCAGCGCCATCGACTGGCCTCGAGCGACGACCGCCGTTACAGTCGCTGCGCTACCGGTAAGCGCAGCGAGCAGTCGCATCGCAGCGGTCGGCCGTCCCGACCATGTCGCCATCGGTGCTGCCGAAGCAATGACCCGCATCGAGCGCGCCACTGCCTCGGCACGTTCAGCTGCCCGCCCGAGCCAGAAGAGCGAATCGGCTGCTCGTGTCGGCACCGAGGTGATGAAGTCAACCTGAGGGGCTGATTTCGCTTCGCCGACGAGGCTCGAGGCAACGTCGGCGCCGAGCACCCAGATGTCTTTGGCCCGCGCCGGGGTGGGCAGCGTCGGGTCGTCGTGCGGTTCGATGACGCGACCGTTGCCCCCGGGGATTACCGCAATGCCGTCGTCGGTCGCGACCGCATGGAATCGAAGAACGATCGGGTGTTCGGCAACTCGGCCATCAACGAGACAGGGGACTCGTTCCGCCGCCCGACCGAGGACGTCATCGATGCTCGTCGACCCTCTCGAGAGCTTCGGCGACCGGAGCTGCAACCATGGATCCTCGCCGATGAGTACCGCACCGGCGCGATCCCAGAGGCCGATCAATGACGGGTCTTCGATCACGCCGGTGCCGTGCGCGTTCCCCATCGTGAGCGTTCCGGCATCGTCGGCGAGTAGTACCGCAGGGATTCCTGCAGCGCCATAGGTGTTGGTCTCGAGCGGGTCGAGTTGGCGATCAACGATTCGACGGTGGAGGACGTCGACCTGTTCCAACCCGCCCAACGTCTGCAGCCACAGTTGGCTGTCGCGGACTACGAGGTCGGGGCCTTCGACCAGGTTGAAGCCAAGTTGAGTTGCCAAGTATGAGTGATCGACGTATGCCGGATGATCGATTCCGCTGGTCAAAACGACGACGCGTGGGCCTTCAACCGACGTGGTGTCGACGAGAGCCCTGCGCATCAGCGCCAACGATGCGTCGATTGGGCGAGGAAGGTCGCTGCCCCCATCCACCACCTGGGTCAGCACACCGCGATCGAGCAAGGTGTAGCCGAGCCCAGCCGGCGTGTCGGTGTGGTCGGAGAGAGCGAACCACACACCGTCAGCAGTGCGAACAAGATCGACGGCGTAGGTGGACAACCAGCGGCGTTGTTGGCGGCGCGACGTGGCACCCACGGCGGAAAGTCGGTACCCGGGGCTCCCCCACAGCACGGCCGGATCGATCACGCCATCGGCGACGAGTCGGCGTTCGCCGTACAGATCGGTCAACAGCGCCTCGATCATTTGCATCCGGCGCGTGACCGCGCCTTCGATCCAGCTGAACTCGTCGGCCGTGATCACATACGGAAGCGGATCGAGTCGCCACGGACGGCTCGCAAGACCCACAGACCGTCCGTCGGAGCGAACGGGAAGGTCATGCACGATGTGCCCCGCTCCCTCGGCCATCAGGAGGCGGTCAATAGCGCCCTGGCGACGCCCAAGGACGACCGGGTCAATGGGCTCGTTCGCGTCGATTGTTGTCATCAATCACGCTCCTCAGTCAGCGGCGATAATGAGATAGCGGTCCGCAATCG
>JBLFZD010000272.1:0-5242 GCA_047610085.1 Ilumatobacter sp. | reverse complement strand
GCAGACGCTCCCAGAACCCTTTCTTGATGACGGGCACGGGGCGTCGCTCTATCGCCGGGTCGGCGGCTCGCTGGCACGTCACAAGACCAGGCCGACGTTTCATGACACGGCACGAGCCATCGGAGCTGTGTGCTCGCAGCGCCGCTTGACTTTTGGGAAGCCGTCCAAGATGGGGAAGTCGAAAACATTCTCGAACGAGTGTTTCACTGCGACGGGATTTGGCCGACCAGGTCCGCCACCGACCGCTCAAACGACGTGCGTAACGCGAGTTGTGTCGTCGTTCGGGTAATGCCCGGGAGCGCCAGGACGCGATCGAGTACTTCGTGCAGGTGATCGTTTGACCGGGCGACGACCTTCAGGTGGAGGTCGCCGGGACCGGTGACGGCGTGCACTTCGAGCACCTCGGGGATCGCTCGGAGCCCCTCGGTGATCTGAGCACCGCTGCCCTGGGCGATCGCCAACGTCGCGAACGCCAGCACGCTGTGCCCGACCGCCGCCGCGTCGATGTCGGGCCCAAATCCGATGATCACACCGTCGCGGATCAGCCGATCAAGGCGGGCCTGGACGGTGCCTCGTGCCGAATCAAGACGTCGAGCCATCTCGACGACCGGCAGGTTCGGTGACAACCGAAGCAGGCGGATGAGTCGGACGTCGAGTTCGTCGATGGACATGTTGACCAGTGTCGCACGCCAATTCGCTCGAAAGTTACGCAAAGTGTCCTTCGTTTAAGCGAACACTTGCGCTGATGGCGATCAGAACAGAGGATGGAGGCACGTTCTGTAGATTCCGTCACCCCGAGGAGACGCCCATGACCACGCTCGATATCGCACCGAATACCCCCGTATCTCGTCTGCGAGGCTGGGACTCAATCGAGTTCTACGTGGGAAACGCTCGCGCCACCGCAGGCTTCCTGTCGGCTGCGTTCGGCTTCCGCATCACCGCCTACGCCGGTCCCGAGACCGGTCGTGAAGATATTGCCTCGTACCTCCTCGAACAGGGCGACGTGCGTTTCGTCGTGACCGCCGGGTTGACACCGGATTCCCCGATCTGGACACATGTCCGCGAACACGGTGATGGGGCTCAGGACCTCGCGTTCCTCGTGGACGACGCGTCGGCCGCCTACGAGGCGGCGATCGTTCGCGGCGCCGCCTCGGTGATCGAGCCGTACGAGCTGAGTGACGAGCACGGCACGTTGCGCCTTGCGGCGATTGGCACGTACGGGGAGACCAAGCACACCTTCGTCGACCGCAGCGACTACCGCGGTCACTACTGCCCCGGCTACGTCACCACCGGCCTGCCACCTGAACCGGAGGGCAGTCCGGTCGGCCTGACCCACATCGACCACGTGGTCGGCAACGTCGCCGAGGGTGACCTCGACAGGTGGGTTGCGTTCTACGAGGACGTCATGGGCTTTCGCCAACTCCGTCACTTCGACGAGAATCAGATCGCGACCGAGTACAGCGCGCTGCGTTCGACGGTGATGACGAACGACGCGGGCGTGACGATGCCGCTCAATGAACCAGCGGACGGGTTGAAGCGGAGCCAAATTCAGGAGTACTTGGACACCTACCGCGGCCCAGGGGTGCAGCACATTGCGCTGGGTACCGACGGCATCGTGCAGGCAATCTCGCAGCTCCGCTCACGGGGCGTGCGATTCCTCGAAGCGAACGATGCGTACTTCAGCGACGTCCGCGACCGGCTCGCCTTCCTCGATCTGCCGTGGGACGCGCTGCAACAGCTCGGCATCCTCGTCGATAACGAAGACGACGGCTACCTCTTACAGTTGTTCACGGAACCAATCACCGACCGACCGACGGTGTTCATCGAGATCATCGAGCGCGGTGGCGCGACCGGGTTCGGCGAAGGCAACTTCAAGGCGCTGTTCGAATCGATCGAACGCGAACAGGAGCGTCGGGGGAATCTGTGACCCCACCGTTCAGTCAGTCGTGGGTCACCGTTCCCGAGGGATCGCCGTTCGCGTTGCACAATCTGCCGTTTGGCGTGGGGCGTCGACCCGACGGAGTCCTGACGGCCTGTGTGGCAATCGGCGACGATGTGCTCGATGTCGACGCTGCACGGTCTCACTTCTCGGGCACCGCTGCGTCCGGCGGACTGCTCGATGGCGCCGGGTCGCTGAACGGATTTGCCGCTCTCGGGCGTAACGCTCACCGAGAGGTGCGCGATCGAGCTGCGGAGTTGTTGTCCGACACCTCGATGGAGCGTGAGTTGCGAACAGCGCTTGTCCGAATCGACGACATGGCAATGCTGTTGCCTGTGGTCGTTGGTGATTACGTCGACTTCTACTCGTCGCTGCACCATGCCACGAATCTGGGCCGACTCTTCCGGCCCAACGGGGAGCCACTCCTTCCCAACTGGCGGCAACTGCCGGTCGGCTATCACGGCCGAGCGGGCACGATCGTGGCCAGCGGAACCGACGTGTCCCGGCCGGCCGGCCTGCGTCTCGTCGATGGCGTCACCGTCGACGGACCCACCGATGCGTTGGATTTCGAGTTGGAAGTCGGGTTCGTCTGCGGCGCCGGATCAGCAATCGGCCAACGGGTGACGACCGCAGAGGCCGAGGAGCATCTGTTCGGACTGTGTCTCGTTAACGACTGGTCGGCCCGCGACATCCAGGCGTTGGAGTACCAGCCGCTTGGGCCATTTCTGGGCAAGAGCTTTGCGACATCGATGTCGTCGTGGATCGTCACGCTCGACGCGCTCGACCCGTTTCGCGTCGAACCGCCCGTGCAGGAACCCGCTGTCAGCGACTACCTCCGCACCGAGGGCGCAACCGGGTTCGATCTCCACCTCGAGGTCCTCCTGCAGACTGCTGAGATGGAGTCCCAGGGGCTCGAGGCCGCAGTGATCAGCTCGACTGACTTTGCCGACATGTACTGGACGGCTCCGCAACACGTCGCCCATATGTCAGCCAACGGTGCGCACCTCCGGCCCGGTGACCTGTTTGCATCGGGCACTGTCTCTGGTCCCACTCCGGGATCCGAGGGCAGCTTGATCGAGCTGACCCGGCGCGGCGAAGAGCCGGTCGCCTTACCCGATGGCAACACGCGAGGGTTCCTCGTCGATGGCGACACCGTGATCATGCGAGGTTGGGCCGGTGCCGATCCGAGCACCCGGATCGGCCTCGGCTCGGTGACCGGGAAGATCACGCCGCACCACCACCACCACGACACATCGAGCAAGTGGAAGGACTGACATGGTTCACTACCGACGGGTCGGAGACGTTCCGACCAAACGTCATACGCATCACATCGACAAGTCGGGACACCGTTACTCGGAGGAGCTGATGGGCCAGCATGGGTTCTCGTCAAACTCGTCGCTGCTCTATCACCGCCACTCGCCTTCGGCGCTGACCGCGATCGAGGCGTTGGATCTTGACATCGGTAAGCAGGCAGCCGTGCCCGATCGCCCCATCACGCCGCGCCATGTCCGGACCCGGTTACTGCCGTCGGGGGGCGACGCTGTGGTCGGTCGACGCACCGTTTTCGCCAACGACGACGTCGAAGTTTCGTGGGTCGAGACAGACCGGGACAGCGACTTGTACCGCAATGCGATCGGCGACGAACTCGTCTACGTACAGCACGGCGCAGGCAGGCTCGACTCGGTGTTCGGTCGCCTTGAGGTCGGAGCGGGCGACTATGTCGTCGTGCCGGCCTCCACGACGCACCGATGGATCGTGACCGACGGGCCGATGCAGTTGCTGGTCATCGGATCGACTGGGCACGTGGCGCAACCCCGTCGTTATCTCTCGGATCAGGGCCAGCTTTTGGAACACGCCCCGTACTGCGAACGTGACCTGCGCGCACCCGACGGGATGGTTGAGGAGTACGGGAACGACGTCCCCGTACTTGTCCGGAATCGTGGCGGCTGGTCACGTCACGTGCATCGTGATCACCCGTTCGACGTGGTCGGCTGGGATGGCTGCATCTACCCGTACGTGCTGAGCATTCACGACTTCGAGCCGATCGTCGGCAGCATTCACCAGCCACCTCCGGTGCACCAAACCTTCGAACTCCAAGGAGCGGTGGTCTGCTCGTTCGTGCCTCGTCCGTTCGACTTCCATCCGGACGCGGTGAAGGTCCCATATCACCACGCGAACACCGACTCCGACGAGGTGCTTTTCTATTCGGCAGGCGACTTCATGAGCCGCGCTGGTTCGGGGATCGGCGTTGGCTCGATCTCCTATCATCCGGCCGGATTCGTGCACGGTCCACAGCCGGGGAGTATCGAGGGCAGCCTCGACGGCACGCGCACCGAGGAGATCGCGGTGATGCTCGACACGTTCGCTCCGCTGCGCGTCACCGATGCAGCGCGCGCCGCATCCGAACCGGACTACCCCTTTACCTGGACGCGATGATCGCGGCGACCGATTCATCGGTGGCCGCTTCGAAGAACCCGCCGGCCTCGTCAAGTACGTGCGCGACGGAGTCGGCAGCGAAGAGCACAGGTTGATACACGTCGATGTCGTAGCCCAACGTTGCCATCTCGCGAATGTTGATTGGGTGGATGTCCGCGTGGTCCGAGAACGACGCGAGTTCACCGACTGAGCTGAGGAGGCCGGCGCCACAGGCGCGGACCTCGTCGTTCTCGCGCACGACACCGAACTCGGCGGTGAACCAGAACACGTTGGCGAGTGCCTGCCGGGAACGTTCGTCGACAACTCGCTCGAGTGCGCGGCCTGCAAGACGGTGCAGCACGGCGAGTTCGGGGCACGCGAGGGCATTGCCGTGGCCGAATACTTCGTGGATCACGTCCGGTTCGGGGGTGTAGAGCGGCGAGCCCTCCCAGCGCACGTACTGCGTTGAGGAGAAGAGGCCGCGACCCAGCCCACCGAAGAACTCGACACTCGGGACGAGCCCGGGGACGGCGCGGAACTCGAATCCAGTGAGGGTCCGCAGCGAGGCGTTGACCTCTGCAAGCTGAGGTACACGTTCGGTCGGCAGGGCGAGCCGATCACGCGATTCGAGGACGTCGGATGCCGCATGTTGCTCCCACAGCGGATCGAGTGCGGCGACGACCTCAGCCCAGACCGCGTTCTCGACCTGCGAGTACTCGATGTTGACCGCCTGGCTGCTCAACCCGGCAGCAAGCTCGGCGATCATTGCGCGACGCCGCCAGTACGGCTCGGGCGGCTCGATTGTGGCGACGACCATCTCTTCATCATCGCGGTAATTGAGCGAAGGATGAGAGAAATCTCCAAAAGCCAGACGTTCAAATCCCATAA
>JBLFZD010000271.1:0-5251 GCA_047610085.1 Ilumatobacter sp. | reverse complement strand
AGTGACGTGTCGGCGTTCAGGTCAACGCAATTTCCAACGTTCGACCCACCACGGGAACGGTCGACGCTGTCCGGAATCAACGCCTCTTTGTGCACTGATGCCCGCTCAGAATGCAGCTCCCTCCTTTGCTGCTCGACGTATCCCTGGCTTGGACGAAAAATCGGTCACCATTGATCTGTCGAACGCGAGTCAGCCCCCACGCGGGATCAAGCGCAGGGCCTCCTGTCCCAGGACCCCTCTTCGATGACGTGCCCGGGGGTGTCCGCTCGATCGGTGGCCCGTCGCAGACCAAGCAAACGTTGTCTGACGAACTAGATCGCGAGGAGACGGAATCCGGATTTCGAGGCCACACGCTCAGCTGGGTGACCTTCCGAGGCCAACCACTCCTGAAGCGAGTCGGCGCCGAGGTGCTTCTGCACGACGAGGCATGCGGTCCCTCCATCGGTGAGCCGTCCGAGCCAGTCCAGCAGCAAAGCTCGCAGCGCTGGTTTGCCAATCCGGATCGGTGGGTTTGACCAAATGGTGGCAAACCGGAGGTCAGCGGGGACCTCATCGGGGTGAACGACACGAATATTCGTCAGCTTATTGCGCTTGGCGTTTCGCTCGCAAAGCTTGCGTGCACGGGAATTCACATCGACGGCCCACACGGTTGCGTCGGGGGATCGGCGAGCCATCGTCAGCGCGATTGCGCCGGTTCCCGAACCGAGGTCGAGGAGGTCCCCCGATGAATCGAGCGGTGGGTCCGAACGCAGGAGTAAGGACGTCCCGGCATCGAGATGGCCACGACTGAATACCCCCGTATCGGTCTCCATCGTGAACGCCGTGTCGGGCAGGGTCACGTCGACGATCACCGGATCCGACGCAACGGTCGGGTCCTCGAAGTAGTGTGAGTCGCCAGTCATGAGCCCTAGCCTGGCAGCAATGTCGTACAAGATTAGGACATATGGCGATCCTGTGCTCAAGAGCCAGGCAGTCAAGATCGAAAACGTCGACGGGAAAGTCCATCGTCTCGTCGACGACATGTTCGACACGCTGGTGGATTCCGGCAACGGTCTCGCTCTCGCAGCACCTCAGATCGGTGTGCAGAAGCAGGTTGTCGTGTGGGACCTCGGTGACGAACCGTTGGCCATCATCAACCCTGAAATCGTTGAAGACGATGGCGAATGGGCGTTCGATGAAGGCTGCCTGTCGATCCCGGGCCTGTACATCGAGATGTTGCGCCCGAAGAAGGTCCTGGTTCGCGGTGTCAGTCTCGATGGTGAGATCATCGAGATTGAAGCCGATGAACTCGAAGCGCGCATGTTCCAGCACGAGATCGATCACCTGAACGGTGTGTTGATGTTCGACCGTCTCGAAGGCGATCAACGCAAAAGCGCACTCGCCGAATACCGACGCATTGAAGAGCAGGCAGTGGCCGATGCCGCCGCAGCACAGCGGGGCGGCTTGTTCAAGCGGCTTCGTGCCGAATAGATGAGGATTGTTTTCCTCGGCACGCCCGTGATGGCGGTGCCCCCGCTCCACGCCTTGGTCGATGCTGGCCATGATGTGGCTCAGGTGATCACCCGAGTCGACAAGAAGCGTGGACGAGGGAGTTCGCTGTCGCCGAGCCCGGTCAAGGCTGCTGCGCTCGAACTTGGGCTCACGGTCTCGCACGATCCCGACGATGTGCTCAATGTGGAGGCCGACCTCGGAGTCGTCGTGGCCTACGGCCGGATCATCAAGCCGCATCTCCTTGAAGCGTTGCCGATGGTCAACCTGCACTACTCGCTGCTCCCACGTTGGCGTGGGGCCGCTCCCGTCGAGCGAGCGATTCTTGCTGGTGATGCCGAAACAGGTGTCGATGTGATGCGAGTCGAAGAAGGCCTCGACACCGGTGGCATCTACGCCGAGGAACGAGTGGTGATCGGCATCGCAACAACGGCCGACGAGCTTCGCCTCACGCTGACTGACGTCGGATGCCG
The DNA here is from genome assembly GCA_047610085.1 of Ilumatobacter sp. GTDB lineage: Bacteria > Actinomycetota > Acidimicrobiia > Acidimicrobiales > Ilumatobacteraceae > Ilumatobacter_A. The sequence goes on along the minus strand of JBLFZD010000271.1, from coordinate 3,290 downwards.
GCTGTTGACCGATGTCGTGTCGGCGCCGGTCGACACGTGGATCGACACGGCAATACCGCAGTCTGGTGAGGCGTTGTATGCGTCGAAGCTCGACAAGGCGGAGTTCGAGATCGACTGGTCACTTGCCGCGCCTGATGTGCATCGACGCATTCGCATCGGTGGAGCCTGGACGACGTTTCGAGACAAGCGCCTAAAAATCCATGCTGCTGACCTCGTTGAGGGTCGGCTCGTTCCGACCTCGGTGCAGCCAGAGGGCAAAGGTCCAATGACGTTTGACGCATGGCGCAACGGTGCGCAACCAACTACTGATGAATTGTTTGGGGACCTGTGAGCGATCTTCCACCATCCGACCCGCCAGTGTCAGGCTTCGCGCCGCCCACCGGCAAGCCGTTGAACCGCAAGCAGCGCCGAGCCGCCTTACAGGTCGGCAACACGTCAGAGTCGGGTACGACCACACCGAACCCAACGTCTCGATCTGCGGCACGCAAGATGGCTCGGGGTGTCGCCCTTGACGTCCTGCGTCGGATCGAGAACGACGGTGCGTATGCGAACCTCGTGCTCGGGCCGATGCTTGCTGCTTCTGACCTGTCTGAGCAGGACCGCAAGTTCACCACGCAGCTTGTTTACGGATCCACGAGGATGCGTCGTGCATGTGATGCCGTCGTCGATCGCTACGCAAGCCAATCGCCCGATGACCAGACTCGATCAATATTGCGTCTTGGGGCGTATCAGTTGGTCTTTGCCGATGTGCCGGCTCATGCAGCTGTGAGCGCCACGGTCGACTTGGCGCCCATCAAGACGCGCGGCTTTGTGAACGCGGTGCTGCGCCGTATTGCCGACATGGACATCGATGAGATGACGTGGCCGTCCGACGCTGCTCGGCTGAGTTACCCCGAGTGGATCGTCGACGCGCTTGAGACCGATCTGGGTGACGAGTCGATTCCTGCGCTCGAGCGGATGAACGAGGCGCCGGTCGTCACCGAACGTTCCGACGGTTATATCCAGGACTTCTCCTCGTTGTGGGTTGCCTACGCCGTTCAGGCCAAGGCGGGGGAGCAGGTGCTCGACATGTGCTCGGCTCCCGGCGGTAAGGCCACCGCAATGGCGGGGTCGGGCGCGACCGTCATCGCTGCCGATCGTCAGGAGCATCGGGCATCGCTGGTGCAACAAAACGTCGAACGACTCGAGCTCGACCTGCCGGTCCTTGTCGCCGATGGAATCCGTGCTCCGTTCCGACCTGGCACCTTCGACGCTGTGTTGCTCGACGCGCCGTGTTCGGGCCTGGGAGCTTTGCGGCGCCGTGCCGACGCTCGTTGGCGGATCGAGCCGACCGACGTGCGCGACCTGACTCGCCTCCAAGCACAGCTCCTCACGTCGGCTGCATCGCTCGTTGCCCCGGGCGGGCGACTCATATATTCGGTGTGCACGCTGCTCGACTCTGAGTCGGTTGACCATGCCACTCCCGAAGGCTTCGAGGTCGATGACGCCGAGCCGCCGTCGGGCGTCTGGCGTCGTCACCGCCAAGGCTGGCGCGTGTTACCCCACGATGCGGACACCGATGGCATGGTGCTGATTCGATACCGTCGCACGTCGTGAGCGACGACTCGAAACCGCTGGCCAAGGTCCTCACCTGCTCAGACGGTGTGGTGCATGGAACTCGCGAGGACAAGAGCGGTGGAGCGCTCGCCGAATTCTTGATCGCCAACGGGTTTGACGTGGTCGAACAGCGAGTCACCGCAGACGGCACCGAGAATGTCGCCGCTGCGTTGACCGAGATGTCAGAGGGGTTTGCCGGCGTGATCGCCTCGACCGGCGGCACGGGCTTTGCGCCGCGGGATCAAACGCCTGAAGGCACAAAGGCTGTGCTCGAACGCGAAGCGCCGGGCCTTGCCGAAGCGATGCGCTTGTGCAATCCACTCGGCCGGTTGTCGCGAGGCGTCGCAGGAATGCGCGGCAACACGATCATCGTGAACACGCCGGGCAGTCCCAAAGGCTGTGTAGAACAGCTCGAAGCGATTATCGACGTGCTTCCGCACGCGCTCCGCTTGCTCCACGACACCGACAACTCCCACTGACCTCTTCGTCTTGACGCCCCGGGACGGCGAACGTGATGACAAAGCCGATCGCCGCGTCCGGAGGATTTGGTTGTGGCAGTGAACGAAGCGTCCCGGCGAACGCCGAGGCGTTCACCGGGACGAAATCTGCTTCCCTATCGGGCGGGCAGCAGCATCGCGATGCCGCGGGCGTAGCAGTCGATCGAGTCCCCGCCGCCGGTCACGGTGGGGTCGTCCACGTTGAACATGACCTGGACGCTGTCACCGTCAACGGTGATTTGGCTGCCGTCGACCCCGGTCATAGTGGCACCCGTCCGGACGGTGTCCCGCGTGACGAAGGTGGTCTGGTAGGGGGTGCCTGCGGACGCGGATCCGAGCGCCCGGGCGATCGTCACCCCGTCAGCGCTGTAGACGTCTTTGGCGCCGTCGTACGTGGTCATGAAATCGCCCGTGGAGAGGGCACGGAGCTGCATGTTATTTTTGTTCGTTGACGAGAAATCCTGGTCGGGATCGGTGTCGTCTTCTCGACATCTCAAGGACAAGCTCATGTCGCCATTTACTGCGATCTGTTCGATGTCGCCAAAGCTCATCTTCTCTTCAAACGGCACAAACGTGACCTCACTGGCCGGAGCCGACGTAGCGGGCACGTGGTAGCCGACGACGTCGAACAACACGTGTTCAACGGTGCCCTTCACGAAGGCGTTGACTTTACCGTCCGCTGGAAGCCGCACGGTGACAGCGTTGGCGGTGTTTGGGCCGCCAGCAGCCCAGTTGATGTTCGACGTTGCAGGAGTGCCCGAAGCGTCACCCGGACGGATCGAGATGTAGCCTTTCGTCGACGGTTTCAGCACCGTCACGTTGAACACGACCGACGTCGCGTTTGAAGGGACCGCCTCAGCGTTCACGGCAGGCGCATTGTTCGCGGGTTGAGTCGGCACTGTTCCAGTGACCTTCATCGTTCGTGCGACTTCGCTCTCAAATGGCCCGGACAGACCCACACCGGTGCGCGTGTCAAGGATTCGTACCGGGGTGATTGCCGTGAATGACGACGGCGCGCTCGACGCCGCGTTCACTGCGACCAGGCCACCGGCTCCCAACGTCACCGCGACCGCCGCACCGAGTGCGGCCCAGCGGGAACGCCAAGCCCCAGACTTCGTGATAGATGGTGTTTTCATGAGATCTCCCGTGCTGTTCCTTCGACGCAAACCCAATGTATGCGTACCGACATATCGTTGC
>JBLFZD010000270.1:0-5284 GCA_047610085.1 Ilumatobacter sp. | reverse complement strand
CTGGCAACTAGCGCCGGCCAGTCTCAGGTGTCGATGGTGTCGGCGTCGGGCTCGGCACTCACCGCGTCGGGGCTCACCGCGTCGAGGATGTCGTGGACGTATTCGCCCTGAACGTTCACGGTCACGGGGATGGCACCCTGGGGCCCTTGTGCGTCTTGGAGGCCGAGCCAGGCAACGAGTTGGTCTTGGTCGCCCGGACGGAGCCGAGCGCAGCCCTTTGACTGCGGCGTGGTGGGAACGTTGTTCGCACCATGGATTGCCTGGCCACCATCGAAGTACAGAGGGCGATACATGTTGCCGTTCAACGGGTTGTCAATGGCGACGGGGAAATCGGTGCTGTCGTGCCAACCGTCGTTGTCGAGGGCCGGGTCGTACCGGAACACGCGGGATCGGTCCTGGTCTCGAGTTTCGTACCCTTGGCTTCCGGTCGACGTCGGGAAGATGTACTTGAGCTGGTTGGCAGCTTCGCCCACGAACATGATTTGGCAGGTGCGGTCGATTAAGATCCAATGCTCGGACAGAGCTGCCGTTGTGAACGGGATTGACAGGGTGTCGGCAGCCATCAGCGCGGCTTCCTCTTCGCTACCCGGCTCCATGTCGGTGAGCGTGACGTCGAGAGCCAAGCCAAGTCGCGCTGCGCACAGTCGCTGCCGAGTGACCGGGCCGGACACTCCGTCGACTTGGAGATCGCGAATCCCGTAGCCAGCGAAGAGCGTGTTGAGCTGAGTCTGTTGCAACTTTACTGCCGTCACGGTTTCTTCAGCGACGATTGCCGGGTTGCGTTCGCGCTCGGAGCCGGTGATGTCATCGAGCCCGTTGTCGACGCAAATGTCGAGCACCTGTCCCGAGAAAATCGTGTCGCCCTCGAGGCTGTTCTCGGCTCGGACGGTTGAAATGTTGATGGTCTCGTCGTCGAATGAGTCGGTGATCAGGCCGAGCGAGTCGCCCGGCTGCACCTCGACCACACATGACGGTTCATACACGTCGAGTTCGGGCACCGTGGTTGTTGTTGTGCTGCTGGTGGTCGTCGTCGACGTGGATTTCGTCGACTCGTCTGCTTCGGTGCCGGGGGCCGACGAAGCGGTTGCGGTGGGAACGAGCGCTGCGGCGTCGGGGGCGGTGGCGGCCGCTGGTGCGGACAAACCTTGGTCGGAGCCACCTGCATTGATCGGCGCTGCAGCTGCCCCGGGGACGGGAACCGACGCATCGCGCCCAGTGCCGCCGTTTGCGCATGCCCCGATTATCAGCGCCGAAGCTGTGAGCGCTATTGCTGTTTGCCGTGGATTCACAACTTTAAGGTAGTCAGGCCCGGGCGGACCCAGCCGTCAGTAAGCCCGATGTTTCGCGTTCGGTCACCGTTGTGTCGCGACGTGGCGCCCGCTCGACCAATGTTGCAAAAACGCCAGGCAGAAAACGAACATTCTGTTGCAACAAGGCCAGGTTGGTGCGGCGTGCTCAGGGGTTGGCGGCGCGGTATGCGTCGATGATCGGAGCGAGCTCTGTTGGCGTGGCGCCGTGGAGAATGACGCGGTCGGCACCGAGTTCGCGCTGTCGACTCACCTCGCGAGCGCACGCCGAAGCGTTGCCGGTTGCTGCAGGGGCGAGCCACTCGTCGGGTATCAGGGTGTTGATGTGCTCGAGTTGTTCCGTCGTCGCGATGGCATCGATAGCGCCGCCGATGTTGGTGACCATCTCATCGGCACGGAATCGGGCCAGCACACGGGGATCCCAGCGGTTTGTCGTCACCATCAAGTCGCCGTAGGCCTGAAGATAGGTGGCGAGGCGACCCACCGACTTCTTGAGACGGAGCGGCTCGTCGATGTGGTCACCGATCGTTGCCAAGCAGGACCACACACGCACTGACTCAGGGTCGCGCCCTGCCCGTTCGGCGGAGCGTTTCACGGTGGCGACACACCGCTGGAGCGTTTCGTCGGTGAAGAACGTATGGAGGATGACATCGTCGAACACGCGGCCGGCGAGGTCGAGGGAGTTGGGTCCGAACGCCGTCAAAGCGAGTGGAATGTCGAGATCGAATCGAGGGTCGAGCCGAAGAACGGGAAACTTGCCGATCGGACCGTCGTGGCGGATCACGGTTTCTCCGCGCCACAGTCGCCTCACGACGCTGGCGAAGTCCTCCATTTGGGCGGTGGTGATTCGTGGGATTCCGTAGGCGTCGAACAGGGGAGCGATACCTCGTCCGATTCCAAGTGTGAAGCGGCCGCCGGTGAGCTCGTGCATCGTCGAGGCGTACGACGCTGAGACGATTGGGTGGCGTGTGTTGTGGTTGGTCGCACCCGTGATGATCCGGATGTCGTTGGTGACCGCGCCTGCAGCGCCTGACAATGTGACGGCCTCCTTAATGTTGAATCGCTCGGAAATAAACGCGGCACCGAGGCCGAATGCCTCGGCGTCGCGGAGTTCGTCGAGCATGTCGCGTGGTGATTCCGGAGCGCCTGCGAGTGTGTAGAAGCCAAGTTCATCGAGGGTGCGCATTGCGCGCCACCGTAGGTCGGTGGAGTTCGGTGGCTACGGTTGTGGTTATGACCGATGAGGCACGTCCCTATGGCGGCGGCACCAGCGACCCGGCACTCAAGCGAGTGCGCACCCGACACTTCCAGCGTGCCAAAGAACTGGGCATCAAGATCACCGGTTTGACGAGCTATGACTTCTTGTCTGCGTCGATCTTCGATGAGGCTGGCGTCGACTTCCTACTCGTTGGAGACTCGGCAGCGAACACGGTCTACGGCTACGACACGACGATCCCGGTCACGATGGATGAACTGGTTCCGCTGACCGCTGCAGTGGTTCGTGGAGCGAACCGGGCCCTCGTCGTGGCCGATATGCCGTTCGGGTCATATGAGAACGGACCCGACGAAGCGTTGCGCACAGCGACCCGGTTCATGAAAGAGACCGGTGCCCAAGCGGTGAAGCTCGAGGGCGGCATTCGCAGCGCGAAGCAGATCAAGCGGGTCGTGCGCGCGGGTATTCCGGTGATGGGCCACATTGGTTACACGCCACAGAGCGAACACGGTCTGGGCGGCCACATCATTCAAGGTCGCGGCGAGGACGGCGAGAAATTGCTCGCTGACGCCCATGCGGTTGAAGAGGCGGGGGCGTTTGCGGTTGTGCTTGAGATGGTGCCGTCGACGATTGCCGGTGAAATCACCAAAGAGCTGTCGATCCCGACGATTTCAGTTGGCGCTGGGCCGAACTGCGACGGACAACTGCTGGTGTGGTCGGACTGGGCAGGCATGACCCGTGGCCGAATCCCCCGCTTCGTGAAGCAGTACGCGCAAATTGGCGAGACGCTGCTTCAGGCGGCGAAGACGTTCTGCGAAGAAGTCGAAAGCGGCGTGTACCCCGCTCCCGAACACGAATACAGCGAGTGAGCTGAGCCGGCCTGCCCAAGAAAGGCGCCCAACGGCTCAGTGATCAGGCTGCGGCGCGAGCGATGGCGGCGAGGATCATTTGCTGGGCCTCGGCGGCATTTCCCCAGTGGTCTATCCGTGCCCACTTGTCGGGCTCGAGATCCTTGTAGTGCTGGAAGAAGTGCTGAATCTGCTCCCGGGTGATCTCGGGGAGCTGTTCGTATTCTTTGACCTCGGCGTAACGACGGCTCACGTGGGGGCTCGGAACGGCGAGGATCTTCTCATCGTGGCCAGCTTCGTCTTCCATCACGAGGACGCCGATTGGGCGGCAATTGATGACCGCGGCCGGCACAATCTTGCGCGTGTTGCACACGAGCACGTCAATAGGGTCTCCGTCGTCGGACAGCGTGTGCGGAACGAAGCCGTAGTTGCCGGGGTACCGCATTGGTGTGTAGAGAAAGCGGTCGACAAAAAGTGTTCCAGATTCTTTGTCGAGTTCGTACTTGATGGGCTCTCCGCCGACCGGCACCTCGATGATGACGTTGATGTCGTGCGGCGGGTTGTCGCCAATGGCGATCTTGTCGATACGCATGGGTCGCCACGGTAGACGAGCCCACGCCAGTTCGTCGCGCTGTGTGGGAGATGTTTCGTCTCCCACAACCACCCCAACATCTTCTGCACGAACTCGCTGGATCGGATCGTGTTGGTCGGTCGCATCGCCCATTCGGGCAGGCTCCGCGACGCTCCCTATGCGACGATATCGGAACGCCCGGAACCGTCGGCGCCGTCCCTCCGATGATAGAAACTGTCGTTTCCACCTCGACTCGAATGGACGCTGATGGCTGCTTCCGGCAGTCTGATCACTGGCAGCAATAGTGGCTTCTGCCGTCTGGCTGCGCTCACATTGGCTCGCTAAGGCCACCAAGTGATTACGGCGATGCGATCACTCGAGAAAGCCATGTGGTCGGTCATCAATTGGCACGACTGACATCGGGTTGACGTCGGCTCGGTCCACGATCCGAGCGGTCGCGGGTGGGAGCGCTACAGGCCGACTCGGGTCATCACGTCGCTGGCGATGAGGCGAGTGAAGTCGAGGCCAAGGTGCTCCGGGTCGGTGCGAACCAGGACACCTTCGATGATCGGGTCACACTGCGGAAAGGCGGGGCAGACCATGTCGGTGATGTCGACCGTGTTCACCAGCGGATCGACGTCGGCGATCATTCGATATCCGGCAGTTTCGGGCCCGGGTCAAGCCCCGATCTCGAAGACGCATTGTTCAACGAAATCACCGGCGTCCCGACAGGTCGGTGTGTCGAACGGAGCGTTCGGGAGCGGTTCCATTATCACGACGCGAGCGTCGGCAGCGGTGAGCTCGGCGATCGAGTCAAGGCTTGCTGATTGGATCAAATCGAACGACGTTCGTCCGTCGGTTAAGGCAAGGTCGCCGCTGGGCGCGACCTGGTAGCGCTCGGACGTGAGGTCATGCGAGATCGCGAACACGACATCAGGCCGATACGCCTCAATGACCCACTTGTACAAGCTGATCCGCTGATCATGACAGACTTGGCGAGCACCTTCGACAGGCGGCACGATCCCATAGAGTACGCCGCGCTGCCAGGGGCACGCCACTATCGAAACGGTGGGCAGTGACAGATCGTTGGCCAGAGCGTGCCCGGCGAAGATCACGTTCATCTCGTTGGCGTGAGTATCACCGATCAGGAGCACTCGTTGGCCGTTTCCGCTGACGACAACACATGAGGCGGTGTCGTCCAACGTCGTCAACGTCGTCTTTCACGCAGCCGTGGCCTTCGTCAAATGACTCACCGACTCCTTCGGTGTTCGCTCCGACAGGCAGTCCGAGAGGCGGCTCAGCGGGCGTCTCGATGTCCGGTTCTGCAATGACCGACACCATGGCG
>JBLFZD010000269.1:0-5302 GCA_047610085.1 Ilumatobacter sp. | reverse complement strand
ACTTCTTCACCAACGGGAGGACCCGCTCCATTTGCTCATCTTCTCCGGTCACGGAGTTGATGAGCGGTTTGCCCTGGTACACGGCGCAACCAGCTTCGAGTGCCTCGATGATCGAAGAGTCGATCGACAGGGGCACGTCGGTGACCGACTGCACGAGCTGGATTGCCTGGGCGAGCAGCGCCGGTTCGTCGGCAAGGGGGATGCCCGCATTGACGTCGAGCATCTGTGCACCCGCGGCCACCTGAGCAATCGCGTCGGCGGCCACGCGGTCGAAGTTGCCATCCTTCATCTCGGCTGCAAGCAGCTTGCGGCCGGTTGGGTTGATTCGTTCGCCGATCATGACGAACGGCCGGTTGAACCCGATGACGACCTCTCTGGTCGCTGAGCTGATGATGGTGTCGGTCATGTTGGGTCTAGGTCGCCTTCGGATTGGTTGATGTCTTCGATGGTCGGATGTTCGTTGATCGTGTCTGTCGACGTGTCGTCGGCAGCTTCGGCGCGACCGTTGCCTGAAGCGGGTTCGAGGCCACCGTTGGCGACGAGTGCTTCGAGGCGTTCGCGGGGATATGCGCCCTCGATCTCGGCGCATCGTCGATCGAGCTGGGCGACTACATCGCCGGCTTCAAGCGGCGATGCGTCGCTACCCCAGTGCTGCACGTAGTCGTTCGTGGCGGTCAGGCCCCCCACAGCGGCGGCGCGATCGATGGCGTGCTGAAAGCGTGCGTGGAGCAGAACCTTGTGCTGGTCGTCCGCGCCGCGAGCGGTGAGCTGTGCGGGAATATCACGCCAGGAGATCGTCGAGACGGAGGGTGCTCCTCCGCGGCGGCGCCCGCCGCGTGAACGGGCGCGGCGTTCGCGCACCTCACCTTGGTCGGGGCCGAGATCGGCACCTGGCGCGGTGACGTCGTTGGTTGCGGAGTCGGGGGGCGCGTCGTCGGTCATTTTTGTTTTCCTGTGAGTTCCACCATGGTCTCCTCAAGCTCGCCGTATCCCGTGCGTTCGACGAGCATCGAAAGTCCGAGTCGGTCGGCACCAGCTTGGGCGAGTACAAGAAGTTCGGGGTTGTCGGTTTGTGCGAGGTAAACGAGTCGGGTGTAGTTGCCGAAATACATCGGCAACAGTTCGGGGTGCCGGTCGAGGCCGAGCCCTTGCCACACCATCCGTTCGAAGTGTCGTGCAAGAAAGTCGGTGAGGTAGAAGGAACCGATCTCTGCATCTTGGATCTCGGCGAAACGCGGAGCGGTCGCGAAAAACTCGTAGCAGTGCGCTCCAGCCAACATCTCGACACCTTCCTCCGCGCACAGTTTCTGGAGGAGGCCACCCGTCCCGCAATCGGCGTAGGCCACGAAGATTGAGTCGAACCCGCTGGAGCGAACGCCAATCGTTGAGGATCCATCGATCGCGTCGTCAAAACCTGTGCCGTTCGGATCTGTGTCGTTCGAACTTGTGTTGGTCGAACCGGGTTGCGGTAAACCAGGTTGGCGGGCGCGGTGGATGCGGGCTCGAACGGCGTCAGGGATTTCGCTTGGGCGATTGTGGAGCGATGCGGGCAAGCATTCGACCGTCACGTCGTCGAGTCCATTGAGCTTGACGATCGCAAGCAGCTCGTGTGCCAATGCACCGCATGCAATCACGAGCGTGCGTGATGAAATCACGTCAGGCAGGAACCGATGGGCCGGCTGGTTCACGGTTGCCGCGTCGAGCGGTGACGAGTTCTTTCGCCATCTCTGAAGCGACGGCTGCGTCGCGGCAGTAGCCGTCGGCACCGATCGCGTCGCCAAACTCCTGGTTGAGCGGCGCTCCACCGACGAGAATAATCTGGTCGCCTCGGCGACCCTTCTCCTCGAGGGTGTCGATGACGACTTTCATGTACGGCATCGTGGTGGTGAGGAGTGCAGACATCCCGAGAATGTCGGGCTTGTGTTTGTCGAGCGCTGCGATGAACTCGTCGACGTCGGTATTGATGCCGAGGTCGATCACTTCGAAGCCAGCGCCTTCCAGCATCATCGCTACGAGGTTCTTGCCGATGTCGTGGATGTCGCCCTTCACGGTGCCGATGACGACCGTTCCGACGGACTCAACGCCCGTTTCGGCCAGTAGGGGACGCAGGATCGCCATGCCCGCCTTCATCGCGTTGGCCGAGAGCAGCACTTCGGGGACGAACAAAATGCCGTCGCGGAAGTCGACACCGACAATCCGCATGCCTTCGACGAGTGCATTGTTGAGCACTTTTTCGGGGCTCCATCCACGGTCGAGAAGGATCGTTGTGCCTTCGGCAATCTCGTCTTTCAGTCCGTCGTACAGATCATCGTGCATTTGCGCAGTCAGATCTTCGTCGTTGAGCAGCGCGAGATCGATGTCTTCATCGCCGCTGTCGGTTGCGTCGTTGTCGACGTCAGTCATGATGTGACCCCCAGAGGTGGAGTGAGACCCGTTGCTCGCTCGTGAGCGGAACAACAAGTGTTCCGCAATGCGGAACTGTACCGTATAGTGAAACAGAACGCCAGACCCCTCTGGGTCAAATCATCTGAGCGGCGTAATGACAAGCTACACCCGACAAAGGAGCACAAGACATGTCTGGAGTGCAATCGATCGAGCGAGCATTTTCGATTTTGCGTGTCCTCGCGCGAGGCGCAGTCGGTGTGACCGAGATTGCCGAGCGGACCGGCCTCCCAAAGTCGACGGTGTCCCGGCTTTTGGCGGCGCTTGAATTCGAAGGCGCCGTCGAGCAGGCTGAAGCCGGTTCGGGATACGCGATTGGTGCTGCCTTGGCAACTCTGGGTGGTTCGGCGAGCCCAACCGCAACGCTGCGTTCGGTGATTCGTCCGTTCATTGAGGAGCTGGCAATGCTGACCGGTGGCAGCGCGGGCTTCACGCTTCGAGATGGCAACGATGCGTACTGGGTCGACGACGTCGATGAGGGTGATGAAGTTGTCACGCTGGCGGATCAAACGGGCAACACGTTCCCGCTGCACTCGACCCCGTCGGGTCTCGCAATGCTTTCAAAGTTCTCGGGGCGAGAGCTTGATGATTACCTCGACCGGCCACTTGAAGCGCTCCACGAACTGACCCTCACCGATCCGGGGTCGCTTCGCGCTCGGCTGTTGAAGGTAGAGGCCGATGGGGTCGTGGTGTCGCGCGAGGAACTTGACCTCGGTGTGAATGCGGTGGCGTGCGCATTCCGGGGCCCTAGCGGCGAATGGGAAGGCGCGCTGTACCTGCAGGGTCCATCGTTCCGGTTCCCGGACGAAGGCGACGAAGACCGAATCATCAAACTGGTCTCGGAGGCAGCCGGGCAACTGTCTGAGCGACTCCTCGGCCGTTGACGCAAGGAGGCTGACTCGGCACTCCGTGTGTCAGGCCCTCGTTGGTTCTGACGTGATTGTCAGGTGATCGACGACGTCGAAAACGCTGGGGTGAAGCCAGCACTGACATCTGAACGAGCTGACCTTGTTCTGAGCGTCGTGGCCCTGAGCGTCGTGGCCCTGATCGCTGGGCCGGCGAAACGATCGTTGGTATTGCGAGGGCCAGCGGCATCGGTAAAACCCATATCGCGCCCGCAGCACTTGGCCACCTTGAGGCAGTGCTGTCGTGTCCGGCCATTCGCCGGGTCACCGGCGGCGAGGCGCAACGCCACCTCGATTTTGGTGCGCTGATGCACCTGTTTGACCTCCAGGCGCCGCCGATATCGGCAGAATTCGAACTGGTGCTGCACCTGCGCCTTGGCTTGGTTGAGCTGGCAACGCCGACCATTGTGTTCATGACGCCGTTGGGCTACTCGATCCCAAGTCCGCTGCGGAGGTCGAGAGTGTGCTGCGCTCCGGGGACGTCACGGTGCTGGTGACCGAAGGCACCACGTCAGGTGGCGCACGGTCAGTCGCTCGAGGGTCTTGTCGAGTCGCATCTGCGCCGACTGAGCCAATACGAGTGGGACCTGCTTCGCACGATTGCCATTGCTGGAGCGTTGTCACGAAAGATCCTTACTCGCCTCGACGTCGAAGCGCTCGAACGGCTTGAACGATCGAATCTCGTCGGGCGTAATCCGTGCAAGCTGTTGCATCCGCTCTACCGCGAGGTGATCCGGGGCAACTGGTCGGTGAGGAGAACGGGCGACTTTGTGCGAAGTTGGCGGTCGGGTCGGGCCTCACCTCCGATGGCGCTCACCTGTCGTGGCTGATCGCCGACGCCTGCGGCCATGTGTTCAATGGAGCTTTCAACGATGCGGGGCCAGTGATCTCCCGCAGGTACGAGCTTGCCGAACGGTTGCAGCAGCCGCACAACGTCGTTCGGATCGCCATCGTCGACGCTCTCCGACCTCTCCTCGCTTGCCAACTCGACCATGCCGGCGAGTTGGTCGACCGATCACTCCGCATCGCTGATGTGTCGTTGGTTCGTCCGGCTCATGCCGCGTGGTTGGGTCTTGCAGCTCAGCTGACTGCGCTGCGTGGCGACCTTGAACAGGCTCAGCTGCAGTCGTATGAAGCGGTGCGAGCGGCGAGCCACGTCGACGACTTCGGGGTGGGTGGGTGGGTTCGTGCGGGCCAATATCGAGCCCTGCTCGCTGAGATTGGTCTTCACGCCGATGTTGATTCTGGCGAGTCAACGATTGGTCGGGCTCGAGCTGAGTTGCGGCTCCTTGATGACCACCTTGTTCATAAACTCGTGGCGTCTGCATGGAACTCCGGCTACGTACTACGGGTTGCGATGGAAGCGGTGCGGCGGGGCCGGCACCGCGCTGCGCTGGTCATCGAAATGGCTCAACGACTCGCCGTAGCGATCATGGCGGGGTTTGTGTCCCACGCGTCAGGGAGCTTGGACTGCGACGTTGTCAGGTCGCCAGCGCTGTCGACGTCTCCGCGAACCACCTCACGGTTCGCCGCCAAGTGTTAAGTGCACGCTCATTGGCGCAACAGTTCACTCCACGCCCTCCTCCCCGTCTCGCCGTTCGTCTTGCCAAAGCCCTCCGCTGCGGTCGGCATGCCTAGTGACCGCCAACTCGAAATCGCGCGCCTGGTTGCTACCGGCATGTCGAGTAGCGACGTGCTGGCTGAGTTGATCCTGTCGGCGCGAACCGTCGACAACCGTTTGGCCGCTGTCTACCGCAAGTTTGGCGTCACGAGCCGCGCCGAACTTGGCGCTCTTCTTTTGTGAAGTTTCGGCGTGGATGACCGTGCGGCACGGCACTCGACACATTCCAACGTGACATGCGGCGGGAATACCCATGCGGAGAGTTTGGGAAGGAATTCACGAGCCCTGGTATCTTCGGGATCCGTATGTCGGATTTCCTTCGCGACTATCTCAA
>JBLFZD010000268.1:0-5313 GCA_047610085.1 Ilumatobacter sp. | reverse complement strand
CGTGAGTCACGACGAAGAATTCGTGAAAGAGCTCGCACCCACCAAGGTGCTGCTGATGCCCGATGGCGACGTTGACTACTTCAACGAAGAATGGCTCGACCTGGTCTCGATGTCCTGATCGCTCGGCCGTCAACCCGGCCCGAGCTTCGTTGTTGAGGTTTGAAAGCGTCCCGTCGAGAGTTCGTCGGTCTGGCACATCTCTACGGGGTTCGGAACGGTACGGTCGACATATGCGCATTGGATACTTCGGTGGAACGGTCAACGACGGAACGGTCGACGATGTCGTCGCTGAGGCACGGCAGGTCGAAGCCGATGGCTTTGCTTCGTACTGGGCGCCGAACATTTTTGGTCATGACGCGCTGACCGCGTTAGCGATCGTGGGCCGAGAAGTTCCGCGGATTGAAATCGGTACGTCGGTCGTGCCGACCTACCCCCGCCACCCCATGGCGATCGCCCAGCAGTGCCACACCGTGAACGCCATCGCTGATGGCCGCCTCACGCTCGGAATTGGGCTGAGCCACAAGGTTGTCATCGAGAGCATGATGGGGATGAGCTATGACAAGCCGATCCGCCACATCCGTGACTACATGAGCATCCTCGGCCCGTTGTCGAGGAACGAAGCAGTCTCCTACGCCGGTGAGGACTACACAACGCACGGCTCGATCCAAGCGCCTGGAATGAAGCCGTTCAGCACCGTTATCGCGGCCCTCGGCCCGCAGATGCTCAAGGTTGCCGCCGAGTTCGCCGACGGCACGCTCACCTGGTGCACCGGCCCCAAGACACTGGCTGATTACATCGTGCCGACCATCAACGCAGCTGCCGAAGCAGCCGAGCAGCCAGCGCCGCGAGTCATCGCTGCGCTGCCGGTGTGTGTCACCAACGACTTCGCAGGAGCCAAGGAACGCGCTGCCAAGGTGTTTGAGATCTACGGCAGTCTTCCGAGCTACCGGGCGATGTTGGACCGTGAAGGTGCGGCGGGCCCTGAGGACATCGCCATCACCGGCACCGCCGATGAGGTCATCGATCGGATCGGTGCACTCGCCGACATGGGTGTTACCGACTTCGCAACGGTCGAGTTTCCCGGAAACCCCGATGAGGCGGAAGCAACACGCGCCGCTGTGAAACAACTGCTCTGAACCCCGGATCACTGCCAGCTGCGAGAGAATTGAGACCGATGAACCCCGTCGCCACCACGATCAACCATGTCGGTGTTGCCGAGGTGGTCATCGACTTTCGGCCGGTGAACCTCATGACGATCCAGGTCCTCCGCGAGCTGGCATCCACGTTCCGTGAACTCGCAGCAGACGATGCTGTTCAAGCTGTGGTCATTCGGTCAGCAAACGCGGAGTGGTTCATTGCTCATTTCGACGTTGAAGCGATCCAGGCGTTCTCAACCGAACTGCCGGCCGCCACAGAACTCAATGGCTTCCATCGCATGTGCGAGACACTTCGGACGATGCCGAAGCCGACCATCGCCGAGATCGACGGGCGGGTCGGTGGCGGCGGCAGCGAACTCGCGCTGAGCTGCGACATGCGCTTCGTCACCCCCGAATCAACGTTCAACCAACCGGAGGTCGCGCTTGGCATTCTGCCGGGCGGCAGCGGGACCGTTCGGTTGCCGCGGCTGATCGGACGAAGCCGTGCGCTCGAGATGATCTTGGGATGCAACGACATCGACGCTGTCACTGCGGAACGCTGGGGGCTCGTGAATCGCGTTGTCGCGGGCGATGAGATCACTCGCTTTGTCGATCGCCTGGCGGGGCGTATCGCGTCGTTCCCGTCGCACGCTGTTGCAGCGGCCAAGGCATCGGTGCTCCGCGCCGAGGTTGGCGTCGAAGCAGACCTACGCGCTGAGGGCAATGACTTTTCCGCCACGCTGGGGTACGAGGAGACACAGCGTGTGATGAGCCGGTTCATCGAGCTTGGCGGCCAGACCGAAGCGGGTGAACGGCGTCTGGGAGAACTGGTTGGCGAACTCTGGCCGCAGGCGGATCGGTGAATCTCCGACATCGCAGGCATCTGGTAGTCGCGCTGGTCGGTGCCGTGGTGATCGCCGCCTGCGCCCCGTCGCCTCCTGTTGCCGTCGAGCGATCCGTCCGGAGTGGTGGTGACCTCGAACCAGACAGTGACTTGGGGATGCCGAACATTGACGCTGGGGTGCCACCAACGGGGTCAGCGTCTGACCTACCCATCGTCGAAGCATCCTCGACCGAACTCGCCTGGGGCGACTGTTCGTCGTTCGGCGCGCCATCGATCGACGTGTTGGGAACGTCGGGCTGGGAATGCACCCGACTCACTGCAGCGATGGACCCATTCGGTGACGTCAGTGTTAGTGGCGACGTGGAACTCGCGCTGACCCGGCATCCGGCGACCGGTGACCGGCGCGGCGCCATTGTGCTCAACCCTGGCGGTCCGGGTGGAGCAGGGTTACCGATGGCCTGGAACGTTCGTGGCGGCATGCCGGCGGACATCCTGCGCGGCTTCGACATCGTGTCATGGGATCCGCGCGGTGTTGGCCAGTCATTCCCCAAGATCGACTGCGATGACGCCGTTGTTCCCGGTGATGAGGACTTCATCACCCGATGTGCCGAGGTCACAGGGCCGTTGGCTGCGTTCCTGTCGGCGCCGTATTCCGCTGAGGACATGGAGGCGATCCGAGTCGCGCTTGGCGAACCGAAACTCAACTACTTCGGGTACAGCTACGGATCGATTCTTGGGGCCACCTACGCAGCAGCGCACCCTGACTCCGTCGGGGCGTTCGTGCTCGACGGAGTGACCGACCCGTTGGCGGGCTCGCCTGAAGGGCCATTCGACGACGGGTTTGCCACGCTCGCCGACGATGGTACGCAAGCCGCACGAGACCGATTCGCCGAACTCTGCAATGCGACCGACCGCTGCCTGTTCAGCCTCGACGCCAACACGATTCTCAATGACCTCGGGTCTCAGATCCCCGTCCTGCCCACAGCGGATTTCGCTGGGATGCCAGATCAGGTCTCCACCGACGACTACGAAGGGCTGTTGAACGAGGCGGTCACTTATGCCGGTGATTGGGAGTTGTTGGCCACGGCCCTGTCGGACGCTGACAGGGGGGACGCCTCGGCGATGGCCGCGCTCCTCACCGTATTCGCCGATCCAAGCGACACGCAGACTGAGACAGATGGCGATGAGTTGATGGGTGAGAGCGATTTTGCCGAAGCCAACTTCTTGATCTACTGCGCTGACCTGGGGCCGCAGATCACCGAGTGGACGTTCTGTGATGGAGTTCCGCTGAACCGGCAGCCGCTCACCGCGGTGCAGGAGGTCGACGTCGAGCGCCCGATCTTGTTGATCGGTACCGAGAATGATCCGCTCACCCCGGGCTATCACGCTCCCGAGTTTGCGGAAGCGCTCGTGGACGCCACCCACATGATCTGGGAGGGAGTTGGACACACGGCGTTTCCCGGCTGGACGCCGTGTATCGACCGTGCGGTCAGCGCTCAGTTCCTTCGTGAGCCCGTTCCTGCCGATGGCACGCGTTGCGAGTTCTTGCTTGGTGTCAGCGACGATGAGGAACTCGGTGACGAACTCTTCGGTCATGGCGATATCGAGTCGAACAACTTGCTGCGTTTCACGCTCCGGAACCGGGGCGCCGGTGACGAGGCGAGCTGCATCGCCGATGCTGTGAACCAGAAACCAGACCACGTGATCAGTCACGTCGTTCTCGACGTGACCTCCGACGCCGCAGGTTCGGCGTTGGACATTGCCCGTTCGGCTTGTTGAACCACAGCTGGGCGATTAGCGCAGCGACAGGATGTCGTGAATGGCAGCGGTGAGTTGCGCCCCTATTTCGTGGGCATCTGGCTGCGTCATTCCGCTTGATCCCGTCTCCAGATACAATTTGCCGGCGTCGAAATGGACCGATCGAATGTCGTCGTAGGCAACGGTTCGTTCGTCTCCCGTGACGCGGATGTGGAGTGCCTCAGCGGTCAGCACGTAGCCGACCTTGCCCGATGCTCGAATGCCAGCGTCGAGATAGCCAACGATGTCACCGGGGTTGACGTCGGGTGTAATCCGGGCCATCACGCTGGCGGCGACCTGGGGGTCAGCGATCGGGCCGAGATGGACTCGTTTGCCCACGTACGGAGTGAGAGCGGCGCGAATCGCCGCATCGCGTCCCCGTGCTGTATTTCGTGGGGAGGCGATGCGGTCGGAGGCGCTTGGCGGGGGTGGCTGCTGCGACGTTGCCGGGGCGGCGGGGGTCGCAGAGGAGGGCGGCGGCGGTGGAGGACGAGAAGGCGTAGCCGGTGCGCCGAGGAGTCCTGCGGCTGCCGCAGCGGCGATCTCGGCGAACTGAACGCCAGACACGGGTGCGAGTGCCCGACTCGCCGTGCTTGAGGCCGTTGCGGCGGCGATCTCCTTGACGACGACGAGGGCGGTGCCGAGTTCGGAGGCCGGAGGTTCTCCGCCCAAAGTGATGATCAAGGCCGACTGTTTTAGCCCGGTTGGATGGAGCTGAACGACGGTGTCGAGTTTGGTTGCGCGGTAGCCCTGGGTCACCGAGACGGGCAGGTCGTTGACACAGAAGTCCTCCGAGCGGAGCCACAGTTCGACCTCGGTATCACCGGGGCACCCCCATGATCCGCTCAATCGACCGACCCGATATTCGGCAGCCGATCGCAGCGCACCCGGTAACCACACGTGATATTCAGCTGGCTGCGCATCACCTGCGCTGACTGGCTGCACCACAATTTCGGAACCAAAGGGCCCGCTGGCGACGATAACGCTGAGGTGGTCAGCCGATACGTCGACGAGCTGTTCGGGCCCGAGGTTGTGCACTCCGACAATCGTGCGTTCAGCAGCTTCGAATTTCGCGATGTGGTCGGCGACGATTGGTTCCATGGTGTCGGGTTCAGCTCAACGACACGGGCATGGAAGCTGCAGCGCGAACCTTGGCGTAGAAGTCGTTGCCCTTGTCATCGACCACGATGAACGCTGGGAAGTTCTCGACCTCGATCTTCCAGATGGCTTCCATCCCGAGTTCGGGGTATTCGAGCACGTCGACCTTCTTGATGTTGTCGAGCGCGAGGCGAGCCGCTGGGCCGCCGATCGACCCGAGGTAGAAGCCCCCGTTGCTTTCGCACGAGTCGGTGACCTGCTTGGACCGGTTGCCTTTGGCGAGCATCACCATCGAACCGCCCGCCGCTTGGAACTCGGGCACGTAGGAGTCCATCCGCCCGGCGGTGGTGGGGCCGAATGAGCCCGAGGCGTAGCCCTCGGGAGTCTTGGCGGGCCCGGCGTAGTACACCGCGTGGTCTTTCCAGGCCTGCGGCATCT
>JBLFZD010000267.1:0-5319 GCA_047610085.1 Ilumatobacter sp. | reverse complement strand
CGGCCGTGTCGGCACTCAACAACTGGGTGGAGTTGCCATCGCTGTCTCGTTGCTCTCGCTCGTGATCGCCGGCTCAAATTTTCTCGCCTACGGAACGACGCAGCGCGTGGCCAACCGGCTGGGTGCGAATAACCCTCAAGGCGCTGCCGAAGTCGGGGTGCAAGCCGTGTGGGTCGCAGCCACCATCGGCATTGTCGCCGCTCCCCTGCTTGTGTTCTTTGCTCGGCCGCTTGCGAACGGTCTGGGCGCAAGCGACGACGTGATCGGGTTTGCCGTCACATACCTTCAGATATCGGCAATCGGCGTGCCGTTCGTCATCGTTGGGCTCGCTGCGCAGGGTACACAGCGCGGAGCGAGTGATTACCGGTCGCCGCTCATCGTTCTTGTCATTGCCAACATTGTGAACGCCGTTCTCGAGGTCGTCCTCGTGTTCGGCTTTGATCTCGGCGTGGCCGGCGCGGCGTGGTCCACCGTGGTTGCCCAAGTGTTCGCGGGCTGTGCGCTCTTTGGTTTGACCCGTCGCCACATCGCGTCGGCCCGTGACCTCCGACCCCGTTGGAGTGAAATGGCGCCGTTGCTCTCGGCTGGGCGCCACCTTCTCCTGCGGGTCGGTGCGATGCTCGCCGTGTTCACCGGCGCCACGTCGATTGCTGCTCGCATTGACGATGCCACACTTGCAGCGCACTCGATCGCCATCACGATGTTTCTCTTCCTGGCCCTCACGCTCGATGCACTGGCGGTACCGACACAGACGCTCGTCGCTGAAGAGTTCGGCAAGGGCGGATCCGGCGCTGCAGTTGTCTCACAGCGTGCAATCCGTTTGTCGATACGAGTAGGAGTGGGCCTCGCGGTACTCGTTGCCGTCAGTTCCCCGTTGATCGCGCGAGCCTTTACCAATGATCAAGCCGTGGTGAGTCGAGCGACGGTGGCGCTGATCTTCCTCGCAGCGATCCTCATCCCCGGCTCAATTGCCTTTGCAACCGATGGCTCGCTGATCGGTGCTGGCGACTACCAGTTCCTTGGTCGGGCGGCGTTCCTCTATCTCGCTGCGGTGATTCCAATCGCGATCGTCGTCTTGCTTGCACCTCAGTTGGGGATCGCTGGGACCTGGGGCGGGTTACTGCTCTGGATGACGTTGCGGTGTGGCGTGAACTCCCGCCGTGTCCGCACCGTGCTTGTTCCCTGACCCGAGAGGAAGAGCGCTAAAAGTCGCAAGTGCAGAGATCGTCATAGGCGGGGCCACGCCCAGCGAGGAGGTCCATGGTCTCGGTTGTTGAACCAGCATTGAATGCAAGCCGGGCGCCGATAATTTCGTGATCGTGGTACAACCGGAAGCGTTCGGTCCGCGGGCCGAGCAGGGTTGCTGCTACCCGAGCGAACGTGCCGAGCTGGCATTCGATCTTGCCAACGTCATGCAAGAGCGCTCCCGCTATTTCGACACGCGACGCTCCACGCCGTACGACATCAAAACGCTGAGCGACGCCGATGCTGTGGCGCCGATCTTGATTACTCAACTGCACCCAGAGGGCGCGCTCGCCAGCAAGGAGGTGTTCGTCCGCCCAAATCTCGTCGGCAATCGACGGGGGCGTCGACGGCAGCGACCGGAAAAACCGAGCGACCAGGTGCCACGGCTTGGTCGCAAAATCAACGAGCGTGCTCACGCCCTCATTCTGGCCCGTGCCGTGTCCGTTCCTCGGTTGAACCGAGGGTTGCTCGGGGGTGCGCTGACCGATACACGTCCCACAACCGTTCCTGGCTCACCCGCGTGTACACCTGGGTTGTTGAGATCGAGACGTGACCCAGCATCTCTTGAACGACGCGGAGGTCGGCGCCGTGGTCGAGGAGGTGCGTGGCACACGAGTGCCGCAGCACATGTGGCGAGAGGTCATCGGAGACTCCGGCGCGGCGCCCGTATTTTTTGACGATCAACCAAGCCGCCTGACGAGTGAGGCGGCTTCCACGGGTATTCAAGAAGACGGCTTCGGCGTCGGTGCGACGTTGCCATTGGACGGGGACCAACCGGACGCGCCCACGGGGCGAGAACCAGTCGTCGAGTGCCTCGGCTGCAGACGAGCCAAACGGGACGATCCGCTCCTTCGATCCTTTGCCGTAAAGCCGGACCAATCGGCCGTCCATGTCAAGATCGCCAACCTTGAGGCCAACCGCTTCAGAGATGCGAGCCCCGGTTGCATACAGCAACTCGAGCAAGGCCCGATCACGATGATCGATCGGTTCGTGCCCCACCACGGCATCGAGCAGGCTGTTAATCTGGGTCTCAGTGAGCGGCTTCGGAATCCCCGACGGGACTTTCACGCCTTCCAACTCCGACGATGGATCGTCTGGCCGCTCTCCCTCGATGGTGAGGTACCGGTGAAGCATGCGTATCGCTGCAAGCTGACGAGCGATAGACGAGGTTGCGGAGTCCGAGGCCTTTCGTTCACCGACGAAACCAACCAGCGTGCTGTGGTCCACGGTGAGAATGGTGACCTCACGGTCGGCCAGCCAGGCGCAATAGGAAGTGAGGTCCCGACGGTAGGCCGCAAGCGTGTTGGCCGAACGACCCTTCTCGGACAGCATCCACGCAAGGAACTCCTCGACTTCCATCGGAAGCGGATTCTTGGCCACAGTAGTGTTCGCGGGTCAGGCGCCGTCGGACCGACGCAACCGACGATCGGTCATGAGTAGCCCGATGACCGTCTTTGCGTCACGGATCTCTCCGGCGTCGATCATTGCAAGCGCATCGGTCAACGGAACGTGCAGCACTTCCATGAAGTCCTCTTCGGGACCCTGGCGGTCTGTTGGAACCGGCGTACATTGTGTGGCGAGGTAGATCGACGTGACCGAGTCGGTCATCCCCGGCGACGGGTAGATCTCAGTGAGGAGTTCCACGTGTCCAGCGTGAAGACCAGCTTCCTCGATCAGTTCGCGTCGAGCGACCTCGGCGGTGTCTTCGCCTTCGATATCTCGCATCCCTGCGGGAATCTCGATGATCGACTTCTCGTGCGGCGGCCGGTACTGCGACACCAGCACGACCGAGGGATTGCCTTCGGCATCGAAGATGAGCGGGACGACGCCGACGGCGCCGGGAGAGCGAACGATGTCGCGATGAAAACGTCGCCCATCGGGTGCTTCATACTCAGCGGTTGCGACGTGCCAGACGTAACCCTGGTGGACCATGGACTCAGCCACTCGCCGGAAGCCCTCCATGTCAGGCCGTGGCGTTGACGTCAGCGTCACGAGGTGCTTTGCGATGTTCAAGCGCAGCGGCGATCAGCTCACGGAAAAGCGGGTGCGGTCGGTCAGGACGGCTCTTGAATTCCGGGTGGGCCTGCGTGGCGATCCAGAACGGATGGCCGGGCAACTCAATGAATTCGACCAGCGTGTTGTCGGGCGATGTTCCCGAACAGAAGAGCCCTTCGGACTCGAGCTGTGCCCGATACCGCTCGTTGAACTCGTAGCGATGGCGGTGCCGCTCAGAAACGACGGTTTCGCCGTAGGCCTTTGCAACCTGTGATTCATTGGCGAGAACGGCGTAATGAGCGCCAAGGCGCATCGTGCCGCCCTTGTCTTCGATGCCCCGTTGTTCGACCATCAAGTCGATCACCGGATGCGGGGTCTCGGGGTCAAATTCGGTGGAGTGTGCGCCAGCCAACCCTGCGACGTTTCGAGCGAAGTCGATGGTCATGGCTTGGAGACCGAGGCAGATACCGAGGCACGGCATTGCGTTCTCGCGGGCATAACGAGCTGCGGCGATTTTTCCTTCCACGCCGCGGTGGCCGAAACCCCCGGGAATGATGATGCCGTCAAGGTGGCCCAGTTGGCCATCGGCCAACATGCCTTCAACCGTCTCGGACTGAATCCATTCGATTTCAACCTTGGCACCGTGGTGAAATCCGGCGTGCTTGAGCGATTCGACGACCGACAGGTACGCGTCGGGTAGTTGGGTGTATTTCCCGATCAACCCAATCGTCACGGGGTCGGTCGCCGCTTCGACCTTGTCGACGACTCGTTGCCACGACGAAAGATCCACTTCATCGTCAATGCGCAACACGTCGCAGACGTATGAGTCCAATCCTTCTTTGTGGAAGATCAGCGGCAGTTCGTAGATGTTCTTCGCGTCGGCTGCGTTGATGACTGCAGCTCGGTCGACATCGCACATGTTCGAGATCTTCGTCTTGAGGTCGTCCGATAGCGCTTCTTCGGAGCGGCACACGATGACATCGGGTTGGATGCCACGGGAGCGAAGTTCGGTGACCGAGTGTTGCGTCGGCTTGGTTTTTTGCTCACCGGACGGGCCGATAAATGGCACCAGCGTCACGTGGATGTAGCAGACGTTGTCGCGGCCGACCTTGTTGCGGAACTGGCGGATTGCTTCGAGGAAGGGAAGGATCTCGATGTCGCCAACGGTGCCGCCGACCTCGGTGATCACGACGTCGACGTCTTGCTGTGCAACGCGTTCCACGCGGTTCTTGATTTCGTCGGTGATGTGGGGAATGACCTGCACGGTCTTGCCCAGGTAGTCGCCGCGACGTTCGGCGGCCATGACCGCTTGGTAAATCGATCCGGTGGTGGCGTTCGAGTTGCGTGACAAGTTTTCGTCGATGTACCGCTCATAATGGCCGAGATCAAGGTCGGTTTCGCCGCCATCGTCGGTGACGAAGACCTCGCCGTGCTCAAACGGGTTCATCGTGCCCGGATCAAGGTTGATATACGGGTCCAACTTCTGCAGTGTGACCCTCAGGCCACGCAGTTTGAGTAGGCGTCCCAGCGATGAGGCGGTCAGACCTTTCCCGAGGGAGCTGGCAACACCGCCGGTCACAAAAATGTGCTTGGTCATCCAAACCTCCGTCTCGACATCACGACGGAAGAACAGGGTAATCCTTGTGGACGCCTTCGGTGCGCACAGCGCCGCACAAATGTCATGCGAGTAGTTCCTTGGCGTGATTCAGCGCTTGTTTTGATGCCGATCCAGACAGCATTCGGGCGATCTCCTCGACGCGTTCTTTGCCCTCAATCGTCCGGGCTGACGCAAATGTGGCCCCTTTTCGGATCTCTTTCGACACCGAGACTTGCGTGTCGGCAGCAGCAGCAACCTGGGCCAAGTGGGTGACGACCAGCACCTGATGGTGTCTCCCCAGCCCAGAGAGTGCGTCACCGACGGCTTGGGCGGCCTCTCCCCCAATGCCAGCGTCTACTTCGTCGAAGACGAGTGTGTCCGTGGCCGAGTCGGCACCGCCCGCATCGGACAACACGAGCCGCAGAGCAAGCATTGACCTGGCCAGCTCACCACCTGAGGCAACTCGGCTGAGCGGGAGCAAC
>JBLFZD010000266.1:0-5330 GCA_047610085.1 Ilumatobacter sp. | reverse complement strand
CTCACGCCCGATATGGGTCCGTTCGCAACGACCGCCGACGGAGATCTCGACGAGGTCCTCGCAGCGATTGGAGCGCTCCTCCGAGCGAGCTTCGATGCCGGCGCGACGGCGATCCAGCTGCGCGTCGAACGAACCTGACCCCCCGCCTCGTCGTCAGCCGAGCGCGATGTGCAGCCGAATGGCTTGCTCAGCTGCTTTGGCACGGACCTCGTCGGCGTCGACGCGGGTCGCGATCCCACTGCGAAGTGCCGGTTCGCCAGCGACGTCGATATCAATGGCGCGGATCGACGGCGTAAAAGCAACGTGCCACGGTTCGATTGTCGAGTACGACCAGGTGACCTCGTCATTGTGGGCCTCGGGAAACAAGTCGTAGCCGGCCTGCAGCCATGACCACGCGGTGTCCGGCGAGGCGCTGATGTCGTGCTCACGGTTCTTGAAGTACGCGAGTTGGAACTCGGCGAGCATGTCGGCCCCGATCCCGTCGGTGCCCAGCGCAATGGGGTTGGTGAACCGGCTTGGGTTTGCGTAGCCGACCGAGTTGTTCATGTTCGACCGCGGGTTGTGCACGATCGTGCCGCGGAGCCCATGGTCGTCGGGGAGGTGAACGCCGTGGATGACGAGCCAGTCATCGCGGCTCAGGTCGCGTAGGCGGTCAGCAGCAGCCATGTCATCGACGCCTTCGGCGACATGGATGTGCAGGCCAACGCCGTGGTCCTCAGCGAGCCCTGCTGCGTCGACCAGGTGCTGCTCATCGACGGTGAACGCGGCGTGGACGCCGACCATGCCGCGACGCATGCCGTCGTCGCGCTTTGCGCACTCGCGTAGGTACCGGTCGTTTTCTGCGAGCCCGCGTAGCCCCGCGGCCGAGCCGTGTCGGTCGGTGATGCCGTAACACGTGTTGATCCGGACCCCGACCTCGTTACACGCGTTGGCAATGACCGACAACGAACCGGGAATCGCGTTTGGTGACTCGTGGTGATCGATGATTGCGGTGGTGCCAGCCTCGAGCGCTTCGAGTGCGCCCAACTTGGCTGACCACTCAATCATCTCGAGGTCGAGGGCGACGTCGAGGCGCCACCACACGTTCTCGAGGATGCCGAGGAAGTTCGTTGGTTCGGCGGGTGGTGGCGGCATCCCTCGGGCCAAGGACGAGTACAAGTGATGGTGCGCGCACACGAGGCCAGGGGTGGTGCCGCTCATAAGAAATCCTTGTCGCTGAGTTGGAGCATTACATCCAGGAGCACGTTGGCCCCCGCCTCCAGATCGGCTGGTTCGGTGTACTCGGTGACGTTGTGGCTGATGCCATTGACACTTGGCGTGAAGATCATCGCGGTCGGGCACACTCGCGCAAACATTTGGGCGTCGTGTCCCGCGCCCGACGGCATCCGCCGGTATGTGAGCGAATGCCGCTGAGCTGCTTGTTCGACCAGGTCGATCACACGCGGATCAAAATCGACAGGTTCGAACCGTGCCAGCGTGCGCGTCTCGACCGAGACGCCTTCCTGCTCGGCGGCCTGTGCAACGAAGCCGCGGAGGCGCGTCTCGGCTTGCTGGAGGATCTCGTCGTCGGTATTGCGCAGATCGACGGTCATCGTGGCGGTCGATGGCACGACGTTGACCAGGTTTGGAACGAGGTCGAGAGCGCCGATTGTGCCAACCTGCTGACCGCCAAATTCACGCGTGAGATCACGGACGAACGTCGACACGGCCGCCGCGACGTAGCCGGGGTCGTGGCGCAAGCGCATCGGCGTGGTGCCTGCGTGGCATGACTGACCGATGAGGGTGAGCTCGGTCCACGAAATGCCCTGCACACCCTCCACGACGCCGATGGTGATGCCCCCGTCTTCGAGGATCGGACCCTGTTCGATATGGAGTTCAACAAAAGCGTGCGGTGTTGGCCCCGGGATCGGCGCCGCGCCGCGGTACCCAATGCGGTCCAGTTCGTCACCCACCGAGAGCCCATCGCGGTCGGTGATTTCGAGGGCGTCCTCGAGCGGCATGCCACCGACGTACACGAGGCTGCCAAGCATGTCGGGTTGGAATCGAGCGCCTTCTTCGTCGGTAAACCAGCCAACAGCGAGTGGACGATTGAGTTCGAGGTTGCCCTGCTCGATCGCGGTGAGCACGGTTTCGATCACTTCGAGGCCGGCGAGTACGCCGAGGTTGCCGTCGTAGCGGCCGCCCGTGGCAACGGTGTCGATGTGCGACCCGGTCATCACCGGAGCGAGGTCCGGATCGAAGCCCGGCATCATGGCGATCACGTTGCCGATCCCGTCGATCGTGATGTCGAGACCGAGCTCGAGCATCCAGGTCGTGACGAGGTCACGGCCGTCGCGATCCTCGTCGGTGAGGGCGAGGCGAGCACAGCCGATCGTGCCTTCGATTGCACCGATCTCTCCGAGTTCGTTCAGCCGTCGAATCAGGCGGGATCCGTCAATACTCAAACTATTTGGCGTCACCGGTCCGACAGTATCAGTGTCTTCTTTACAAAATGTCAAGGCGGGGTGCAGGGTGCGTGTCGGCCGACCGAATGGGCAGGAAAGACCCGTGCTTTGCGATGCGGTTGACCAGGTCGCGACGTCGATGGAGGTGCGCCGCGTGATGATGTGCACGTATCCGAACGAATTGGGGCCACGACCCTGCAGAGGGTGGTCCCGTTGATGAGTTGACGGCTGCTCACTCCGCGACGCCCCGAGTTTCTTCGCTAACTGATCACAACTGAGAGCCGCGGAAGCTCTGCGAGAGCGGAGCAGCGTTGCCGTTGGCTGCCACGCAGATGATCTCTCGATCCTCTTCCTCGTTCCAGCTGTTGAGAGTGGGAACGAGCCACGAATAGATCAGCGATGAATCGAACGGACTCACGCCGATGTAATCCTCAAAGGCTCCGAGGCACTCGGTCAGTGCGGTTTCCTCAAGCGCGTCGAAGCCCGGGTAAACCGTCTCGCCGCTCGTGACGATGGCGTAAATTTCATGACTGTGGGGCACGTTGCAGGCAATGACGGGGAGTTCGGTGATTTCTTCCCCAACATCGTCACCGAATTGCAAGCAGGTTCCAACCGCAGTCTGGCCAAGTTTGGTCACGTCTTCGTTGGTGATGCCATTGGCGTCGTCACTTCCCGAGCAGGCGCTCAGTGCAACGACAACAACTAGCGCGACGGCCAAGTTTTTATGTATACGCCGGGACGTGACCCTGACCCGATGATCTGCACCCCGTCCTCTCATGGGGCTACTATTGCACGTGCGGTCGATAATGTTCGTGCAGACGGGGGGCGGTGCAATGCTGGAGTTGATCGATGGTGGGCTTGAATCCTTTTTGCGTGCCTCAGTCCCGCTGAGCGCTGTCGACGTCGATGTGTCGTTTGAAGCACCCGACCGTGAATGGAGTTCGAAGCTCTCCCGACCAACTGTGAATTGCTTTTTGTGGGATCTGCGTCGATCGGCCGACAAGGCCACCGCAGGTGTCCGGACCGTGGTCCGAGACGGAGTCCGCGTCCATCAGCACGCATTGCCTGTCGTGGAGCTTCGCTACGTGGTGACCGCGTGGACCAATGACCACAGCGACGAACGTGTGCTCTTGGCTGGTCTGATGCGGTCGCTGCTCGCCGCCGGTCAGATCTCGTACCAGCATCTCGACGAGAGCCTGCATCAGCTACCAGAACCAGTGTTGGCGATGGCTCGTGCTGGTGAAGACCACATGGACGTGTTTAAGGCGCTCGAAGGCAAGGTCAAGCCGGGGCTCAATATCGTGGTGTCCACACAGATGGACACCGGCGTGTACCAAGAAGCTGGCCCACCAGTCGAGTCGATCATCACAGCGATTGGCCAGATTGGCGCCGATGGCCCCGAACCGACTGAGCGTCGCCGGATCGCCGGTGAGGTGCTCAATGCTCGGGAGCGCGGCCTTGTGGGTGCGATTGTTCGATCACCGAGTGGAGCCACGCGCATCAGCGACGCGGGCCGGTTCTTGTTGCGTGCTCAGGTCGGTGACGAAATCATCATCGATGCCGAGTCTGAATTGCGTGAAACGGTGAGTGATGTGGGCGGGGTGCGCTTCGAATGAGTGACATCGGCGACCACGATGCGGCGATCGAGTCCGAGGAC
Source organism: Ilumatobacter sp. (assembly GCA_047610085.1). Lineage (GTDB taxonomy): Bacteria > Actinomycetota > Acidimicrobiia > Acidimicrobiales > Ilumatobacteraceae > Ilumatobacter_A. The sequence goes on along the minus strand of JBLFZD010000266.1, from coordinate 1,229 downwards.
TCAGCCGAAGACGGTTCGGTGCGTGCTGATTGCGACCTGATCAGTGCTCTCGACGTTTCGCACGTGTCGGTTCGGCCAGGCGATATTGCTCAGGTCTCGATCCAGGTCACCAATTCGGGTGAGATCATCGATGGCATCACCGCCATCGTCGACGGCGTTGACCCAGATTGGGTTCGCCTTGAACGGCCGGTCGTCAGCGTGTTCCCGGACGAGACCGCACAGGTTGAAGTGTTCTTCGACACGCCGGCGAATTGCCCGGCTGGCGACTACCTCGTTATCGCTCGCCTGGTTTCTACCATCGACCCAGAACGCCAGACCGTGCACGATTTCTGGCTCACGGTCGAAGAGGTCCCGGCACTCGGGGTTGACCTCGTCCCCCAGATTGTCACCGGTGGCAAAGTTGGGCGCTCGACGGCGCAGGTTCGAAATGAAGGCAACGGCGCAGCAAACGTTCGGATCAGCGCCTTCGATCCGGCGCGTGGTGCCGATGTGGTCGTCGACCCAGCCTCGTTCTTCGTGCCGCTCGGTGAATCGGGTTTCGTTGACATTCGCATGCGCGGCAAGCGGCCGTGGTTTGGGCAGCCCGAGGCTCGCCAGGTCCTGGTCACCACGAAGGTCGATGATGTCGAAGTCGAAAAGACCATCACGTTCAACCAGAAGCCGCGCATTCCGCGCGGCCTCATCACGATCCTCATCCTCGCCGGCATCATCGCGCTCTGGGTGCTGCTCTTCTGGTTCGTGATGACAACGGTTCGCTCGCAGGATGCGGTCGGGAAAGCGCCGGCGAGTTCGTTCGCTACCGGTCAGGAACAGTTTCCTCTGAAACTCATTGACGTGTCGGCCAGCGGCACCGTGACCGCTGGGACCACAGGCAACGGGCTTGCTCGGCTCACCGTCGAGGCCTTTCGCCAGAAAGCTGATGGCAGTCTTGACCCGGCTGGGTCCGCTGCCACGATCGATGATGGCTCGTTCGCCCTCCCGAGCTTGTTGCCAGGGACCTATGCATTCCGCGTCACCGGTGACGGTTTCACCGAGATCTGGTACCCGTCGGCCGGTGGTGCCGACACCGCCGAGCGTGTCGAACTGGCTCCCAACGAGGTGGCGTCGTCCATTGACGTCGTCGTGGCTGGCGAGACCGGCCGAATCGTGGGCACTGTCGAATTGCCGCCCAACACGCCCGAGGTTCTCCTTGAGGTCAAGGTCACCCAGAACCCGGAGGGCGCTGCGGG
>JBLFZD010000265.1:0-5336 GCA_047610085.1 Ilumatobacter sp. | reverse complement strand
CTTTTGACGAAATCCGCGTCGTTCGGATTCGTCGGCGGCACCGTTGCCAATGGACCGGCCGCTTGGCCCGTTGCGGTGATCGTGCGGGGTCGCAGGGCCAGGTTTGGATCAGACGATGGCGCGGCCCGATCATCGGCGACCGGCGATGTCACGCTCGACGCTCATTTGCGATCGGTGGGGGAGCGGGCGAGTCAATTCGCATCGCTGATGGGGTTGGACACCGAACTTGCAGATGCCGTGACGCTCGCTGGCCGGTTCCACGATCTCGGTAAGGCCGATCCGAGGTTTCAGGCGCTGTTGCGGGGTGGCCCACTTTGGTTGGCTGAGAGTTACGGGTCCGATGCGTTCGATCTGCTCGCCAAATCGACCGTCGCGTCGGGCTCGATGTCAGAACTCAACGCATCGTCGTGGCCGGTCGGGTACCGGCACGAGGCGGTCTCGCTCGCATTGGTGGAAGCAGCCGACGATTCGTTGTTCGAGGGGGTCGACCGAGGGCTCGTAGAGCACCTGGTGGCTTCGCATCACGGTCATGCGAGGCCGCTGTTTCCCGCCCGTGCCGACGGTGCTCCCGCGAAGGTCTCGGTGACGTTCGACTCTGTCGACTGGTCGGCATCGAGCGAAGAAAGCCACCCGGCGTGGTCGCAACCCCGGCGCTTCTCCGACCTCTGCGAGCGTTACGGCGAATGGGGTTTGGCGCTGTTGGAAGCAACCGTTCGACTCGCCGACATCTCGATTTCGGAGGAGGGCCGATGAGTCGGATCGAACTTCCTGCGCTGCGTGCCGACAACGTCTTGGGTTTCCTCGCAGGGTGTGGCGTGCTGTGCGTGATCGCCGAGGACCTCGGCGATCGCGACGCCACACTCTGCTGGCCCGACGGCGCATACGGCCCGGCGGTCGTGTCGACGCCGTTGGCTCCCGACCACGACCAGTTGTCTGAGGTGTTGTTCCAAGTGGTCGAGACCCTCCGATTGGATGGTCAGCTCATTCCGGGGGTCGACGCGTTGCCCTTGGCTTCGCCCAAGGGTGGCGACCCGATGAACTCATTGTCGTTCGAGGACGGCCGGCGTTTGAGCGATTTCGTCGCTGATGGCATCGAAGCCCAACGCTGGCTCGTGTCGATGGTCGGGTTGACGATCGAAGGCGACAACGGCACTCTCGAGCGATCGAAGTGGTGGAACGTCGGCCCAGGGCCCGTCACGATCTCGGGCACGCTCGCAAAGTCTATGGAACCGATCGTTGATGCTCATTCGATTCGGGGAGCACTGTCGGCCTGGCGTCGCCACGACTGGGTCGGCGGGTACCTGGACCAGGCGGCCGACGTCGGCAAGGAACGGGTAGCCGGCACGCGGAGCAAGGACTACGGCGTGAAGGCGGGTGTGGTGGGAGCGACATGGCTTGCTTTGATGGCGACACGCCTCTTCGTCGACCGAGCGACCAGCGACGATTCACATGAAACAGTGGGGTGGTCGAGCGTGAACCGAAAGTCGGTGTTCACCTACCCCGTGTGGAATCGGCCGCTCGACCTGTCAGCGGTTCGTGTGCTCGTCGACCACCCGCTACTCGATACATCTCGAGTCGGGCGGATGGATCCGAGCGCATTGTCGGTGGTTGAGGTGCGTCGATCGACGAGAGTGCGCTCCGGGAACAACAACGGAGCGATGACTCCGGCGGAACGGATCTGGCCGAACAATATCGAGAAGTGACCCGTCGGTGCCGGTACCTGCCCATGGAACTTGAGCCAGTCTCCGAGATTCCGCCATATGTGCCGACGCGGATGGTCAACGACTTCGTCTATTTCTCACGGTTTTTTCATCTCGCCTGGTCGACAGGCGAAACAGGTGAGAACGACTACATCGTCCAAGGCAAGTGGGAGCATCGCGGAGTCGATCGGGTCTCGGGGCGCCCACCGTCGGGTGACGATCCTGGTTCAGTTCGATCGACGTCGGTTCTCGTGTCGTCAGATCGCCTGGGTGTGATTGCCAAGGCTGACGTCATCGAGTCGGTCGACGTGACAGTGGTGCCCGTTGAACTCAAGCGAGGCCGGGAACGCGACTCGGAGCACCCGGTGTGGGATCCGGAGCGAATTCAAATTGCCGTAACGGCACTGATGTTACGTAACAACGGCTTCAAGGTTCCGTACGCCGAGGTGCGCTTCACGGATTCGACGAAGCGAGCGCGATTCGAGTTGACCGCGGAATTGATCGATGAGACCGAGGCGGTGGTGGCGCAACTGAAGGCCGTGGCGCCTGATCCGATGCCGCCACCGCCGCTGCCCCTCTCTACGTCTCGGAGCCGGGAACGAGGATTGGGATCCGTGGGCAACAGCTACAGGTGAAGAAGGCGCGTGCCGTGCTGTCGGAGATTCGCCTGATCGACATGTCGCAGGTGTCGATCTTCGGCAACGTTCAGATCTTGACCCAGGCAATGCGCGAGTCGTTCTTCAGACAGATCCCGATCTGCTTCTTCTCCGGTGGCGGCTGGTTCCAAAGGATTGCCAAAAGTCTTCCGGCCAAGAACGTCGAGCTTCGGCGGCGCCAGGTTCTCCGTTCCGAAGACGACAACCTTGCTGTCTCGAAGGAGATGGTGAGCGGCAAGATCTTAAATGCACGTGTGCTGCTTCGCTGCCACTCGCGTGACGACGTCGGCGACGTGCTCGACTCGATAATCGATGATTCGCTCGGCGTGTTTCAGTTCGCCAAACGGACACGTCGCCCTCCGACTGAACCGGTCAACTGCCTGCTTTCCTACGTCTGTTTACTCTTGGTGAAGGACTGTACGTGAACACTGCTCGCCGTCGGCTTCGATCCGTGTCAAGGCGTCTACCACCGTCCACGATTCGGGCGACCAGCGCTTGCTCTCGACCTTGCAGAGGAGTTCCGACCATTGAGTGCCGACTCGACGTTGTTGACGATCATCAACAACGGCGCGGTCCGGTTGTCGTCGTTCAACGAGCGAGCGGGCGGAGTCGGCTTGACTGCAGATGGACGCCGCACCGTGTTGACGGCGTATGAGCGCCGACTGGCGACCGATGCGAAGCACACGACGTTCGGCTACCGAGTGAGCTACCGACGGTCGCTGGAAGTGCAAGCGCGTCTGTTGGCCGCCACGATGATGGAAGAGTTCGACAGCTACCGACCCGTGGTGACCAGATGAAGCGATATCGACATCTGGTGGCCTACGACATCCGGGACCAAAAGCGCCTACGTCTTGTTCATCGCGTCATGAAGGGCTTCGGGATGCCATTCCCATACTCGGTCTTCTTGTGCGATCTGACTTCAGCGGAGCGGTTGGATCTCTTGAAGCAGTTGACCGCCATCATCGAAGCCGGGGAGGACACGATCGCTGCGGTAGACCTGGGAGATCCGAAAAATGAGCATCTGTTCACATTTCTCGGGCCGAGGCCGAGCATGCCAAGGTCCGGTCCAACGATCGTGTGAGAAGCTGCGAGCGGTGACCTATCGCCCGAAATCCCCGCGAGCGCTCGCACGTTCGTTGAGCAGGGCTGATTTCGCCTTGATCCTTGACAACTCGACAGTCGCTCAACAACTTCGGACGAGTCCTCGCAACTCATCGACTTCGCGGTGTATTCTCAGGCCCTGAGCAACACCTGTCATCGGGGGCTTCGGCCCCCGACTTCATTGCGGCATTTTTGTTTCGATGTCAGTCTCCTTGCGAGATTGTGGTTATCGGGGGCTTCGGCCCCCGACTTCATTGCGGGAACTGTGGCAATTGCGGCGAGGGCTGCATTGATTGCGTCATCGGGGGCTTCGGCCCCCGACTTCATTGCGACAACAAATTCCACTGCAACCCGCTGCGCCCCAGCGTGCCGAGGTTGTAACCGTCGAGAGCATCAGGGATGGCCCCAGCAAAACCGAAAACAGGTACCGCCGTTGTCGGGATCGTCGGAGCATTGCTCCGGCGCTTGTCATTTTGAGGAAGTGGACCCGGCATTGCGTCCCCTTCCTGGGCTCGGGCCCCTTAAATGATGTGAGCAAAGAGATCGCGGGCTTTAGCGGTTTGCATGTTGATCACGTGCCCGGGCTACCCCACCCCAACGTGGCGGGGTGGGTGTGTGGCTGGTCACGCGGCTTGTTCAGTGGTGTTGGTGGCTTACATTTTTCTCGCGGCGGCTCGGGCGCGTGCTGTCATGCCGCCACGGATGCCGTAGTCGAACGTCGGGTCGTCGAACGCTTCGGGGCCGTCGTCGTTTGTGGCGTTCACCCCGACTCGTATTTTGGATACGCGTGGTGGTGTCGGCCTCGCTGGGCCGGTCGTATCGGTTGTGTCCCAAACGTTGCAGGTGACCGGGACAGTTCCGACACAGCCACCAGGCAGCGTTACCCCTGTCGCAACAGAAGTGGTGCCAGCATCTGCGGCGTCGGTGGCGTTCAACGTGACGGTGATCAGCCCCGCGACCAGGCCTGACACACCCGCAACGTTCAGCCCGTGAACGATCCGCCGCTAAAGCACACATGCCACCCGGCCAGCCTCAGAACCATCAGGACACGTCGCACTAACCCAAATTATGTGGCCCTCCCCGGAGACCCCGCTGTAGCCGGGCAAGGTGGCGCCGAACAGGTTGGCGCTGGTCAGGTCCGCGGCGGACAGAGCGCCGTGCGTAGAGCGACCGTCACGATCACCAAAACGGCCAGTGCGACGTAGTGCAGGATCCGGTTCGTGGTTGTGTTCGGTGGCGTCGCCTTCGGGGGTGGGGCGTCGTGCGGTCATGTCAATGAAGTCCCATCGTCGGTGTGAAGGGGACCCGGTAGTTGATCCAGTTGATATGTCCCCCAGATCTTGACCTTGGTTTGTGAGAGTAGGGCTGATCCGAAGGAGGGTCAGGTGCCCGATACGTATTCGTCGCAGTACCGAGAGATGGTGCTCGCCCAGGTCCGTGCCGGCCGGTCGGTCTATGACCTCGCCGACGGGCTCGAGGTGAGCGCAGCGACGATCTTCCGATGGAAGAAGCAGGACCAAATCGACTCTGGTACCGCGGTTGGGCTGTCGTCCCAGGACAGTGCCGAGCTTCGCGCCGCGAACATGCGGATTGCTGAACTGGAGAAGTAACTCGCAACGGTGAAGCGGGCGTCGGAGCTATTCGCGCAGGGTCGGGTGGTTCGCCCAAAAGAGTTGTTCCCGATCGTTGAGCAACTCGGCGTAGAGGGGCACGGTCTGAAGTCGGCGTGCCGCGTGTTGCAGATTGCTTCGTCGGGGTTCTTCATGTGGCGACACCGGCCACCATCGCCACGCACTATTCGCCGGGCGTGGCTCACCGACGTGATCGTCTAGATCTGGGAGCAATCGCGGCACACCTACCGGTGGCGTCGCGTGCAGGC
>JBLFZD010000264.1:0-5336 GCA_047610085.1 Ilumatobacter sp. | reverse complement strand
AGGGTCCATGCGGACCGGAGGGTCCATGCGGACCGGGGGATCCATGCGGACCGGGGGATCCATGCGGACCGGGGGATCCATGCGGACCGGGGGATCCATGCGGACCGGGGGATCCATGCGGACCGGATGACTCTCGGAGTGAGGCAAATTGCTCAGGGGTCCCCCGGGGTAAGTTTCGGGCCGCAAAACCATCAGTAGCTCACGGCACGAAATAGATCTACTGGCCGCTTTTCGTCCACCGGGCTCATGGCGTCAATGTCGATTACTGCCAGACCCTAGGTCAGTCCAGCGCTCAGATGACGGCAATTTGACCGTCGACGAACAACGGCGTGATGCCCTCCGCTTCGATATCAGCACGCATCTCGTCGCCGGTCGGTGCCGTGAGGTCACCGCAGGCTGCATTGATGACCATTGGAACGAGCCGCGCGTCGCTCGTCGTATTCAAAAACATCTGGGGATGCGACAACACATAACGCACCGCTCGCGCTATCGACGCAGCATCGGTCAATGGGTCATACCAACTAAAGCGATTCGTTATGCCGTCGGCCCACACCCCCCGAGCAATCGACTTGATGGTCTGAACCGCGATATTGCGGTCGGCGCAGACCGCCAGCAACCGCTCGACGTCGGACCGGTACGCCGGGTTGTCCATCATGATGAAATTGATCGGCAGCAGCACCGAGGCAAAGTCGAACCGTTCGAGACTTCGGAGGTGCATTCCCGCAATCGGCACGCCGTGTCCGGTGACTCCGATGCTCGACACAAGCCCTTCATCACGGGCTACCGCAAGCGCCTCAACTGCACCGCCAGGAGCGAACGCCACCTCCCATTCTGCCGGCTCGACGAGGTTGTGAAGCTGGATCAGGTCGACGTGATCGACCCCCATGCGCGTAAGTGACAGCTCCAACTGCGCTCGGGCCTTGGCGCCGCGCCGCTCACCGGTCTTGGTCGCCAGGAAGACCGAATCACGTCGTGTCGCCAACCATGGCTTCAACCGGTCTTCAGATGCCCCGTAGGACGCCGCCGTGTCGATGTGATTGATTCCCCAATCGTCGACCGCTGCCATGGTGATGTCGGATCGCTCCTGACTCATTGCCCCGAGCGCGGCTGCGCCGAAGATGACTCGAGTGGACTCATGGCCGGTGGCGCCGAACGCGCTGACGGGAAGCATGGCCCGAAGGTAGTCGTGCGAGGCTGAGGTGATGCAGGCGAGCAGCCAAGTCACGGCGCCAGAACAGACACTCCAAGAGTTCCGAGACGACGGCGTTGCAGTCGTGAGCGGACTCCTCGATGACCGATGGCTCGAGATGATCGCCGACGGCGTCGAGTGCAACCGCTGCAATCCGAGCCCGTGGTCGCATTGGTACACCGACGTGGATGAAGCCGTTGGATTCTGAACCGACTACGTGCCCTGGCGAGACGTTTCTCCGTACCGCTCCGCCGCTTTCGAGAGCCCCCTTGCCAGTGCCGCAGCGCAACTGATGAAGTCAACCGAAGTCCGCTTCTTTCATGAACACGTCGTGGTCAAGGAGCCCGGAGCGACCGAGCGAACCCCCTCGCATCACGACCAACCGTGTTACTGCATCAACGGCGACCAAAACGTCAGCCTCTGGGTCGCGCTCGACTTCGAGCGGCATGCGGTTCGTGGCGGGTTCTCACCGATGGAATCGGTGGTTTGTTCCTCGCAAGTTCGTCGATCACACGTCATATGCAGACAGTGACAACACGTTCGAAATCGTGCCGGACATCGACGCCGAGGTCGCCGCAGGCCAGCATCGCCTGGTGTCATTCGATGTTGAACCAGGCGATGTGGTCGCCTTCCACGACCGGACGCTGCACGATGCCCCCGGCAACGAACTCCCTCACCGACGACACGCCGTGAGCTTTCGATGGGTGGGCGACGACGCCACGTACACGACGCGTCCCTGGGATGTGTCGCCGCCTTACGCCCCGAAAGGTCTACGTGTGGGTGGCCCACTGAATGGCGACGAACGATTCACCCTCGGTCCACTCGTCGGCTGAGCTGCTGACCTCATCGGTTGTGAAGTCGTCAGGAGCCATCGACCGGGTTCACCGTCCCGACCAGAGACCATGGACGGTCCAGCCCTCGTCTGAGAAACCAACGGCCTCAGCCACTCGAGCGCTCGCATGGTTCGATGGAGCATGGAGATAGGTCGGAACACCACCGTCGGCGAGCACGCGGCGTGCAGCGGTGGCAACCAAGCGACGAGCGAGTCCCTGCCCTTGTGCGGCTTCCTCGGTGACCACTGCGAGCTCCTGGCCAATCCCGTCATGAACCTTGATGCCGACGCCAGCAATCGGCATGCCGCCGTCGTCGAACACGACCAGGCGCAGCCCGTTGAACGGAGCAAGCCACTCGGGCAGGCCGTCTTCTTGCTGATCGAACCACTGTCCCACATCATCGATCTCGGGGTTCACCTGCGCCGTCGTTCGAAAAATGCCCGAACCAAAACGGGCAGGCCCGACGCCCAGGATGGCACCGAGCTCGTCGCCAAGACCATCGCGTTCCATTCCGTCCAACAGCGCCGTCGAGACCGCAGCAACAGCATCGGGCGGGACCGAGATCACCGTACCGACGCCGTTTCCGACACCCTGCAGCAACTTCATTGAGCCGTCCCAGGTTGGCTCCATTCGGGCGACATCTCCGACCACGTGCACGCCGACGCCGGGCGGCGGCCACTCCCCGACCCACGACTGCAGGTGTTGCTGGAGTCGTTGTTTGAACAGGTCCTGATCCATGCCCGAAAGGTACTTGCGACGATCTTCGACACGCCAACCAGCTGGACCCAACGCCCGCGTGGCGGGGCCCCGATTCGGAATTCCTCAACCTCGCCAGCGGGCCGCATGAGTCGATCCGCTTGATGAGGGCCGCCCCACCAATATCGACCATCGGCAGCGTCTCGCTTCGAACGCGGCGATACTTGGTGCCACGATGAGCGAGTATTCGGATTCCCAACAACCAGAGCGTGACTATTCGCGCCAATCCGCGAGCGGGGCTGCCGTCGAACCGGCCCTCTCCAAGATGGAACAGCGGGAGCTCGCCCATTCTCGCGACCGGATCTGCAAATATCGACGCTGCGAGGTCTGCGCGCCGCTGCGCGAGCGTCGACACCTCAAAAAGGTTCAACGAAAAGCCGACGCCCAAGCGGAGCTCCACGCCAAAGGTGAGCCGTGCAGCCAGCTCAGCTGCGCCGTCGCTGCATGCGTCGAGTCGCGGGACTCGCCCACAGAGGCGCCAGACCCTATTGCCCCCGAGGCTCGCAAGGAGCACGCTCAGGACCTGGAGGGCGATCTCGAACAGCGACTTCGTGGAGAAGCCGAGCGGCACCGAGTCGGATTGCCCTGCGGTTCCCAGGACTGTCCAAGCAAGGTCTGTATCGACGGTTTTGCACGGGAACGTGTCCGGCGGCACCGAGCACACCGGCCCTGCCGGTCCACCACGTGCAGCAATCCGATCTGCGTGTCTGGCCGATCGCCGAGCTGATCTCGTCGAGGTCGGCCCCTCGCTAGCCTGTCGCTCACCATGGCGCACGAATTTATTTACCAGGCCTACAAGCTCAAGCGGATCTACCCGCCGGACAAGACGGTGCTGGAGAACATCTCGCTCTCCTTCTACCCCGGTGTAAAGATCGGCGTGCTCGGCTCGAACGGCGCCGGCAAGTCATCGTTGCTCAAGATCATGGCCGGCCTCGACGACGGCTACCAGGGCGAGGCACGCCTCACCGCCGGATTCACCGTCGGCTACCTCGCGCAGGAACCTCAGCTCGACGCTGCGAAGGACGTCAAGGGCAACGTAATGGACGGCGTGTCCGACGTGCAGGGCATCATCGACGACTACAACAAGGTCATGGCCAAGTGGGCCGATCCCGATGCCGACTACGACAAGATCGGCAAACAGCAGGCAATCCTCGAAGACAAGATCGCCGCAACCGATGCCTGGTCGCTCGAACGCAACGTCGACATCGCCATGGACGCGCTGCGCTGCCCGCCAGACGATGCTGATGTGACCGTCCTCTCCGGCGGCGAGCGTCGTCGGGTCGCGCTGTGTCGCCTCCTCCTGAGTCGCCCCGACCTCCTCCTCCTCGACGAACCCACCAACCACCTCGACGCCGAATCGGTCGACTGGCTCGAGCGTTTCCTCGGTGACTACTCGGGCACCGTCGTTGCAATCACCCACGACCGCTACTTCCTCGACAACGTGGCGCAGTGGATCCTCGAGCTCGAACGCGGCAAGGGTCTCCCCTTCGAAGGCAACTACTCGTCGTGGCTTGAGCAGAAGCACGATCGCCTCGAACGCGAAGAACGCGGCAACGACGCCCGCAAGAAGACCTTGGCTCGCGAACTCGAGTGGGTGCGTATGGGCACCAAGGCTCGCCAATCCAAGGGCAAGGCACGTCTGAGCGCGTACGAGAAGTTGCACGCGGAGGCCAAGGCCGCCGAACTGCAGGACTCGGCATTGCAGATCACGATCCCCGCCGGACGCCGCCTCGGCGACCAGGTCATCGAAGTCGAAAACCTCAGTAAGGGCTTCGGCGACAAGCTGCTCATCGACAACCTGTCGTTCACGCTGCCGCCCGCCGGCATCGTCGGCATCATCGGCCCGAACGGCGCCGGTAAGTCAACGCTGTTCAAGATGCTCGCCGGGCGCGACGAGCCAGATTCGGGTTCGATCAAGATTGGCGACACCGTCGATCTCTCGTATGTCGACCAGGACCGTGATGACCTTGATCCCGACGCGACCGTCTACAACGAGATCACCGGCGGTGGCGAGGTGCTTGAAGTGGGCGGTCGCGAGATCCATGGGCGTACCTACGTTTCGAGCTTCAACTTTAAAGGCACCGACCACGGCAAGCGCGTCGGCGACCTCTCGGGTGGCGAACGCAACCGGGTACACCTTGCCAAGTTGTTGAAGTCGGGAGGGAACGTGCTGCTCCTCGACGAACCGACCAACGACCTCGATGTCGACACGCTTCGCGCGCTTGAAGCCGGCCTCGAGTCATTCCCCGGCTGCGCCGTGGTGATTTCCCACGATCGCTGGTTCCTCGACCGCATCGCCACCCACGTGCTGGCTTTCGAAGGCGACAGTCAAGTGCGCTGGTTCGAAGGCAACTTCAGCGAGTACGAGGAACGCCGCAGGGAAGAGCTGGGCGCCTCGGCCAACACGCCAACCCGGATCAAGTACAAAAAGCTCGCCTAAGCGTCGCTGCGGCTTCATATCCGCCCCTGCTACGACGTCGACTGGACACTCACCGGACCGCATCGATCATCGAACGCGTGAGGTTGTTGCGCCCCTGGGGTGCAACAACCTCACGCGT
>JBLFZD010000263.1:0-5403 GCA_047610085.1 Ilumatobacter sp. | reverse complement strand
AGGCGGTTGGTTCGATGGTGCGGCAGGTGCAGGCATTGCCGGCGGGTTCCTTGCCGATCGGGCTGCCTCGGCCATCGCCAACGGACTTCCCCTGGTGGGACCATGAGGCACTACTGAGTGAAGTTGGATCGCTGATCGACCCGTCGGCAGCAGCAGGAATCCTGACTGCTGTGGAGCGGCACGCCGGATGGCGTGATTTCGTTGGGTCTCGAGACCTTGTCGTGTGCCACGGTGACGTCCACCCCGGCAACGTCATCATGGATATCGATGGACCTGTTCTGATTGATTGGGACCTGCTGTGTCTCGCGCCTCGCGGGTGGGACCATGCTCCACTGATGACGTTGACCGATCGGTGGGGCGGCGAGCCGGGCGTGTACGACGCATTCGCTGACGGTGTTGGTTGGGACGGCCGAGGTGATCGCTACGCCGAGGCATTTGCCGAGCTGCGTCTGGTTGCTGCAACGCTCATGCGATGGAAGGTGGCAGCGATGAACTCAGCGGCTCGGCCCGAAGCAGAGCGTCGGCTTGCGTATTGGCGTGGCGATTCGGATGCGCCTCACTGGAGTGCGCAGTAGGACTCTTGCGGTAGCAGCGATTGACTAGACGATCGTGCCAGAAGGTCTGATCGTCAAGCAGTCACCCACAGGAGCCGGTCGCGGCGTGTTCGCCGCCAAGCCGTTTAAGAAGGGTGACGAACTCGAGCGATGCCCGATGCTCGTCGCCGAGCGCGATCGAGGTGATGATCTTGAAAGTGGTGCAGAAGGCTACGTCTTTGGATGGGCCGACGACCGCACGGCGCTTGCTCTCGGCTACGGCTCGATGTACAACCACTCGTACAACCCGAACGCAACCACACTCGAAGCAGCCGATGAACTGGTGATCACCGCGACCCGCAAGATCAAGGTGGGCGACGAGGTCTACATCAACTACATGGGTACCGCCCAAGAAGGTGTCTGGTTCGACGTCCTCGAATAACGGCGCCTTGGGTCTCGTCGGTGGACTGACCTACTCGCGTCGGGTCAGTTTGGTTGGCAGATGGGACACCAGTAAACGGTGCGTTTGGCCATGTCGGCTCGTTGGATCTCTGAGCCACAGCGCAAGCAGTTGTCCCGCTTGTATGCGTACGTTGCCTCGGCTCGAGGGATGCGTTTGCCTGGCGGCACGCCCGACTCCTCACGCGGCACGGTGAGAATGCGGCCGTCTTTGACACCAGCGCGAAGCATGCCTTGTGATGTCGCCCAAATCGCCTCGAGTTCGGCGATGTGGCACTCCTTGCCCGGGCGGCGAGGGTGGATGCCGTTGACGAAGAGGACTTCTGCTCGATAGACGTTGCCAATCCCGGCAACCACGGCCTGATCCATCAGCAGTTCCCCGATCGTTCGTTTGCTTCGAGAGATCTTCTCGTACATCGCGTCCGGTTTGGCGTTGCGGTGGATCGGGTCCGGGCCGAGACGTGCCAGGATCTTCTTGCGTGCGTCGGGTTCATCGATGGTGCAGGCCGTTGGCCCGTTCAAGTCGATGGTGGCGTTCGGTGCGGTGAGGCGCATACGCACGGCGCCCTTGGGTTCGGGCGGCTCGTCGGTCTTGTAGATCTTGTACTTGCCAAACAGTCCAAGGTGAACGTGGCCGACGTCGCCGGTCGACCATTCATAGAACAGGTGCTTGCCATACGGGTAAATCCGTTCGAGCACCGCTCCGTCGACGCGCTCCGCGTCGGCCGAAAAACGCCCCTGCGGTGACGAGACTTCGATCGTCTCATCGACAAGAAGTTTGCTGTGGTCCTGGGCGACCTTGTGGATCGTGTGGCCCTCTGGCATTGCTTGGACCTTACGACCAAGTCCAGGCGAGGCCGCTGTCTAGGTCGTAATCAGATCTGGTGTCAACGCGTATCCCCCAATCAGAAAAGTAGCGAACCACCGACTGCGACATCAGAGGGTCTGGCAGGAGGGGCAGTGGTAGCTGGTTCGGCCTTTGATGTCGAGATGTTGAATCTCCGAACCGCAGTGCCTGCAGTGTTCGCGCTTGTAGGTGTAAGTGGCGTCGCCACGTTTAGGAGTCGATCCGAGCGGGCCGTCGAGTTCGGATCGCTTGACCGTGATGATCCGTCCGTCCTTCACGCCCTTACGAAGCATGGCGGTCACCGTGGCCCAGAGCGCTTCGAGTTCGGCGATGTCGAGGGTGGTTCCCAGGCGCAGAGGATGGATGCCGTTGACGAACAGGGCCTCGGCCCGATAAACGTTGCCAACTCCCGCCATCACGGACTGGTCCATGAGGAGATCGCCAATGCCCCGCTTCGACTTCTGGATTTTGGCGAACATCTTCTCGGTGTTCTGGCGCGGCTTGATCGGGTCGGGGCCGAGTCGGGCGACAACTTTGGTTCGAACGTCAGGTTCGTCGAGGGAGCAGTTGGTGGGGCCTGAGAGGTCGATGGTTGCGGCGTTGGTTACCAACCGCATTCGCACAGCGCCCTTGGGCTCGGGTGAATCGGGACCGAGGCTGACCCGGTACTTGCCGAACAGGCCGAGGTGAACGTGGCCAATGTTGCCGGTGTCCCAGTGGTAAAAGAGGTGCTTACCGAAGGGCTCTATGCGTTCGAGCACGGCCCCGTCAACGCGAGCAGCGTCCGGGGCGAACGGGCCCTGCGGACTCGAAACAGCCACGGGCATGCCGACTAACAACTTGCTGTGATCACGGGCAATCTTGTGAATGGTATGTCCCTCTGGCACGAGGACAGTGTGGTTCGGCGACCACGTGTTGACGGCATCGCAAGCGGTTGCTTCAAGAAATTGTAGGGAGATTGTCAAGTTCTCCTCAATAGCGCCGATGAGTGTCTATGGCTGTGCTTCGTCGTCTTGTGTTGATCGTTGTGTTTGGACTCCTGGGCGGCGCCCTCGCGCTTCCAACCCTCACCCATGCCGATGAGGGCCGGACCTACGTCGTGGCTACGGGTGACACGCTGATCGACATCGCGTCCAAGTCGGGCGTTCGGCTGTCAGACCTGCTTCGGGTCAACGACCTCCGACTCTCCAGCCTCATCCTTCCCGGTCAGCGGCTGGATCTTCCGGCGTCGTCATCGGGATCACCGACCCCGTCGACACATGCTGCAAATCCGAGTTCAACGGTTCAGTCCGGTTCCACCGTTCTGCGGGGCGACAACTTGACTTGGATCGCACGTCGCAACGGGGTCTCTCTGTCGGCGCTGCTCGCGGTGAATCGGTTCTCGGTTTCCAGCCTGATCGTGCCCGGCATGACGCTGAAGCTGCCAAGCCGAGCGAGCACCCCGGCACGGTCGTCTTCAACGCCGACGTCGTCGGGTGAATCCAGTGCAACGTACGTCGTGCGTTTGGGCGACACGCTGAGTGGGATCGCCACCCGCAACCGGGTCTCTCTGACGTCGCTGCTCGTCGTCAACAAGATGTCCGTCACCAGCTTGATCCTGCCGGGCATGCGGTTGTCCCTGCCGGCTGGTTCGAACGCTCCAGGTGCCGGTGCTGTGCCGGCTTCGGCTCAGCCGTCAGCGGCAACGGGAGTCGCTGCGGTCGTGAACTACGCGCTCGCGCAAGTCGGCAAGCCGTACCGATTCTTCAGCAAGGGGCCGGATTCGTTCGACTGCTCGGGACTCACCCTTGCGGCCTACAAGCAGGCCGGTGTCACCCTGGTCCATCAGAGCGCATGGCAGGCGCGCCAGGGAACGGCCGTGGACTTCCTCACCGAACCGATTCGGCCCGGTGACCTCGTGTTCTTGGCCCGTCGAGGCAGCGAGACAATAAACCACGTCGGCCTGGCGGTGACCTCGAGAACGTGGATTCAGGCGAGGGGAACCGGGCACCCCGTCAAGGTCGGGCCGATACCGTCTGAGAACACCATCGTCGCGGTCCGCCGCTACGTCACCGCAAGCTGATCGCACGACTCCACCCGTCACGCACCACGAAGGCCGACGGCAGCTGTATATCTCGTAGGGTTCGACGTGTGCTCGACCTCGATGCAGAAAAACTGTCGGCGTGTGTTTCGTGTGGTCTGTGTTTGCCGCATTGTCCAACATTTCGGGTGACGGGGGAGGAGGCGTACTCCCCGCGAGGCCGAATCGATGCAATGCGCGGTGTGGAACAGGAAGGTGCTCCCATTGACGATCAGTTCGTCGAGTTCATGGAGACCTGTGTGCAGTGTCGCGGTTGTGAGCCGGCATGCCCGAGCAACGTCGAGTTCGGTTCGCTCATGGAACAGACCCGTGCAGCGCTTGCCGAGGCCAAGAAGATCACGCCCTGGTGGCAACGCGTCGGCTTCAAGGTGCTGGGCCGACACCGGCTGTTGTTGGCCGGATCATCATTGCTCGCAGTTGCGCAACGGGCGCACTTGGTGCCCAAGCGACTCGGCCTCGCCAAGCTGCCGCTCCGCCGACCGAAACCGTTGACGTCGACCGGAAATGACGTGTGGTTGTTCACCGGGTGCGTGATGGACGCGTGGCAACGGACCACGCACCATTCGACCGCCGAACTGATTACCGCAGTTGGGTCGACGTTCCAAATTCCGGGGGCTGGTGGTGGTTGCTGCGGCGCCTTGCACGTGCACGCAGGACTCCACAGCGAGACGGTCTCGCTTGCTGTGCGGGTGATCGAGTCGATGCCCGGTGATGCGCCGATCATTGTGAACTCAGCTGGTTGCGGCGCGGCAATGAAGGACTACGCGACGATCGTCGGAACCGATGAGGCGGCGACCTTTGCTGACCGTGTCGTCGATGCGAACGAATGGCTCGCTGAACACATCGAATCGATGCCCACCTACACCGGGCCACGCCGCTCGGTGATCATTCAGGACCCGTGCCATCTCCGTCATGTTCAGCGCATCGAGGCGCCGGTCCGGACGCTATTGAACCACGTGGTCGATGTTGTTGAACTTGATGACGACGGACTGTGTTGTGGTGCAGGAGGCGCGTATTCAGCGCTTCAACCCAAACTTGCCGCTGACATCCGTGACCGTAAGGTTGCGTCAATCGACCGAGCCGTTGTGGCGAGCAATGCCAGCCTGCTGGCAAGCGCAAACCCGGGCTGTTCGATGCATCTCGCCCAAGCTCTGACCGAGCGTGGGATAGAGGTGCAACACCCCGTCGACATCGTTGCCGAGGCGCTGCGCACCAATTCGTCGTTGTAGGGAGAGCGGCGGATTCGGGCGACGTTTGTTCCCTGATTATCTGATGCCGGTGACGTCAGATCCAGGAGTTGATGTCACCGATCATGGCAATGATGTCGCCGTAGCCGCGCTTGGTGAAGTCGAATCCGATTCGGTCAAGGTCGATGTGGTCACCATCGCGCTGCTCGGAACCTGTTGCGTCTATCCGAGCGATTGAACCGGAAACACAGAGGTGAGCGAATCGGTCGTTGAGTGCAGCGAGCTGCGCATCGTTGG
>JBLFZD010000262.1:0-5422 GCA_047610085.1 Ilumatobacter sp. | reverse complement strand
ATCATTGCGCGACGCCGCCAGTACGGCTCGGGCGGCTCGATTGTGGCGACGACCATCTCTTCATCATCGCGGTAATTGAGCGAAGGATGAGAGAAATCTCCAAAAGCCAGACGTTCAAATCCCATAAACTAGTTCTCAAGTAGGTTCGTCTTATGGAAGGCCTTGATGACATCGACCGCAAGATGATCGATGCGCTGCGGCGTGATGGCCGGATGTCAGCCCCAACCCTCGCCGAGCGACTCTCGGTCGGGAGGGCGACCGCCTATACCCGGCTCAATCGGCTCGTCGACTCGGGGATCATCGACGGATTCTCCGCACGCGTTGACCCCGCAGCGGTCGGCCTGACGGTGTCAGCGCTCGTGATGGTCAACGTTCGCCAGGGCTTGTGGCGGGACCTTCGTTCCGAACTGGGCGCGCTGCCCGGCGTCGAGTGGCTCGGGGTGGCCACCGGCCGCTTCGACTTCGTGCTCCTGGTCAGAGGTTCGTCGCTCGAGTATCTTCGTGATGTTGCGCTCCACGAGCTTCAGCAAATCAATGGCGTGCGATCGGCGGAAACCATCGTCCTGCTCGACGAGATCGACCAGCGCTACCACCCCATCTGGTCCTGACCGTTTCAGTTGAGGCGCGATGTCGTGCGTTCGTGTGGCACCGAGCTCGCGTCAGCGCCGCATGTGTGGGGAACGTCTACTCTGAGTGCTGCAATGGCCGTCGTCGAATGAGCATGATCGCAAGGACGAATGCGGCGATGAGAGCGGCCAGGGCGATGAGAGCGGCGAGGGCGCTGACGGCGAGCGCCACGGTGCCCAGAGGCAGACTGTCTCCGTCTGGGGCAAGCGGCGTGGCGATGACAGCGAGCGAGCTGCCAGATGTAGGGAACGTGAGTTCAGCAACGGCAGCGCGTTCGACGAGTCCGCTCCGCAGAGTGAGCTGCGCGTCCCATGGGCCGGTCGGCAGGTCCGTGTTGATCGTGATCGTCACTGGCTCGGTCACTCCGATCGCCAGCGTTGAGCCGAGGTCGGCGGCGTAGGGACCGGCTTGGAGGTCGCCGGACGTGCTGCGGAGATTGAGTTCTCCTGAGATGTCGAGGGCCCGGCCGCCGGTGTTGATGACGCTCGCAACGACGGTTCGTGTGCCTTCGTCAGAGCTCCCTGCTGTGAGCGACGATATCTCAAAGTCGGCCGCAGTTGGGCCGCCGGCTCCGATCGAGAGATAGAGGCGAATGCCAACCCGGTTGACTTGTATGACCCCAGCGTCTGCGGCAGACGAGCGGGCCTCGGCCCAGACGACGCCGTAGTGCTCACCGGGAGCTGCATCGCTGGGGACCGTGATTGTCACGGTCGCGGTCGCGATTTGATCTGACCCAATATTAATATCGCCGGGTGTCACCGACGTCCACGTCGACAAATCGTTGGGTGTCTTGCCGGGTTCTCCCAGGAATGAACCTCCAATGATGGTGGCCGCCGCTGCGTACAAGTGGACCTGCGCAGCTGCGTTCGTGGCGGACACTTCGATGCGGCGTTGGATCTCCGTGCCGGGTGCAAGGTGATCCACGATGTAGATCTGCGCTCGAGGGTTGTCTGTCGAGTCGGCGGGCTGATCCAGGAGGCGGAGACCGATGGTGCCAGCCTCTGCAGCTGGCGAAGCGATCGCTGGAATGGTGAATGTCGACGTTGCCAAGACGGCTGCGAAACCGGCGAGCAACCAGCACCGGAGGCGAAGGGGGCTTCGGGGTGGCCACTCGCTGGCTCCCAGCCGAGTCGTCATCAGGTCACACCACCGAGTGAGTGATTGTGCCCAAGTAGGTACCAGCGAGCGTCCCACCCGGGACGGCGACGTTGATCGTCGGGTTCCATGTGGCGGAGTTGTCACCAGTGATGCCGGTCGCTGTCACGACGGGTGAGGCACCGGCGAGGCCGGTGGGATTATTCGCCGTGTACGTGGCGGTGCCGACTTTGGTGATCGACCCCGCGTCGTAGCCGACGTTGGCGGCACCGATGGTCGGACCCGCTGGCGGTGTGAATGCCGTGGAGATGGCGGTGGCCACCCAACCCGAGCCGGCTGCAGCACTGCGTGCGTCGCTGACTTGAACCTCACCGAGCTGGCCACTGATGGTCGATCCGGCGACCGTGTTCGATTCGGACCCGAGGCTTCCAGCGTCAGAGGGCACCGTGATGGCGAGCGCCCCACCGGTGATGGTCACCGTGGCGGTCGTGGTGCCGGTCGTGGCTGCAGTGGCGGTCACGGTCGCGACGACGGCCACCGACCCGGACGCAAGGACAATGATCGCACAACGACCAAAGAGTCGTTGGAAACCAGAGATTCGGTGGGGTGCGGTGCAGCAGTAGATATTCGACATGTTGGCCTTTCTGATCTGTATGCGGAGAAGAATTGCGAAAGTGCGTATGGCAACTGTCCCTGATCATTCGTTCGGGTCGGTTGCCGTTGTTAGCGTTGGGTCATGATTGGCCCGTCCACTTAAGTATCGATCTGGTTTAGGTCAAGATCAGATCAAGATGTCCAACACTGCCGACCAGATATGCAGATGGCCCGCCGCGTGCGCTCAAACAAACAGGATGTCTCGTGGTGTACACGCCATCGTCCGGAACGGCTGTCGAGCCGTTCGAGACACCGCTCATTTGCGAGGATGACCGCTTCGCTCTGAGGGGATTATCTGATCTCGGCGATGTTGAAGGTCACGTCACCGAGTGGGTGATTGTGGCCGAGTAGGTGCCAACGAGCGTCCCAGTTGGAATGGCCACGTTGATCGTCGGGTTCCATGTGGCGGAGTTGTCGCCAGTGATGCCTGTCGCTGTGACGACGGGCGAGATGCCAGCGAGGTTGATCGGGTCGTTCGCCGTGTAGGTAGCGCTGCCGATTTTGGTGATCGACCCAGCGGTGTAGCTGACGGAGCTGGCCGCGATGGTTGCACCTGCCGGAGGTGTAAATGCGGTGGAGATGCCGTTGGCCACCCAACCAGCACCGGCCCCGGCACTGCGCGCGTCGTTCACCTGAACCTGACCGAGCTGGCCACTGATGGTCGATCCGCCGACCGTGTTCGATTCGGACCCGAGGCTTCCAGCGTTAGTGGGCACCGTGATGGCGAGTGCCCCACCGGTGATGGTCACGGTTGCAGTCGTGGTGCCGGCCGTCTCGGCAGCGGCCGACCCACCATTGACCCACACCATTGACCCGGAGGCAAGAGCGATGAGCACGCAATTCCGAATGAGCCGTCGGCGACCAGAAACCAGGTGGTTCGCAACATCGCTGAGGGAATTCGACATGAGAAGCCTCTTGAAATATACGTAGATGGATCGAATCCTATCTCGTCGACCGAACGGTTCAGCGGCGTTGCCTGGAACCCGAGACGTGCTCCTTACCGTGCGATCTTGCATGACGCGATGGTATGTCATTGGCTTCTGGCCAGTAATCATCGGGCGATGCGCTCGGCCAACGGCGAGTGCTCACGATGTGTTTCAGTACATCCGGCGTTGCTCACCATGATGTCGACGGTGCCGTACGCGGCGACCGTGGCGTCGACGACCGAGCGGACGTGATGGGCGTCGGCAACGTCACCGACATGGCCCGCGGCCCCCATTGCGGAGGCGATCTCGATGACCGATTCCTGACGGTCGGTGATGACCACCTTGCATCCTTCGGCGACCAGGCGTTCAGCGGTCGCCCACCCGATGCCCTGTGCGGCGCCCATGACGACTGCGACGCGTCCTGCGAGTTGTTCCATCGCGTTCCTCTCGATCCGCGCTCGTGACCTGGGCGAGCGGTGCCGGGCATTTTCGCAGACCGTTGCGGTCCCGATCGCTGCGGTTGGCCGGGCGGGTTACGTTTCGATCATGACGATCAAAGTAATCCAGTGGGGGAGCGGGAACGTTGGACGTTCCTCGATTGCGACCGTTACCAGGCGACCCGACATGGAGCTCGTTGGCTTGCTGGTGAACAGCCCGAACAAGGTCGGCAGAGACATCGGCGAGATCGGTGGCATCGATCCACTTGGTGTCGCGGCGACCGACGACGTCGACGAGATCGTCGCACTCGACGCTGATGTCGTGCTGCATATGCCATTGCCGTCGCTCGTGTTCGGTGACGATCCGGGTGCGGACCTGGACCACTTCTGTCGTCTCCTGGCGAGCGGCAAACACGTGATCACAACGGTTGGCTACATGTATCCCAAGGTATACGGCGACGAGGTAATGGGTCGGCTGTCGGATGCGTGCGCAGAAGGTGGCGTCGCATTCCACGGGACGGGTGCGAACCCGGGCTGGTTCGGCGATCTCCTCCCGTTGCTGATGTCGGGACTGTCGCTGCAGATTGACCAGATTGGGGTGCAGGAGATCAGTACCTTCCAGCACTACCCATCACCCGAGATCATGTTCGAGATGATGAACTTCGGTTGCACGCCCAAGGAGTTCGAGGTGCGCGCCGTGCGTCATCGCGGTTGGCTCGACGGCCTCTTCACCGAGGCGGTGCAGATGGTTGCCGATGGTATCCACGCCGAGGTCGATGAGGTGACGTCGGACCTCGAGACGTGGGTCACCGACCACGATCTCGACACAGCGGCAGGCACGGTGCCGGCGGGAACCGTTGCCGGCCAAAGATGGCAATGGCGAGCCATGTCGGGCGGGCGATCGCTCGTGCACCAGGAAACGGTCTGGCGAATGCACGCCGACGTCGCTCCAGGATGGCCAACGGGTGACTGGTCAATCTATATTTCGGGGCAACCGGAGATGAGCCTTTCACTTCCGCATTCGTGGAATCGCGACGTGCTTGGATCAACCGCGGCTCACGCCATCAACGCAGTGCCATACGTGGTGGAAGCGGGGCCGGGCGTGAAGACCTTCCTCGACCTTCCACTGATCGCCGGGCGGGGCAGCGTGCCGCCCGCTCGGTAAGCCGAAAGATGGTGGTCGACCATGTCGCCGTGGCCCACAAACGGGGGCTGGATCAGTTCAGCTGAGGGATCTGTGCGGTGAACCGCCCGACCGAGTGCATGGCGATACAGCCGTCGATTCGGTCGTTGATGCGTTCGATCACGGAGCGGAGCGTCGAGCAGTTCAGTCACCCGACTCGTTGTTGCGGTCGGGACAGAACACCGAAGTGGCCCACGCCGCCGGCTACGCAACGCGGTGGTATGTCTGCGATCGCGCCGACCACTGGATCGATGCGAGCTCACGACCGTTCTCGAGTCGCAACGCGGCAGTCGGGCCCGACAGATGGATTCGGTTGTGATCCACGGCCTCTCCGGTCACCAAAAACACCGTGATCGAATCGATGTGGTTGGAATCCTCGATGAAATGCCACGTGTTGAATCCACTTTTCACCGAGGCCAGCGACCGGATTTCGTTGAGCTTCATCTTGTCCGCGTGTTGTCGTTCATATCGAGCGAGGCTCGACGACAAGTCTTCGGGAC
>JBLFZD010000261.1:0-5435 GCA_047610085.1 Ilumatobacter sp. | reverse complement strand
GCGCTCGGTCAGGATGTCGACATACTGAGGCATCGTGGTCACGACGGTGTCTGCGAGCAAGACAACACGGGTTAAGCAGCGACCGATCGCCGTCAACACACTCTTCAAAACACGGTTTGAGCCGTAGCCCGCTTTGTCAAGGTCGACCGTGTCGACAATGTTGTGCAGCAACACGACGCTCTTGACACCGGTGAGCCGGACGAGAGCCGGCGTGCAGAGTCCGAGGGCAGCTGCCACCTTGCTGATGCCAAAGCTGGTGAAGTGCATGTTGAAGAACACGACATCAGGCCGATCTCGGCGCACCTGGCGCAGGATCCTCAAAGGGGTGGCCATGCTGCCGAACGTCCAGGCACGACGATAAATGACACCATCGGTATCTGTTGGAACACCGCTGCTGTCTTCAGCAAACACGATGACTTCGTCGATCTCGGGCTTGACGGCCAGATGCTGTACCAAGTGATGGCCGTACTCGGTCAGGCTTGCTGCTGACGGTGGCACGGCGGTAACGATGGCGACCCTCATCCGTCGCTGGTCGATTGCGTCGACGTTCTTGGGGTAGCGACCGGTCATGGTTGCGATTCGAATCGCGAGCACATCGATCAGAAACCGGATGGCAACGCGGCCAGGCTGCACAGCGGAGCCAGGGGCATCGACCCACTCGACGGGTACCTCGGCGACGTCGTATCCGAACCGAGCAGACAGGAAAAGCAGTTCTGCATCGAAGCTGAACCCATCGATGCGGCCGGCGCTGAACAGTGCATCAGCGGCCTCACGAGTGAAGAGTTTGAAGCCGCACTGGGTGTCGGCAATGTCGATGCCCAGGCCAACATGGGAGATTCGGCGCCAGCCCCAGCTGAAGATGTGCCGCAGCAGGGGCTTGGACTGCTCGACTGCGCCATCGGCGGCCCGTGAGCCAATGGCCACATCGGCACCAGCGTCGAGGCGGTGCATGAGTGCGCTGACTTCGCGGATCGGGGTCGACATATCGGCATCAGTGAAAAGAATGCGGCGACCGTTCGCCGCACGAACGCCGGCCCGAACGGCGGCGCCCTTGCCCCGGTTGACTCCCGGGTCGATCACGATCAGGTTGCGCAGTCCGAGGTTGCGGACCAGATGCGCCGTGTCGTCGCTCGAGCCATCGTCGGACAGAATGATCTCGAAGTCCAACGTGTGCTCCGAGAGCATGGCGGCAATCGACACGATCGTCGGGACGATGCGTTCGGCCTCGTTGTATGCAGGAATCACCACCGACAGCTCGGGGTCGAGGGATGCCGGGATCCTTGTCCATTGCTCGAAGCGTTCGTAGCTCATGTCCCTACTCTCGGCATTGCGCCTCAAGCACAGGTCGTCGCCCCATCAAGATTGGATCTGAATTGGGACATCGGCGGCGGTGAGCCGTTCGACATGGCGAACGCGCCAATTGCCGTCACTCAAGACCAACACCGCCTCAAAGCGTTCTGTTGGCGCATCGCCATACTCCACACGCCCATCGATCGGCCGCGGGCGGATCGTCTCAATATCGAGGACGACAATCTGACCGTCGAGACTGTAAAAGTCGATACGAATACGATGTCCTACCGCTGATGGGGCACTCACCTTATGCCTCGTGTCGAGGTCGCTCTCGAACCGGGACATCGCATTCGACAACGCTGCATCAACGAACCACACGTCGAGCCCAATGAGGTCTCCCGATGCTGCTCTGGACAAAGCGTCGTCGGCACGCAGCCACACGGCTCCCAGTCGCGCTCGAGTGGTCGGCTCCACAACCCGCACCAGATCGTCGGCGTCGGGCAGCCATGCGATGTCGGCCGCGAGTGCACCGGGCACGTTTTCCGTTGGCGAGAACGCCACGTTCGGGTCAGCCCCCCGTCCAGTTTCACGAATGGCGAACGAGATCATCAGAAACAGTCCACCGAGCAGGCCCATCACAACGAGGGCACCGATGATCGCCAACCATCGTTTCAGTTGCAGCACCGACGCGAACCGGCCCTCGAACTCATGCAACGTCGTATCGCCGCGCTTGCGCCCGCTCATGACCACGCCTCACTCGTTGCCGCACCTAAGACCGTGACGGTCATTTTGCCAGAATCAGCTCCGAACGATTCCGGGACATCAAAGTGAGCGATGCCCCGACCGTCGAGCAATTGGATCGCAATCAGCGTCGGTTCATCGGCATCTGGCCCAATACCGCTGACTGCCGCAACCGCAACCGTGCCGTCAACCACAACAGCACCCGCAGCGTCACGGACCGGGCCAACCGCAACACTCACGAAATCCCCGTCACGGCTGACCACGATGGGCAGCTCGGAGATCGCAGAGGCATAGGTGAGCTCGATCGGTGAACCGGTCAGCCCGTCGACAGCCGCTGTCAACGTGACGACCCCCGGACGGCTCGGCGCAACCAGCTCGAACCTGGCCGCGCCGTCGATCGTGCGAGCCGTGAGTTGCCCGAGTCCATCGGGCCCTACCGTCTGTACCCGTACCAGCCGGCCGTCGATGAGCTCGTTCCCGTTCGCATCGGCAAGACGCACCGTCCGTACCTCGATACGACTGCGACCGTCCGCCACCAGCGGATCCTCGCGATCGAGGACTGTCACCAACGACACGTCGGCGGCAGGCGCAGGCACTTCGTGGAAAACAACGCGTCGGCTGGCCACCAAGCTGTCGACTGTGCTGGCAAACACTTCGACGCGTTGCGCCACGATCCGCGACCCAATGAGCTGAGCAGCAAGTCCTCCGTCGATACGCGACTCGACAACGCGTATCCCGGTGAACTCGTCAACCAAGGTCATGGTGAGCTGGGTGCCATCGAGGAGCGGGTTGCCAAATCTGTCGGTGGCGAAGGCCACCGCCATCGTTTCGTCCGCACCGTCAGCGACGACGGTACGAGGACCGACCACGATGTCGAGCGGATCAGCGACTCGAGCAGGAACCACGACTGTCGACGAGGTGATGTCGTCACCGACAGCGCCGTGAGCGCGAAAGGTAACAACGCCGCTCGATCTTGTCAGGTACGCCGGTATCGCGATGTCAATCGACCTGACGATGCTGGTGGCGACCGTGAGCGTGAGCGTGGTCGTCGCGAAAGCGTCAATGACGTCAACACGAACGTCGCCGATGCCGAGTGCGTCGACCGTCACCGTGATCTCCTCGCCAGCGATGGTTCCGTCGGGAACCGCGATCGCCGTCACCTCAGATGTCTCTGGCACTTCGTCAGACGAACACGCAACAATCAGTAGAACCGCCACGACGGCCAACATCGCCAGCCAATTGCTTGATCGACCAGTTCGTCGGACGCGCTTCATGGTGCAACCTGTCGCTGGAACGAGGTGACGTCGAAGCGCACATGCGTTACCTCGCGGCCGGCGACGACCGGTGGCTCGCCGGCGATGCCAAGCGTCACGATTGCACCGACCCCGGCACCTTCCTCGCCACCGACCTTCACATTGTCAAAGGTCAAGATCGGCACGTCGACCTCGACAAGGTCCTCAAGCTGCGAGGTCCACGAGACCTCCGTCGAACGCTGCGGTCGAACCGAGTCTGGAACCCAGTGATGATCGACCCACATGGCGCGACCACGTGCATCGAGATACGTCGTGCTGACTCGGGCAATCGTCGCCGAGATCGTGCCAGTGTTGCGGAGCCGAAGGTTGAAGTCGATGCCATTCGTGCCGTCACCGACTGTCGAGACGACTTGCGCCTCGGCGATGTCGAGTACTCGCTCAAGCTGTCCACCGGTGACCACCGCCCGAGACTCGATCTCGACGCCTGCGACCTCCGCTTCGAATACCGGAGCGGCATAGGCCATCGGGTCGAAGTCTCCGGCAGCCGGGTCATCGCGATCGAACGCACCCGCACGTTCTTCAAAGTCAATCCGATACGGCACGGTCTCACCAGGAAGCACCTGATGCACCGACGACTGGTTGGCATCGTAGCCAGCCAGTTGTCGGCCATCGGCGTCGCGCAGGACGCTACTGACGGTCACGTCGGCCGGATCGACGTCGATGTTCGTCACGGTTCCGACCACGATCCAACGGTCTCCCTGCCGATAGGTCCGGCTCTCGCCGAGGGTGAGCCGCGGCCGATCCAAGATGTCGTCGAAGCTTGTCCGTGCGGTGGTTTCGACGCTGCGACCGAGCGTGCTCACTGCTACTTCTGGGCGGACCACCAGCTGATCAACCGGCGGTTCGACGATCGTTGGGTCAGGTTCGATGAACCATTCACCGGATCGTTGCAGCAGGCGATGCAATCGCTGCACGCGATATTCCTCGACCGAGGTGACATAGACAAGTTCAACCTCGGCAATGGCAACATCACCCATCTGCACGATCGTGCTGCGCACTGCGTCCAGCTTGGAATAGCCACCGACGAGACCGTCTCGAAGGCTGATTCCGAGTAGGTACTCGGAGAGATCGGGTCGTTCGTCAGGGTCGAGCAGGGCGTGGGCTTCGTCAAACTGATGGTAGTCAAGCGACGAGTAGAACGCCTCGATGGTTTCACTCGGTGTTCGCGGACCGGTTCGATCCACAAAAAGTGCTGCGAACGGAGCAATCACCAGTCCGACGAGCACCACCTGGAGCAAACGGCGGCGGCGGGTGGAGTTCGGGATCTGAGTTCGCCTGAGCCCTCGGTCAACGTGAGGCCGCAACGGTGACCATGGCAGTCGAATGACCGAGCCGGCCTTGCGCATCGGTTCAGCCCACCGTTCGAGCCGACGATCGATGCGACGCAGCACGCGGCCTGCCCCAGGGGTCGGCGAGCCGAGCTTGCGCATCCGTTTGGGAAGACGTCTCCCCAAACTGATCCAGATCAACACGGCGACTCCTGAGCTGACGGACAAGGGTGGGAGCACACCCCACATGACCCGTTGCCAGTCCGGGATCTCCCGAATCGGCAAAACGTCAGGGAGCGGCGTCACATCAGCGCGTTCCCAGACTTCGACGTCATTGTCGAGCATCCCAAGTCGCTGCCATCCGCTCGACCACAGCAGCGGGTCGTAGAAGTTGTCAATCGAGAACACGAACTTGAGGTGGTACGGCGACGGATTAATCAGGAACTGCTGGAGCGAACCGATGCCTGGAATGCCGCGGTATTTGGCCCCTTCTAAGCGCTCGACCGCTCGGCTCGTCAGCTCCGGAAGGCGTCGTGCCGAGTGGTAATTGCCGTCGACCGTCAGGGCCGTCGTGTTGGCCGCCACCCATGCCATCTGGTCGCCGAAACCGAGCGTCAGATAGCGCCAGCGATCGTGCTGGTCTTTCTCCATGAAGGCAGTAATCGGGTCCGGGTCGATTGCACGTGGCTGGAACTGACGATGGCTCGTCAATGTGGCGGCAAACACCGAGGTCCCGATCGCTGTCATGATCGCAACGAACAAGAAACTCTGCGGGACCCAGTGACCGATGCGGGCGCGCCCGATGCGGGCAAGTACGCCGCCG
>JBLFZD010000260.1:0-5480 GCA_047610085.1 Ilumatobacter sp. | reverse complement strand
GAGTGTCCAAACGACGCCTGCGGAGCTGGGCGGAAGAGTTCGACGATGAGGCGACCGAGTGCACGCTCACGCACGGGGGTCGGTGCAGAGCGATCGCCGGCGACGTCGAGGAGGACCTCGCTGACGTCAGCGCCACGGGCTTCGGCAAGCAGCGCCGCCAGCTCGGCGTCGAACGAATCGAAGCCCTCAGCAACGATGGATTCAGCGAGATGGAGTGCAGCGTCGGTAGCCATAGGTATCACGATACGGAGACGTGGTGATCGTAACAAGACAGTCTTTGTACTGATATTCATCAGCTATCCTAATCACTATGGCACACCTCCGGGACGCCGACGCCCGCCACCTCGCAGCACTCGTCGCTGTCCACGAGCACGGAACATTTGCACGAGCTGCAGTGGCACTCGGATTCACGCAGTCAGCGATCAGCCAACAGATCGCTCAGCTCGAGCGGTGCGCGGGCGTTACAGTGTTCGATCGCCCAAAAGGCCCACGGCCCGCCGAACTGACACCAGCCGGGGAGGCGCTCGTCGGCTTTGCCCGCCGAACGCTCGCACGGATCGACGAAATGGACGAACGCCTCGATCTGCTGCGTCGCGGTATCGCTGGCAGGCTCACGGTGGGCACGTTCCAATCCGCCTCGGCCGAGCTCCTCCCGAACATCGTCGGCCGGATGCGACGCGATGTGCCTGACGTCGATGTGCGCCTCAACGAAACCGATGACCTTGGCGAGCTCGTGCGAGACGTGCTCGGCGACGAGACCGACATGGCGTTCACCGTCGACCTGAAGGACGACCCGCGGTTGAGGATTGACGTACTCGGCCATGATCCGTTTGTCATCATCGCCCCCGTCAATGAAGCGAGCGGCTCGATCACCACACCAGCCGAAGTCGATCGGCACCCACTGATCGGGCAACCTGACACCCTGACCGGTCAGAAGATGATCGACGAGCGGTTGATCGGTGCAGGGATCACGCCGGAGTTCGCTTTCCGCTTCCAGAACAATGCTGCGGTCCAGAGCATGGTCCGGTCCGGCCTCGGGTGGGCCGTGATGCCATCGCTGGCCATCGATGCCAGCGATCCCGGCATCGCCGTCATGCAGACCGATCCGCCGTTGCCACCGCGTCAGATTCAGTTACTCGCCAGAGCGGGGCGCACACTGCTGCCGGCAGCCGACCGGTTTCGGTCGATCGCGCTCGAAGCATCGGCTGCGCTCCTCACACGCTGACAAAGGCGGACCCCTGGCGATGATCAGCTGGCGAGTGCCGTGAACATCTCGGTGACCTTGCCCATATCGAAATAGTCCCGCCACAGGGTGACGAGGCCGGCGTCATTCACCTCGAACACGCCAGCGACCAGGAGGTCAAACGTCAGTTCGCCTTTGACAAAGCGGTCGGTGCGCTCGTTGATGACGATGCTCCCTGTCGATGCCTCGCGGTGGACGATGAACTCGACCGTGTCGAAACGGCCGTTCATGTTGCCGGCGATCGTCTTGATCCCCTCGGGACCGAAGTTCTTCCCCATTGGTACGTTGTCGTACTCGACATCATCGCTGACCAGCTCACATGCGCTGTCCAGGTCCATCGTGCAGAAGCGACGCATGAATTCATTGACTGTCTCAAGTGGGGTCATGGGCCGAACGTAGCCGCCGCCGCCAGCCTTCCAAGAGGTGGTTCACGCTCAGCTCCGAACGAGTCGACCTGGGCGCTCACCCGTGTCGGTGTCGTGGTCACGGGTGACCACGCCGTTGCACAGCGTTGCCAAGTAGCCACTGACCGGTTGCATCAGGCGGGTGCCGCCAGCCGGCAGGTCGTGATGCGCGACCGGAGCATTCACGGTGAGGTTGGCGTGGTCGATCACGTTGATGTCCGCGCGCTTGCCAACCTCAAGCGTGCCACGATCGTCGAACCCGTAGAGCTTGGCGTTGCGGGCGGTCTGCTTGTTGACGATGAACTCGAGCGGCAGTTGATCTTCGACCTTTCGGTCGCGCGTCCAATATGTCAGCTGCGTCGTGGGCATGGTGCCGTCGCAGATCAACGTCACGTGAGCGCCGGCATCACTGAGGCCGGTCACCGTGTTCTCGTCGACAAGCATCTCGCGGAGCACGTTCATCCGGTCGGGCACGTCAACCGTGCTCAACGAGGCGAAGCGGGTGCCGCCGTCCTCGAGCATGAAGTCGTAGAGGTATTCCAGCGGATCGCGACCCGACGCTGACGCCTGGGCTCCGAGCGTGTCTGCCATTGTCGGCTCGAGGTTCACCGGATTCCCGAGCGGATACATCACCGCAGCGGCACGATTGAAGAGCCCGTAGACGTTCTCCATCGAACCGGGCGCCTCAGGGCGAACATCAGGTTCTGCGAGCAGTGTCGCTTTCATCTCCGGCTGGCGCATCGCGGCGACGCGTTCGGCGAGTGGGAGACCTGCCAGCTTCTCGATGTATGTCGGGCGACGCATAAACGCGTGGTAAGCGCTGAGCCCGGTGAGGAATCCGATCGGACGCGACGACACCTGCGGGAACATCCGTGCTCCTCCTGCGTTCGCTTCCGCGGTCATCGCCAGGATCTCACGCCACAGATCCGGGTCGTAGTCCGGTGACTGGACGAGCGTGAACGTGACCGGGCATCCGGCCTCCATCGAGAAGCGGCGCATCAACTCGTGCTCCACCTGTTGCGTCGTCTTCTCGCCGCCGAGCGCGTCGAGCTTGCCGACGGTGCCGGCCGGGATCATTTCGAACACGCCCTTCTTGAGTGGGGCCATATGCCGGGCAATTGCGAGGAGTTCCTCATCGGCCGCGAACGTTCCCGGCACGGGCTCGCCCCACAACGCCCGGTGACCAATGGTGCGCGACGTGCTGAACCCGACCGCGCCCGCTCTGATTGCTTCGGCGACAATGCGACCCATGGCTTCGACGTCGTCGGCGGTGGAGTCCTCGTTCACGCGGCCACGCTCGCCCATGGCGTAGTAACGCACGGCTCCATGAGCGATCTGTGCACCGACGTCGAGCGCGTACTCACGCTCGCCGATGTAATCCATGTACTCCGGGAACGTCTCCCAGGAACCCCAGTCCATACCTTCACTCAGCGCTGCACCCGGGATGTCCTCGACACCCTCCATCAGCTCGATCAGCACGTTCTCGTTACCGGGCGCGGCTGGCGCAAACCCGACGCCGCAGTTACCCATCACGATCGTGGTCACCCCGTTATGGGACGACGGCGCGAGTTCGGAGTCCCAACTGACCTGACCGTCGTAGTGCGTATGCACGTCGACCCAGCCCGGGGTCACAATCGCTCCGTCGGCGTCAATCACGCGGCGAGCCTCGCCCGTGATGGACGGTGCAACTTCGACGATTCGACCGTCGCGGATTGCGACGTCGCCACCGCGCTGCTTGGATCCCGTCCCGTCGACGAGTGTTCCGTTCTTGATCACGATGTCATGCATATGTTGCCTCCGAGCGATAGGTCAGTGCTGCCACCGTATGGTGCGGGCGCTTCAGCAAACGGACCGGGGGACGTCGGGGGTTTGCGGGCGGCTCCTTGTCAGCCAGTCCAGGACGGCCAACTCGATCGCTGCCACACGGGCGCTCCCTTCACCGCCAGGTCGGCCACTCCGACTGGGCCAGCACTGGCCACGTGCGCTCTGTGGGGCATCGAATACTCAAATCTCACGCTAATCGACCTTCACGAGCGCACTACCGTGCGAGCGATGTCGGACGATGCAGACAACACAACGTCCGCCGGCGTCGGGGCCACCTCGACGTCAGAGATTCTCGCAATCCCCGCAGTCCGCCGCTATCTCCTGTCCACCGCGTTCGCCGCGATCGGGCAGAACCTGCTGATCACCGTGCTGTTCAAGCAAGTCTTCGACATCACCGGCGACGAATGGGATATCGGCCTCGTTGGTCTTGCGCAATTCGTTCCTGCCCTGCTGCTCGTGTTGGTCAGCGGGTGGGTCGCCGACCGATTCGACCGTCGCCGAATCACTGCGTTGTTTATGAGTGGGCGAGGACTCAGTGCTGTTGCTCTCGTCGTGTTCAGTCTGAGTGGTTCGCAGGCCGTGTGGCAGTTGTTCGCCATCGCGTTCGCCCTCGGCACTGCTGACGCGATGATGATGCCGTCACGCCGATCCATCGCCCCGCTCCTCGCTGAATCGTCGCTGTTCCCGCGCATCATCGCAATCTGGGCAGGAACGTTCACGGGGGCGTCAATCTTCGGGCCGATTCTCGGCGGGTTTCTCTACAGCGCCGGAGCGTCGTGGGCATACGGCGTTGCCGCAGCCTGTCAGTTCGCAGCGATCCTCCCGATCCTGCGCATCACCTATCACCGGGAACCAGAACGCAACACCGACCGGCCGACATGGTCGAGTGCGATCGAAGGCTTGCGGTTCGTTCGCCGTACGCCCGTGGTGCTCGGCACGATCACGCTCGACCTGTTCGCCGTCCTGTTCGGCGGGGCGGTTGCACTCATTCCAGCAATCGCGAGCGAACGACTTGGGGTCGGCGATATCGCGTACGGCTTCCTCCGGTCGGCTCCAGGAATTGGTGCCGCTGCGATGGCAGTGTGGCTCACGCTCCATCCGCTCAAACGGCACGTCGGCCGCACGCTGCTGATCGTGGTCGCCATCTTCGGTGCCGGACACATCGTGTTCGGTCTCACCACCAACTACGCGGCGGCATTCATCGCCCTGGTGGTGGTTTCGGCTGCCGACATGATTTCGATGAACATCCGCAGCGCCATTGTCCCACTTGTCACCCCCGACGATCAGCTGGGCCGAGTGAACGCTGTCGAAGGAGTGTTCATCGGTGCATCCAATGAGCTGGGCGCCTTCGAGAGCGGTGCTGCAGCACGAGTGTTCGGGCTGCCGTGGGCGATCGCTGGCGGCGGCATCATCACCGTCGCCATTGCCGGCCTCACCGCCCTGGCATTCCCGGCCCTCCGCAAGATCGACACCTTCGAGTCACTCCGCCCGGACCCCGACGTCTCGGACCGGTAGCGGAGGGGTCAGAGCAGTTGGTCGGCGGAGAGCGCGAAGAGGTCATCCGCCGGCGATGTGATGGCAGCAAGCAGCCCAGCGGTTGTCGGCAGGATCTGCTCACCGAAGAACTTGGCAGCGGTAACCTTGGCCGCGAGGAAGTCAGCATCGAAGTCAGCGCTCGCCTGACCATCGGTCGAAGCCGCTACCGCCGACTTGGCGAGGAAACCAGCGCACACCGTCGTGGCGAGCATTCGCAGATATGGCGCCGATCCAGCGAGCAGGGACCGCGGGTCGGTTCCCGCGATCGACAACAGGTGCGCCGTAGCTTCCCGAGCCGTTGCAACCGCCTCCGTCAAGCGACGGGCGAAGGTTTCGAGACCGTCGATGTCGGCGAGTTGCGCTGCGGTGAGTTCGAACTCTCCGAGCAGATCGGCGATCACGCCGCCGGAGCGCATGGCCAGCTTGCGACCCACAAGGTCGGCGGCCTGAATGCCGTTCGTGCCCTCGTAGAT
>JBLFZD010000259.1:0-5483 GCA_047610085.1 Ilumatobacter sp. | reverse complement strand
CGAGGGCTTGTGGCGATCACGTTCTCCACCATGAAGGCCCGAGCAATTCTGACCTCGCTCGCCGGCGCGCTTCGGGGCGGTGGCGTACAGCCCGCTCCGCACCTCGACATTCGCACCGACGTCCGGGAACTCACGATCGAGCACACGACACCGTTTCCGTATCAGCTCGACGGCGATGCGCTCGGAGAAACGACGAAGCTCGACTTCGTGCATGTTCCCGACGCCGTCAAGCTGGTGTTCCCCAAATCGGTCTGACCACCGGCTCGTCATTACTGCGACCAAGCGCATCGAGCGCCACGTCGGGCACGTCGGTAACCACGCCGTCGACGCCCATTTCCTCGAGTTCCACGATGCGGTCCGGCTCGTTGCAAGTCCAGGTGTTGACCGTGATTCCAGCGGTGTGGCAGGCGCTGACTCGCTCCTCGGTCAGCGGAACGGCCCATGGGTGGATTGCCACGTGACCACCAGCCACCGTGGCAGCGATTGCCTCATCGGTCGCCTCGTACACCAGGAACGCGGTCGGGATCTCGGGTGCCTCCAGGCGGCAACGATCCATCGTGGCCAAGTTGAACGATGACAGCAGCCAGCGATGAGCCCACTCGCTGCCGCGGGCGCGCATCGCCGCGATCGTCGGGCCTACAACGGCCATGGTTGGATCGTGCCCACCCTCATTGTCAGAGTTCTTTATCTCGACATTGATCATCATGCGGTCACCACATGCGTCGAGAACCTCCTCGAAACTCGGGAGCACATCGACCTCCTCTTGTGCTTCCGGCAACGAATTGTGGAAGACGACGAGCCGATTACTTCCCCGCCCATGCGATGCAATACGCACATCGAGTTCGACCCCGTCGGCACCCATATGGTCCGCCACGACGAACGCGACCGGAGTATTTTCCGGCTGTGTCCCTGATGCTCCACGATGTCCAACGACGTTCATTGCGCAATTATCGCCGGGTGGCTACGTCAACGGTCACACGTCACACAAACTTCCCCTTGCGGCCGCAGCCGGTCGCGCCTACCTTCTCGCCGGGAGGGAACGCGGCGACGGGACCCACTCACCAACATCGCCGTGGTGGCGCGAGCATGCGCCACCCACAATCACCATGGGGGAATCCGAACATGTCGATTCTTGCGTCCAGCCTGGCTCTCGGAGCCGCCGATTACGATTGGCGTGATGACGCCGTGTGCCGTGACACCGATCCAGCACTGTTCTTCCCGGTCGGGACCACGGGCAATGCGCTGGTACAGATCGATCATGCAAAGCAGACCTGTGGCGAGTGCAAGGTCTCAGGTGACTGCCTTGATTTCGCACTCGACACCAATCAGGACTCCGGTATCTGGGGCGGCCTGACCGAAGAAGCGCGTCGGGTCATTCGCCGCCAGCGCGTTGCTGCGGCACGAGCACAGCGCCAAGCAACCGCCTAAGCGCAGCTATTCGGCTTCGGTCGGAACGCGGAGTTCAATTACGGTTCCGCGTGGTCGGTCACTGCCGTCGCCGAGCGACACCGCAGAGAGGTCGCCGGTTGTGGCCGGACGCATCTCGATGGTTCCATTGAGTTCGGTGGTCACGAGGGTGCGCACGATCGACAACCCGAGCCCGGTTGCCTGATCAAGTTGAAACCCAGGGGCAACCCCGCGCCCGTCGTCGACGACGCGTAGCGTCAGGTGCGTTCCATCGTGGCTGAGGACCACTGCCACGCCACCTCCGCCGGAACCTTCCGGGAAGCCATGGTCGACGGCATTCTGCAACAACTCGGTCATGACGACCGAAAGTGGCGAGGCTGCGTTTGCTGGGACACGCCCGCCGGTTCCCGTGACCGTGAATCGAACCGGACGGTCGGCCGACTGCAGGCCTTCTTCGGCAAGCCGAAGGAGCGGGCGCACGATCTCAATGAACGCGATGTCGTCGCCAGGTTCTCGTGAGAGCGACTCGTGGACGAGCGCAATGGTCCGAATGCGCCGCACCGACTCGGCGACCGCTGCTTTGGCCTCTGCTGACTCGAGCCGACGACCCTGCAGACGAAGCAGCGACGAAATGGTCTGCAGGTTGTTCTTGACGCGATGGTGAATTTCACGGATCGTCGCGTCCTTCGACAGCAACAGACGATCGCGTTTGCGAAGTTCGGTGACGTCACGAACCAGCAGCAACCCACCGATCACTTCGGCATCGTCACCCGCGCCGCGCAGCAACGGAACACAGCGCGCAAGCAGTGTGACCTCGGTTCCCTGCTCAAATTCTTCGATGACCGGTTCGCGTCGCTCGAATGCTTGACGTGCCGTGCCATCGTGGAAGCCGAGTTCAGCAAGTCGCATACCGACGGGGTTGGCCTGGATTCCAACGCGGTGCAATGCGGAATTCGCGTTCGGTGATACGTAGGTGACCGCCGCATCCAAGTTGAGGGCCATCACGCCGTCACCGACTCGGGGAGCTGCACTGGAATCGGCGACGCGTCCGGCAAAGGGGAAGGTACCGGACTCAATCATGTGTGCGAACTGGTCAAAGATGAATGAGTAGCTGCGCTCAAGTTCACCGAGGTTGCGCCCGCTGCGCGCGACCCACTCCTTGGTGAGCACGCCAATCAGTTGACCTTCACGGCGAACGGGGATCGCGACCACTCGTGCCGCGGTCTCATTGCCACCCACCAGCGGAACGTTGAGGGCGATGTCACCTTCGACAAATTCGCCAGTCGCAGCAACCTGATCCATCAATTCGTCGGCCTGTGATGCCCAGGTGCCGACGAAGTCAATGGCATACATCGTCTGGTTCGTCGCCGGGCGGACCTGGTCGATGATCATCCATCGACCATCGTCGGATCGGACATGCAACAACAGGTCGGCAAAACACAGGTCGGCGAGGAACGCCCACTCAGCTGTGAGCCGGTGAAGGTGATCTATGTCTTCCCGCTCCAGCGACGAGTGGGCACGGCAGAGGTCAGCGAGCGACGTCATCAGTGCGATTCTTGCTCATCCGACACCCCACGAAGGTGACCCGCGAGAAGTCCGAGCCCCCGAAGGTCGTGAATGTCTCCACTCAACCAGGGAACATCGACCGCCGTGGGCGCCAACTCAGCGAGTTTGCCTCGCCGGTCGGCCTCTCGCGACGCGACCATTGCGAGGTCATCAAAGCGGCCAGCCATCTGATTCAGCACCCGATCAACAATCGCTGGCTTCTCACCGATTTCCTCGGCAACATCCTTCCCGAGCTTGCCGTGAGAGCGATGCCCCGTCTGTTTCTTCAGCTCACGGGCTGCGGCAGATGCTGCGCTTTCTGCCAGACGCCGCGGCAGCACACGGTTCGCCACGATTGCACCCACCGACATCTGGCGCTCCTGCAGTGCCTTAGCAAGGAACGCGGCTTCGTGTGCCGGTGCGGCTTCGAGCGTCGACACCACAACAAAAGCTGTCCGCGGGTCGACCAACAGCGCTTCGACTTCTTTCGCACGCTTCACAAACCCCGATTCCATCGCCTGGAAGAGGCCGAAGAAATCTGCCACATCCTGGAGGAAACGAGAGCCCAAGATTCGGTCGGCCACTTGGTAAAAGGGCTTTGACGCAAAGGTGAACAACCGCGACCGATACGGCACGGTCAGCCAACGAAGGAGCCTGCTCCCAAAGAAGTCGGCCATGCGTCCGGGCGCATCTAAGATCGTGAGTGCATTGCGCGACGGCGGCGTATCAACGATCACGAGGTCATAATCGCCCGTCGCATGCAGGTCGTGCAGTTGCTCCATCGCCAAGTAGTCGTGACTGCGCACAAATCGGCTCGTGATGTTCTCGTACAACGGATTGGCAAGCACGGCGTCACGCGTCGCCGCATCAGGTGCATGGCGCTTGATCAGTTCGTCCCATCCTGCCTTGGTGTCGAGCATCGCCACGTGCAATTCGCCGCGCACTTCGACACCGGCTGCGGCGAACGCCTTCTTCGAGATCTTGACCGGCTCGTTCCCGAGTTCTTTCAACCCGAGCGCTGTTGCCAGGCGTCGCGCCGGGTCGACCGTGAGCACCAGCACTTTGCCCGGGTGGCGCTGGACAGCTGCCACCCCCATTGCTGCGGCAATCGTGGTTTTGCCGACTCCACCGGAACCAGCAACAAGGATCATTTCGCGGCTGGCCAGCAGTGAGTCAAGCCCCGTATGCGCGGGCGCCATTAGGACAATTCCTCATCAAGGCTGTCGGCGACCAACGACACGACACGGCGTCCGTAACCGCGGGCGAACAGTTCGGGCACGATGACGATCGGTAGGTCGCTGAGCGCGCTCCGCAGGCGGTCGAGGTGCCCCGCGCCGACCGAGCGACGGGCCTCTACGATCGTCCCGGCTTCCACCACAGCGCGGACTCCTTCACCCAGGGCGTCGGTGAGCACCTTGGGAACGTCCGCCAACCGTTTCGCCACCGGCTGCTCGGTGCGATCGAACATCGCAGGCA
The DNA here is from genome assembly GCA_047610085.1 of Ilumatobacter sp. GTDB lineage: Bacteria > Actinomycetota > Acidimicrobiia > Acidimicrobiales > Ilumatobacteraceae > Ilumatobacter_A. The sequence goes on along the minus strand of JBLFZD010000259.1, from coordinate 1,055 downwards.
GCACACGGTTCGCGATCACGACGGTCGCATGTGTGCCCGTTTCACGATCCAGCCGCTCAAGCAACTCGATCGACTCGGTGATCGGCATCTCTTCGGGCGTGGTGACGACGGCAACCCCGGTGCGATCCGGGTTTTCAAGGATGTCGAGCATCCATTGTGTCTGGTCTTTGACCAGACCGACCTTCACGAGGTCGGCAATCACCTTCGGCGCACCGATTTGGCTGATCACATGACCCGATGCTTCGGCGTCGACCACCACAAGGTCGTAGTTGCGTTCCTTGACTTCCCAGCAGAGTTTGCCGACTGCCAAGATCTCTTTCACCCCGGGCGCAGCATCAGCCACGAAGTCGAAAGTTGATGCGAGCGGTCCAAGCCGGCCGATGAACGGAATCTTGATGTACAGCCGGAGATACTCACGCAGCGAGTCTTCGGTGCTCATCGACATCGCGAACAGGCCCGGTTCGACCTCGGTGGGGTCGAACGACAGACTGCCGACTTCAAATGCGGTGGCGAGGGCGCCTTTGGCATCCATCTCGCAGACGAGCACTCGCTTGCCTTGCCGCGCCGCAACCTCAGCGATCGCTGCAGCAACGGTGGTTTTACCGACCCCGCCTTTCCCCGTCACAAAGACGAGGTCGAGGTCAAGAAGTGCGGTCATAGGACTGAGGGGCCAGCGGAACCGACCTCACGTTGTCAGCCGCCGAAGCCGATGCTGCGAGCGCCCTCTTGCGAGCCGAGCTCGACGTAGGCGATCTTCGCCGATGGCACGAATGACTCGTTGCCACGCTTATCGGTGATCGCCAGAACGTCGGACGCTCCGGAAAGTGCCGCCTCAATGCGCTTTTTGAGATCATCACGGTCTGCGTCGTCAGCGAGTTCGATTGCGATCTCGCGGGGGGCCTGGGTCACTCCGATGCGTACGTCCACCATCCGCACGCTACCGACAACGGGTGTCAGACACCCGCTGTCGGGCAACGGGTGTCTGACAGCGATTGTCCACCCTTGGGTGCAAAACGTTACCAAGGCGTAAATCGCGGGGTCATTGAGATTGACGC
>JBLFZD010000258.1:0-5498 GCA_047610085.1 Ilumatobacter sp. | reverse complement strand
GGTGGTCGACTGCAGCCAGACCCGGGAGTCGGGCGGTCCCAACCAGACCAAGATCCGAGCCCTGGGGAGGGTGTGATGGAACTATCCGAGATCGGAGTGTTCGTCGGCGTCGACATGGTCAAGACCGAACACTTCGCGCAAGCAACCACGACCAACGGCGTCGAGCCGCCGATCTCTATGCCGGCTCGGCCAAGACCGACCCGCGTGACGCGTGGGTGCTGGCCGACTCCGCACGCCGTAACGCCGACCGTCTCGAATGGATCGATGTCAGCGACGCACTACTCCTCGAGCTGCGCGTTCTGAACGGCCGTGATGTCGATCCCGCGACCGATGCAAACCGGATCATCAACCGCACACGAGACGCCCTCACAGCGCTGCCACCAGGACTTGAGCGAGTTGTCGGGTCGCGTCTCGTTCAAGCCGGCGTCCGCGACGTCGCCGCGAAATGGTCGACGCCGACAACGCTGCAAGCCGCCGGCAAGGTCAAAATTCGTAACACGATCAAGAGGTGTTCACCCGATGTCGCCGCGAAGATTGCCGATGAGATTTGGGCGGTGCTCGAAGCGCAAACGGTGACGTTGCCGGCGGCTGAAACGTGGGGCAGGTCGTCGGCGAACTGCTCGCCGATCTCGAGCGGATCCAGCAGCAGCGCAATCGTCTTGCCACTCAGATCGGGGAGGCGTTCTCGCCGCACCCTCTCGGCCAGGTCCTGGTGACGCTCTGCGGGTTCGGCCCCAGGATCGGAGCATGAACCCTCGCCGAGGTCGGAGACCCGGCGCGTTTCGCGAACGGATCGCACTTCGCTTCCTACGCCGGTCTGTCACGGACCGACTGGCGATCTGGCCGGTCGATCAACGGCGCCTTACAGCATCGAGGCGGCGACCACCGCCTCAAAAACGCCATGTTCCTCACCGCGTTCGTCGCGACCCAACACGACCCGACGCGCGCGCCGACTACCAATGCACACGCGACGAAGGAAAGAAACACAACGCCGCGGTCATCTGCGTCGCACGACGATGCTCCAACCTCACCCACGCCGGGCTCACCACCGCCACCCCCACGACCCATCACGATCGAAGATCGCTGCAGAAGTCGCTTGACAACAAGACAGGAACACCCCAGGACAGACAGCTCGCCGCTGGGGCGAACGTGTCAGCGCTATGGCGTCAGCCGCATTATTGCCGAGACGGCCATCGGGCCGCCCGACAGATGCCAGCGAGATGACGGCGGCCACGAGCCCGGCTTGGTTTGCGGTCCGCAGCCGTCAACACACGCCCGATTGGTAGAGCCGCCGAGTTCCATCTCGTACGGGCAGATGAGGCAGAGTGGAGAGATGACGGATCGGGACTGGGTTGGGTTCAACGCGGGGATCATCGAGGAGTTTCGTGCGAACGATGGGAAGGTGGCAGCCTTCGGTGACCTCCCGGTAATCGTCCTGCACACAATCGGCGCGCTGACGGGAGCGGTGCGGCTGACGCCGTTGATCCCCGTGTTCGACGGAGACAGGATGTACATCTTCGGCACTGCTGAAGGAGCCTCGAAGGACCCCGCGTGGGCAGGAAACCTCCGGACTCATCCGCGGATCACGATCGAAACGGCGACCGCCAGCTTCGTCGCGGATGTCCTGGCGCTTCCCGAAGTCGATGCGCGACGCATGATCGACGAACGCGCTGCAACGACGCCGAAACTCCGGGAATACGTCGCATCGGCTGCACCGCGTACGATCCCAGTGTTCTCGATCACGCCCATAAAATGATGGACGTGATCCGCACTACCGGGGGACATCGCGGAACGGAACGTCGACGCCAACGGATCGCTCTCGGGGGAGGCCGAGCACGTTCTCGCCGATGATGTTGCGCTGAATCTCGTCGGTGCCGCCGGCGATCGACTGTGCGGGAGTCGACATCAACACTTCGGCGATCACCGCTGCGTCATCATCACCGTCCAATTCGGTAAGCATGCCGCTAGCGCCGGAGATCATCGAGTGCAGCCGACCGCACCGGCGCGCGACTTCGCTTGCGGCGAGCTTGCCGAGCGATCCCTCCGGGCCAGGCGTACGTCCGAGAGCCCGAGCAGCGCGCGCTCTGGCGGCGGTCCATTCGCTCGCTCGCTGAAACGACACGAGGTCAGCGATTGCCTGGCGGACGACAGGATCGGCGGTGCGCCCGGCGCTTTGTGCGCGCCTGATCACCAGATCAGCACGGCCTGCGCGCTGTGGATACCAGGCGTAGGTGGCGAAGTGCTCGGCGCTTTCCGCGGCGGCCTCGGCGAGCGTGCGGCCCGCATCGGGCCGAAACGAAGGTCGCCGCAAGGTCGAGTAGGTCCGCTCGTGCATCAGCGTGGTGCGTGCGACACGCCAACCGTCACCTTGTGCGCCGACCAGATTGGCCGCCGGGATCCGTGCGTCGGTGAGGAACACTTCGTTGAACGACGAGTGCCGATTCATCTGCAGGATCGGGCGGGTCTCGACGCCCGGTTGCTGCATCGGCAGGACGAAGTAGGTCATGCCGGCGTGCTTCGGGATGTCCCAATCGGTGCGCGCGATCAAGATCGCGAAGTCGGCGTGATGGGCGCTCGTGTTCCAGACTTTCTGACCGTTGACGATCCAGTCGTCGCCGTCGCGAACAGCGGTTGTACGCAGCCCGGCAAGGTCGGAGCCCGCGCCAGGTTCGCTGAACAGCTGCGTCCAGGTGACCGCACCGGTGATCGTCGGCAACAGCATCCGACCCTTGAGCTCGGCACTGGCGTGCGCGATCAGCGTGGGTGCAGCGAGGTTCATGCCTGCACCGAGAGGAGGGCCGACGGCCCCCTGTTCACGCAGGACGTCTTGGATCACCTTGTCGGCCCAACTCGCGAGGTCCCGACCGTGGCTCGCTATCGGCCACGACGGCACCGCCCAACCAGACCCAGCGAGCAGCTCACGCCATTCGATGAGCGGGCGCTGCGGATCCCAGTGCTCGACGAACCACGACTCGAATTCGAGCCGAACCTCGTGCTCGGTTAGATCGCTCATCTCGTCAACGTACCGAGCTGCGATCTCCGGATCGCACCCGAACGAGGCGACGTCATAGCGTGCCGACATGGCCGAGTTCGAGATCATGATCGAGACCACCGAGGGAGCGATGGGCACCTTCGTCGTCCATCCCGACGACGACGGTGCGGCGCCGGTTGTCGTGTTCTTGATGGATGCTCCCGGCAAGCGTGACCTGCTGCGCGACATGGCGCGCAAGATCGCATCCAACGGGTACTACGTGATGCTGCCGAACTTGTACTACCGCTCCACCCCGGCGTTCGAACTCGACTTCTCGAGCAAGGAGTCGTTCCAACAGATGGTCGAGCTCATGGGCAACCTCGGCAACAAGGCCGTCACCCGCGACGTCGGAACGCTCCTTGAGCACGCTGGTACCGATCACGCAGCAGACGTCACCCGAGTCGGCTGTGTCGGCTACTGCATGAGTGGCCCCTTCGCGATCTGGGCGGCGGCCGAGTTCCGCGACATCATGCGGGCCGCCGCGTCGTTCTATGGAGTTCGACTCCACGTCGAGGCGCCCGACTCTCCCCATGGTCGCCTCGGGGAGATCGCCGGCGAGCTGTATGTCGGCGCTGCCGAACACGACGACTATGTCCCACTCGACATGATCGACCGGTTCGAAGCGGCCATGCAAGACAGTGGCGTCACTGGTCGCGTGGAGCGCTATTGGGGCACGCATCACGGATTCGCGTTCGACGATCGTCCCGCCTACAACCGCAGCGCCGACGATCGGCACTGGGCAGCGCTGCTCGATCTCTTCGCCCGGAACCTTCAATCATGAGCGGGCCCTACGTCACGACTGCGCTCGGCGAGAACCACGTTGGAGTCGTCGTGCTTTGCCAGCCGCCGAACAACTTCTTCTCCCTTGCGATGATCGAAGCGGTCGCCGACGCCCTGGAAGCATTCGACGCGGACCGGTCGTGCCGATCGGTGGTGCTCGCCGCGGAGGGCAAACACTTTTGCGCCGGTGCCGACTTCGCGTCGCCAGCGACCTACTCAACGGCCGATCTATACGCGGCGGCCGTGCGGCTTTTTCGCACGAGCAAGCCGGTCGTGGCTGCGGTGCAGGGCGCGGCGATCGGCGGTGGTCTCGGCCTGGCACTGTCGGCCGACTTTCGCATCGCCACTCCGCAAGCGCGGTTCAGCGCAAATTTCGCTCGTCTCGGGTTCCATCACGGCTTCGGCTTAAGCGTCACGCTGCCCGGCGTTGTCGGGCAACAACGCGCCGCGGAGCTGCTGTACACCGGGCGCCGCATCGACGGCGACGAGGCGGCGGCGATCGGCTTGGCCGATCGAATCGTGCCCCCAGATCATCTCGAATCGGTCGCACTCGGCTTCGCCGCCGAAATCGCCGCATCGGCGCCGCTCGCCGTCCAGAGTATCCGTGCCACACTGCGCGCCGACCTGGCTGAACGCGTCGCAGCGGCGACCGATCGCGAACTCACCGAACAAGAACGACTCCGCCACACCGACGACTTCATCGAGGGAACACGCGCCATGGCCGAACGCCGCATACCGAACTTCACCGGGGTCGAACGATGAGCGGGGTGATCGTCGCCGCCGACACGATGAACCCCGCAGCGCTCATCGCCTACGTCCAACGACTCGAATCGCTCGGCTACGACTCGGTGTGGATCCCCGACATGTTCGGCCGCGAGATCTACGTCACCGCCGGCTACCTGCTATCGAACACCACCACCATGAAGGTCGCCACCGGGATCGCCCACGTCTACGGTCGCGACGCGATCGCAACGGCGCAAGCAGCACGCACCCTGTCGGAACTGTCCGACGGGCGGTTTATCCTCGGGCTCGGCATCTCGCACCCACCGGCAGCCGAACTGCGCGGGCTCACCTGGCAACCGCCGATCGACAAGATCCGCACCTACCTCAGCGACGTTCGCACCGCAGTCGCCGGAGGGCTCCTACACACCCCCGCGAATCCACCCCCTATTCCGATTTTCCTCGCCGCGCACGGCCCGAAGATGATGCAGGTCGCCGCCGACTTGGCCGACGGCGCGAACACCTACATGCAGCCCGCCGAGCACACGCACGCGACGCGCGAGACCCTCGGACCAACGAAGCAACTGAGCGTCGTGCTGCCGTGCGTGCTCACCACCGACGCCGACGCGGCCCGAGCCGCTGGCCGGCGCGCGCTCCACATCTATCTTCCTCTGCCCGCCTACCATCGTCAGTGGCGCGCGTTCGGATTCGACGAGTCCGACTGGGTCGGCCGCGCCAGCGACCGTCTCGTCGATGCCCACGTGGCATGGGGCAGCGCAGAAGAGATCCAACGGCGAATCGACGAGCACCTCGATGCCGGAGCGACACAGGTCCAGCTCGCGGTGAATCACGCCGACAAGCAGGCGACCGAACCGCCGTGGGACCTGCTCGAAGCGCTCGCTCCGACCTGACCGTGTTCAGCGGTGGCGAACGCCTGCGTTCGAATTATCGCTGGCTGCCGCACCAC
>JBLFZD010000257.1:0-5504 GCA_047610085.1 Ilumatobacter sp. | reverse complement strand
AGGAATGTGCCCGAAGTGGTGACGGGCAGCCACTCGGCCGTGGTCGGGTCGAGTAGGCCGGTCTCGAGGTCGTCAAGAAGCGTGGTGAAGTCGATTGGTGCGGTTTGCGAGCGTTCGCGCACCGTACGGTTGAAATCTTTGCGTTCGCTCAGGCGTTCGAGTTGCCAGACGCCGAGGGTCGCCATGAGGAGGACGCCCGCCACGACGATGAGGTGGAATGCCAACCACGCCGGGCGGAACAGGAACCGGTACATCGACCCATAACGATATCGCCAGGCGGGCTACGGTCCGACCGATGCTCCCCAACGAAATCACTCCTGAATGGCTGTCGACCGTCTTCGATGCTGAGATCTCTGCGGTCACGTCCGAGCGAATTGGTGATGGTTTGGTTGGCCTGAATTTGCGAGTCCGGATGGACGTCAGCGGAAATGAGGCGGTGCCCGAATCCGTGGTGATCAAACTGCCGTCGCTCGATGAGACGAGCAAGGCAACAGGTGTTGCCCTTCGGAACTATGAGCGCGAGGTGAAGTTCTACGATCACATCGCCAGCACGGTCGATATTCGGATTCCCACGTGCTATCACGGAGCGTGGGACGCCGAGACGGGCGACTTCGTCCTCGTTCTCGAGGACATGGCGCCAGCAGAACAAGGCGATCAAGTAGCGGGCTGTGACGTCGTGACTGCGCAGAACGCTGTCGCTGAACTGGCCAAGCTCCACGGACCGCGCTGGGATGACAGCTCGCTCAATGATCACGAGTTCCTCACTCGCCGTCAGGGGCCCGAAGACGCAGCACAACTCACGGGGCTCTGGACGATGTTTCTCCCCGGATTCCTTGCGACGTATCGTCGGTACCTCAGTGTCCAAGCCCTCGCTCTGCTCGACGCGTTTGGTTCACGGCTTGGTGATTGGGTTGAGTCCAGGTCGGGTCCCGTCACGGTGACCCACGGTGACTATCGCCTTGACAACCTACTCTTCGGATCGCCAGCAGGTGGTCCGATCGTGACCGCAGTCGATTGGCAGACGCCTGGACATGGTGGCCCTGTTGGCGACCTCGCGTACTTTTGTGGAGCGGGACTGCTCTCGCCGGATCGGCGCACGCACGAAATGTCGCTACTTGACGTGTATCGCAATGGTCTCGCCGCCTATGGCGTTGACATCGAGCCCGGGTGGTTGTCATCGCAGTACCGCCGCGAAGCGTTCGGGGGAGTGATCATGGCCGTGGTTGCAAGTCAAGTTGTTGGCAAAAGTGATCGAAGTGAAGCGATGTTTGCCGCGATGGCGTCACGTCATTTGCAACATTGTCTCGATCTTGATTCGCTCGAAGCGGTTGATTGATGGCCGACAAACGAAAGGTTGATGGCATGGAATTGCCCGATTTTCATATTCCGCACGCTGAGAAAATCGAGTGGATGATCGAGACCAACGGCTGGGCGTTGGAGCCGGTCGCTGCTGACCCCGCTGCGGATCCTCCGGGGCCGGCCTATGCGTACTCGATCGGCTTTCCCGACGCTGTTGGTTTTGCAGATGTGGCGGTGTTTGGCCTGCCTCCCGTCGCTGCAAATGGCCTAGTCACGCTTGTCGCGGATGCTCGGCGAGGGGGAACGGAGATTCCCGTTGGTGTTGAACTCGTTGGATTACTCGACAACGAACTGCGGTGCATGTTCGCCCCGGTCGACGCCGCTGCTCATGGTGCGCTCTTCGCAACAGGAACGGCGTGGTATCGCGGCGAACCGTTCGAGCTGGTGCAGTTGCTTTATCCGGACCGAAGCGGCTTCTTGCCCTACGAATTGGGGTTTGATCAACGCCTGAGGTTTGCTCAACCCGTGATTGGTCATGTGAATTTGTGACTACTTTGAGTGGTATTGGTAACGAAGAAGTGATGATTTCTGTATCGTTTTGATACGAAAGCGACTGCTACGTTTCCGCTATGAAATCAGATGCCGTCGATCAAGGGGTGACGCGATCGCACACGGGCCGTCAACTGCCCACACGCCCAGGACGCCGACCAACCCTTCCTGCACCGACGTCACCCCAAGTGATGGGGCTCGCTGCGCCTATCTTCCAAGTCAGCGATCTCGTGACGGATCACGAGATAGAGCCGGCCTTTACGGTGACCCACGAGCACGTCTTAGAGGGCGACGAGGCTGAATCGCTCTGGGACCTCTATGAATCGGCGATTGGACCGCTTGACGAAGTTGCAGCGCTGCGGCATCTCGATGCCAAAGAAGTCATCATGGGAGCATTTGCTGAGCCACGAATTACCAAGGTGGTCGGATGGGCCGGCAACGAACCGATTGCCCTCAGCATGATCACGAAGCATCTTGAACTCGTGCCCGAGACCTCGCCGGCGTTCTTTCGAAACCGGTTCCCCGAATGCGCAGAAAATGACACAATTTTCTACGGCATGGCTGTCCTGGTTAAGCCGACCCAGCGCGGCATGTCGATGTTTTCCCGGATCTGCATCGAGGTGTTGAGTATCCCGGCCAAAGTGGGCGGTGTAATGGTTTTTGACACTTGCAAGTTCAACCGCGACAACTTTGCTGCGGACGAGATCATCGGCCACATCGTGTCGACCTTCCCGAAGTCGAGCCTGTCGGTCATCGACCAGCAGACGTGGTTCGCGGCGGAAATGTCGGGCCCGCTGAACTGAGGTGTTCGGTCGTCTCGATCGCCAGGTTGGTGTCAGTCGGCGGGCGGGTGGCCTTTGAGGGCGTGGTATCGCCACTCGTGGTTGTGGCCGAGCAGGATGTCTTACAGGACTGCTGATCGAGGGTCGTTGGAGTCGAATGCCAGCCGGTAAGCCCACTCGGTTTACGGGGTCCGGTTGAGGCGTTGGGCTTCCGTTCTGCCTTGGGCAGGGGGCCAGATCAACTTTCAGGTTGCTCTGAGCCCAGAGACAACGTGTGGGAATGGACGCTGTCGTGAACCAACCCTGCTGGTTGGTTGTGTTCGGACCTGATCGCGGTGGTCGTAGACCTTTGGATCAGTTCGCCGGTCATCGCGGTGAGAAACGAGGACCTTTCGGCGTGTTGTGACGCGGCAAACATGACAACAGCCCCCGGTCATGAACGACGCCAAATCGTCACGAACGTTCCGGCCGAGTGCAACTAGGTCGTCCGTATTGGACGATGGCGACGCACCGTCGTTGCTGGCGAGTGCTGAGCGAAGGTGCTGGGCACATCCTCTGCGTTGACCGGGCGCGAGAAGTAATAGCCCTGGAAATTTGAACAGCCGTACGAACGAAGCAGTTCGAACTGTTGCTCGTTTTCAATTCCCTCAGCAACGACGTCGAGGTGAAATGATTCGGCGACGGCAATGATGCATCGAACGAGCTTGTCGTTTGCCGTTTCCGTACCGAGACCCATAACGAACCGTCGGTCGATCTTGAGTCGGCTGACGGGAAGAAACTGCAGGCTGGCCAAGCTGCTGTATCCCGTTCCGAAGTCGTCGAGTGCGAGCTTCACCCCAAGCATGCGAAGGCCGGTCATCGCAGCGGCTGTCGTGGTCGTGTTCTCTGTCATCACCGTCTCGGTGATCTCAAGCCAGAGAGCGGACGCATCGAGCTTGTGCCGGTCGAGCGCGTTGGCCACAATGCCGACAATGCCATCAGAACAAATTTGCCGAGGCGAGAGATTGACCGAGATGGTGAGGTCGCTACCGCCGGGAATGTTGGCTCGCCACCAGGCGGCCTGACGACACGCCTCGTCGATTACGAATGCGCCGATCGAGACGATCATTCCCGTTTCTTCAGCAATCGGGATGAACTCTTCAGGTGAGATCTGTTCGCCGGACACATTCCAGCGGATGAGCGCTTCGAAGCCCGAGACACAGTGGGTCTGCTTATTGATGATCGGTTGGTACTGAAGCGAGAACCTTGGTGCACGATCTGGGTCTCGTAACAGCTGCTCGATTTCAAGCCGACGCTGAGCTCGATCATGCATCGTGGCATCGAACATCGTCGTGTCGTTTCGCATCGACTTTGATTCGTACATCGCGGTATCAGCTTCTTGGACGAGCGTGATGGCGGAGGCCTCGCGGCCTGATTCGGACATGCTGATCCCGACCGAAGCGGTGATCGCGACCGTGCGGGTATCGAGTTCGAACGGCTCCGCCATCGCGATCCGGAGTCGTTCGGCAATTCGATGCGTCGCATGGACGGGGAGACCAGAGGTGACCACGACAAATTCGTCGCCCGAGATCCGAGCGACAAGATCGCTATCTCGCACGGCTGCGACGATTCGGTGAGCGACTGTCGCAAGGAGTTGGTCGCCGGCACTGTGGCCGAACAGATCATTGACGTGCTTGAAGCGATCGAGGTCGATGAAGAGCACGGCGACGGCTTCGTCGGGCATCTCGGTAAGGCGGCGGTCGATCTCTTCGAGTAGCAGGCCGCGTGTCGGCAGTTCGGTCAGGTCGTCGTGGGTGGCCTGGAAAAGCAGCGCTGCTTTCGATGCGTCTGCGGAATGCAGCGCAAGAGCGATGCGCAGTGCAGAGGCGGTACACAGTGCGACGCTCAAGCCGAGTGCTGCTGGCGTGAAAGCCCCAGGAATAACCACGAGCACGGATGGTGCGATGAGCGTGGCCGAAACGGCAATGTATCGGCCCATGGGATTGACGGCTCGGGCGGTTCGGCCGCTACTGATATCGCTGATTCCGGGATGAAGGGTTGCAACAGCCATTGCCGACGGAGCGAGAAGGTACGGCAGTTCGAGCAGTGCGGTGGGAGCGCTGATCGTTCCCACCTCGGTGAGTGCCCAAAGCATGTCCCCGACAACCAGGCCTGAAGCGGCAAGCAACGCGAAGTTGAGCGACACCGATCTGGGGCCCGTGGACCATGCGAGCTGAATCGCCAAGCCAAAAAGAAAGATCGAGGCCGCTGGTCCGGCAGCGACAAAGAGCCGGGCAACGATCCAGGTGTTCTCCAGTTCGAGGGTCGGGGCGATAATTGTGTGGTGCACGATCAGCGCTGCGCCAAACGCGAGCACCAGCCCGTCGAGGACAACCGACCGGTTCCGGCCGGGACGTCGGCATCGAAGCAATTCGTAGAAGGCCACAGCGAACACGCTGTAGCCGATGAATGACAAGAGGTCCGGGAGCAGGAGGCGGGAACGCGAGAGGTTGGCAAGGTTTGCGTTGTCGTCGCCGAAAAGCCCAGCGAGGGCCCAAATGGCTCCGGCGCCAGCGAACAAGACCCACGGGCGTATGACCTTTGGGCGATTGATGACCAGACCGGAGATGCCGAGCGCGAGTCCAGAAACGATCGTGAGCAGATACGTGGCCGACGGGGCGACACCCATTGCGTGGAGCACAAGGAGCAGGCAGAGCCAGGCAGCGCCAGGTGCGGCCCACGAACGCCGCTCGGTCATCGCCCGCCGCCAATGCAGGTCGAAGCCAACGGAGTAGATCCGGGGTTCGATTCAGCGGCGGTGAAACTGATCACTGCTGTCCTTCGGTCCAATCGGCAAAAACCTTGAGGAATCTCTCACCAGCCTCCTGATACCGT
>JBLFZD010000256.1:0-5513 GCA_047610085.1 Ilumatobacter sp. | reverse complement strand
GCACAGTTCTTCGTGGTGCTGGCCGCAGTCGAGGTAGTACGCGCTGTTCGAGCGCGTCGTCACGTCCGCATCGCCTGACGTCGAAATCAGGGTCTCAACCGCAACAGGTGTGTTCCAGGGAGTCGGCTGTGAACGTACGCCATGCCATCCATCCGGCGACTCCAGCGATCGCCAGCCCGGCGACCGGGTCGGCCCACCACCAACCGAATGCCGCATTCGCCGACAATCCGACGAGGAGGGCCGCGGACAGCATGGTGCACACGTTCGTCTGCGCAGCCTCGGCGACGGCGGCTTGCGAGCCGAGCGAGAGAGCGAGCCGCTTCTTTGCTGCAGCGAGGAGGGGCATCACCGCGAGCGAGAGTGATGCGATGACGATGCCGATGGTCGACGCCCCTGGCTCGTGTTGTCCGATGAGGTCCAGGCATGCCGACACCGATACGAACGCAGCAAGTGCTGCGAAGGACCATGCGATGAGGCGGCGTGCGCGATCGTCGGCTGGGAGTTGACAACCGTCGCGACGTTCTTGGTGGAGTCGCCACGCCAAAACGAGCGCTGCGGAGACTTCGATTCCTGAGTCGAGACCGAACCCAATCAGGCTGGCTGATGAGGCAGCGACGCCCGCTGCGGTAGCGGTGATGCCCTCAACGGCATTCCACCCGATCGTCAACCGATTGAGCACCGTCGCACGGCGGACGACCTCGTAACGATCTGCGGACTCCGGCTCGACGATGAGCGTCACTGCACGCACTGATCTGTGTCGGGCTGATCGCACGAGGGAAGTGTTGACGCGACCTCGACCAACATCAGGAGAGCGTCGGCGAAGTGTGTCGACACGAGGTCGTAGTGAAGGTGTCGCCCGGCGCGTGTGGCGCTGATCAGGCCACAGCCGCGCAAACATGAGAGATGGTTCGAGAGGTTCGAACGGGACGTACCGATTTCTTCAGCCAATTCGCTCGGGCGCCGGGTGCCGCCCAACAGGCTCATCAGAATGGAACGCCGAATCGGATCAGCGAGTGCGCGCCCGACTCGGTCGAGACCATGCGGATTGGTTCCGGCGCCCTGGTTAGCGGGCGGGCTTGATGTCATCCCAGTCCGTCGCAGTAATAGTTCAGCCATTCCTGAACAGTAGTGGCGGCGGCGCCGTCTCCGCAATACGTTCGGTGGTGGAGGTTGTGTCGACGTGGAGGAGTGCAGCGAACGTTCAGCCCAGACGCAGCCCGGCAGCGTGGTCCATGATCGAATCGGGTACCACGATGCCGGGTGTCAGCACGGTGCGCAGCGCTGGGTCGACGCGTGCGGTCACGCCGCTCGTTGCGAAGCGAATGGTGACCGTTCCGTCGTAGTCGAGCGTGAGCTCGTGGGTCGACTGTCCGAAGCAGTCGATGACCTGCTCGGTGATCAGGCCACCGAACTCAGCCACGATCTCGGCGTCCGTAACGCTTGTTGAATCGCTCGATGCGTCCAGCGGTGTCGATGATGGTCATGTTGCCGGTGTAGAAGGGATGCGTGTGATTCGACACCTCAAGTAAGACGTGCGGGTATTCCTCGCCGTTCTCCCAGGTGGTGGTGCGATCCGTGGTGATCGTGGATCGGCAGATCCATCGTTGACCGCCGGTCGAGTCTTCGAACACCACCGGGCGATAGTCGGGGTGGATGTCAGGTTTCATCAGCGTGTCTCCTTGAACTCGACGTGGCGGCGGATGACCGGGTCGTACTTGTTCAGAACAATCCGCTCGCGATTATTGGCCTTGTTCTTCTTCGTGACGTAGCGGTAGCCGGTCCCGGCAGTGCTCTCGAGGGTGACAATCACACGGCGGTCCTTTGATGCAGCCATCGGTCAGACCTTGTGGCCGTTGCGGCGGATCTCGGCAACCGCCGACTCAATGCCTCGCCGGTCGATTGCTTTGATCGCACGGGCGGACAGTGTGAGGCGGATGTGGCGTCGTTCGGAGGGCAGCCAGTAGCGCTTGCGTTGGATGTTGGCCCGCCACGTTCGGTTGGTCCGTCGGTGCGAATGCGACACCGACTTTCCAAACGACACGTTCTTTCCGAGGAGCTGACAGGTGGAAGTCATGGGACCTATCGTAGCCGTAATGAGAATCATTCCAACTAGAGTGAACGCATGATCTCCTCTCCGGCCACATCGAGAATTGCTGACTCGGCGAGTGCGAGGTGCCGCGAGTGAGCGAGCGGCAATCGGTCCCCATCACTGTCCTCGTTCCGGAACGGCGAAACGTCAAACTGCTGCAACGATGTGCGGCCGATCCGGGCGTGATGCTCCTGGCCTCGGGCGACACGCTTGCTGGAGCCGGGCTCTTGGGTCTACTGCGAGTGGGTCGGGTCATCGTCATCGCGCCAGACGTTGCCAGCCGCACAGCGGGTTGCGAGTGCTGTCAGGTTCGACTCGACCTGATCGACGCAGTCCGATGTGCAGTGCTGCGTCGATCGCCTCCCGAGCGCTTGGTCGTGGTCGTCGACCGCGCAGACAGCGCAATGAGCGGCACGACGACGGGCGACGATCCAGCGAGTGACGTGATCACCGCGATCAGCACGCTGCACGCCGACGGCGACGTCGAGCGCCTGGCCCATCTCGGCGGTCTCGTCGTCGACGTCGACGCATGCGCTGCATCGACTCGCCTTGCATCGGGCCTCGCGGTCTGGGATAGCCAGATGGAGGCTGCGATCGCCATTGCCGACTCCATCCTCGTCACCGGAGCCGAGCTCCTCACCGAGCACTCCCGTTCGATCATCGCCGATTCCCTGAGCGAGCTCAACCGCATCGGGGAGGTCATTTTCTGCGCGACCGAGGCAATCGATGTCGAACGCCTCATCGTTCTGGACACATGGAATCGCTCGCCCACCCTGAGCTGTTCTTCGGCACGCGACGGTGGGGAGCCATTGGCGTGGCCGGAAGCATCGCCGTCTCACCCCGAGGCGACCGTCGAGACCGTGGTGCTTCATCGATGTGGCGTCCTCGACTCGGACGCCACCAACGCTTGGCTTGATCGGGTCGTGGCCGAGTCACCGCGTGGTCTCCTTCGCTTTCAAGCGGCGCTCCAGGTGTCGACACACCACTCTCGAGTGTGTGTCCGGGGCAGTCGTTCGGCGATGAGAAGCACCACCGAACTGCAGCCTGGCTCAACGTCGTCGTGGATGGAACCGGACGATCGAGGGAATGTCGTCGTGCTGATCGGCCGAGCTCTTGATCGGCAGGCACTGAGCGAGAGCTTCGAGTCGATCGAGGTGGCGCAATGACTTCATCGAGTCAGCCGGTCCTCACCACGGCCGACATCGACTGGTCGACGGTGCTCCCCGACGCCGTTCGAGTGTTCGATTGGTCCCCGAAGGGGCGGTTGCTGGCGATCGCCGCGGATGGCTCAGCGCTTGTCGGCGGGCCCGAGCGGATCACCGCACCGATGACCCCCGATCCGAGGGATGCGACCTGGCTTGGAGAGCGCGCACTCGCGGTCGTGGACCCCGTCGTCGGACTCGTAACGGCCGGATTGAACAGCGACCAGCCGCTGCCGTTCTGGGGAGCTCGTCGAGTCGGAACCCACGGCGGGCGGACCGTCATCTCCGGCGATGGCCGCCTTGCCGTACTGGGTCATCCGGGGATCAATCGCGTCCCGGAGGTGATCTGGACGGGGATCGGTGTGACCCACGCATGCTTTCATGTCGGTGGGGCCATGTGGGCGCTCGGTGGAACTAAGGGACTGGCGTTGATCGACGTCGCATTGGGTTGCGTCGACACGCGAGTCGAACTCTCCGGTGTCATTGCGATCGCCGCTCGGGGCGACGCCGGGCGGCTCGTCGCCAGCGACCTAGCGGGCGCCATTCACGTTTTCGAACTCAGTGACCTCGACACCGGCGTCGAACTGACGGGCTACTGCGACCCTGTTCGTCTCCTGGCGATGTCGCCGGACGGCCGGCGCGTCATCGCCGCCGCCGCCGACGAGCTCACCCATTGGGTGATCAGCGACAACGGGAGCGTGGCCGACGAACCAATTTCGATCGTCGCTCACGATTCGACGATCACGGCGCTGGAGTCGAGCGACAGCGGCTTCCTCGCGACCGGAGACGAGTCAGGTGTGGTGTACGTGTGGTCCCCGCTGCTTGCCGAACACCCCGTCGCCCGCCTGCAACTCGATGGCGAAGTCACCGCACTCGCATGGAGTCGGGATGGTACCCGCCTTGCCATCGGGTCCGTCTCGGGGGAACTCGTGGTTGCCGACGTGCGAGCAGGTGCGTTGGCGTGACCCCAGATCGCCAGCAGTCGCCCATCGTCATTGCCGGCGCTGGACCGCACGGACTCGCGACCGCAGTGCATCTCGTCACTGCAGCCCCTTACCTGCGCGACCGTCTCGTCGTCGTGGACCCAGCGGGGGAGTGGTTGGTCGAATGGCGTGACCAGTTCGCTCGACTCGACATAGCTCATCTTCGTTCGCCAGCGGTGCACCATCCCGCACCTCGGGCGGGGCTACTGATGGAGCACACCGCCACTCATCGACTTCCGACGACCGGTGCTCCCTACGGTCTTCCCACAACGGAGGCCTTCGAGCACTTCTGTGACGAGTTGATCGACCATCACCGACTCGGTTCGCTCGTCACGTCCGGCGCAGTCGTCGATGTCCTCGCCGGATCGGACGACGATGCGCTCGCCGTCATGTTGGATGTCGGGAATGATCGCTGTTCGACGCTGACTGCAGAACGGCTTGTGATTGCGTCGAACCCCAGCCAGTCAAACGTTCCCGAGTGGGCGCAGGACCTGCCGTCCGACGTCGTCGAGCCGGCCGCGTCGGTAGACCTTCGCTGTATTGGTGACCTCGGCGAAGTCCAGATTCTCATCATCGGTTCCGGGCTCACGGCAGCTCACCTGGCATATGGTGCCGCCCGACGAGGCGCACGCGTCACCATGGTCTGCCGAGGTCGCCTCGCCGAACGCGGTTTCGATACCGATCCGGGATGGCTCGGTCCGAGGGAGTTGGACGGTTACCAGACGATCGACGACCCAGCCGAGCGATTGCGGGTCGCTCGCGCTGCCCGTGGCGGAGGCACGATCCCGTCGTGGATGCTCGGCGAACTCCGGCTTCTCGCCGAATCAGACAAGCTCACCATCGTTGAGCTTGCTGAAGTTGCGGTCGTCGATCGGAGCATCAAAGGGGCCGCTCGTTTCCACATCACGGCCAGCGACGGTAGCCAGCGATCGGTATCGGCTGATCGATGTTGGCTGGCGACCGGAACCGAGTCGACACTCGATGCTTTTCCAGCCATCGATCGACTTCGCGGGCGCATCCCGATGGTTGGGGTGCTACCGATTCCGTGTCGCGACCTCACGATCGGCCGGCTTCCGATTCATGTGACCGGGCGTCTCGCAACCATCGAACTGGGCCCCGCTGCAGGAAACCTCTGGGGAGCACGTCAAAGCGCCCGACGCATCACCCGTTCGATCACCGGATTCGACCTCGAGGTCGACGTCACCATGCCGCCACGTCGCCCGCGCAGTGGTCGCCCGT
>JBLFZD010000255.1:0-5522 GCA_047610085.1 Ilumatobacter sp. | reverse complement strand
TGAGCGAGGACCTCGTCAGGCAGATGAAGCCGCGTGCCGTCATCGTCGACGTTGCTGTCGACCAGGGAGGCTGCATCGCCACCACTCGCGAAACCACGCACGACGAGCCGGTCTTCGAACTGCATGGCGTCGTGCACTACGCCGTCGGCAACATGCCGGGTGCCGTGCCACACACGAGCACCTACGCGCTCACCAACGCAACACTCCCCTTTCAGCTGCAGGTCGCACTCGGCGGGGCCGTCGGCGCCGCTCGCATCAACCCCGCTCTGGCCCACGGATTGAACACCGTCAACGGCGCCTACACCAACGAGATCGTGGCGGCGTCCCTCGACGCCACTTCGGTCAGCCCATTCGAGGCCTGAGCCCGACCCGGCCACCGGTGGTGCTCGTTCTCTAGAGTGCCCATATGGGAAACGCCACATCACTCACGCTGGTCACCGAGATGGATCTCCCAGTGATCGATCCGAGTCTCTTCGCGATGGCGCACGAAGACGCCCTGGCCGCCATGACGAAACTCGCCGACGACACCTGGATCGCGAAGAGCCTGTTCGGCTACTCGATTCTCAGCTATGCCGACGTGACGGCTGTTCTGCGCGACAAGCGTTGGCACAACGCTGCTTCGAAAATTCCCGAGATGCGCGGAATCACCGACCCCGAGTTGATCGGCAATCGAGACAAGCCGTCGATTCTTTCCGCCGAGGGCGATGTGCACACTCGCCTGCGTCGCCTGGTCGCCAAGGCATTCTCACCGCGCTCCGCTGACCGGCTTCGGCCATTCATGCGCGAGGTGATGAACGGATTGATCGATCCGGTGGCTGCTACTGGCAAGGCCGACATCGTTGCCGACATCACCGAGCCATATCCCATTCCGATCATCTGCGAACTGCTCGGTGCTCCAAAAGAGGACTGGCAGCTGTTCTCCCGCTGGGCCGAAGACGTGCTGCGCGTTTTTAACGCCAACGTGCTCGACGAACTCGACATCATCAAGGCCGCTCGCAACGAACTCAACGAGTACACGATGCAAATGATCTCCGAGCGGCGCAGCGACCCGCGCGAAGATCTGCTCACCGACCTGATCGCAGCCGAAGAAGGTGGTGACAAGCTCGATGCCGAAGAGCTGCTGATGATGGTCAACGCTGTGATCATCGGTGGCACCGACACCACTCGTAATCAGCTCGGTTGCTCGGTCGCCCTCTTTGCTGAGCATCCCGATCAGTGGAAGCTGCTGGCCGACGATCCCGATATCGCACCACGCGCCGTAGAGGAATCGATGCGCCACTTTGGTGCGGTCCGTGGCACCGGCCGATTCGCAAGCGAAGACATCGTCTACCGCGACATTCTATTCCCGGAGGGCACCTTCATCTTCCCGTCGACAGCAACCGGCAACCGCGACCAAGGCATGTTCCCAGGCGCCGAGACCTTCGACATCCGCAAAGAACCAGCTGGCTCGCCGCATCTCACTCTCGGCTCAGGCATCCACTACTGCCTCGGTGCGTGGCTCGCTCGGGCCGAACTGCAAGAAGCCTTGCCAATCCTGGCCCGCCGCATGCCGGACCTGAAGCTAGCTGACGGCGTCCAGTGGAAACCCCCGGGCACCGCGATCTTCGGCCCAGACCGGCTCCCAGTCACCTTTACCCCATAAATACTTATGGGGTGACTTATGGGGTGAGGCTCCTTTGACGACTATTCGTCTCGACCCGGTTGCCGGCGCTGCTGCTTGACCTCGGATCGCTCTGACTTCGCCTGGAGCCTTCGACGCTGCGAACCGCGCGTCGGCTTCGTTGCTCGACGTCGCCGCTGAACGTGTAGTGCACTGCGCAACTTCCCGGCCAGCCTTTCGGCAGCGAGCGTTCTGTTGCGGAGCTGCGAGCGCTCGTCATCTGCGACAACGCGAACGACCTCTCCGAGCTTGTCGATGATCCGTTGGCGCTCGGACTCGTTGAAGGCTGACGATGTGGTGATGTCGAGTGTCAACTCGACGCGTGTCGCCGCCTTGTTCGCGTGCTGGCCTCCCGGGCCACCCGAGGCCGAGAAGGTTTCTTGCAACTCGTGCTGGGGGATGCGAACCGTGTTCGTCACCATCAACCGATCGTCGTTCTCAGCGCCCATCAACACATCATGGCCTGCGAGACGCACTTCTGGCCGGACTGATTTCGGCGGGCCGCTCTCACCTACGGTCGGGACATGGCAGATCTCAAACTCGGATACAACACCGGATACTGGTCAGCAGGCCCGCCGAAAGGCGCCCTCGAGGCGGTTCAGGAGGCCGAGAAGCTCGGTTTCAACTCGGTGTGGACCGCCGAGGCCTACGGCTCCGATGCACTCACGCCGCTCGCCTGGTGGGGCGCTCAGACCAAAACGCTGCAGTTGGGAACCGCGATCGCTCAGATGGCGGCGCGCACTCCGACCGCCATGGCAATGGCCGCGCTCACGATGGACCACCTTTCAGACGGCCGCTTCATCCTCGGGCTCGGTGCGTCTGGCCCGCAGGTCGTCGAGGGCTGGTACGGCCAGCCATACCCGCGCCCGCTCGAACGCACACGTGAGTACATCGACATCGTTCGCCAAGTGTTTACCCGCGAGGCTCCGGTCACATTCGACGGTAACCACTACCAATTGCCGTTCGACGGCGGCACCAACCTCGGCAAGGCCCTCAAGCCAACGGTGCACCCACTGCGCAACGACATCCCGATCTACCTCGCCGCCGAGGGCCCCAAAAACGTCGCTCTGTCGGCAGAGATTGCCGACGGCTGGCTCCCGCTGTTCTTTTCCCCGAAAGAAGACGCCTGGTACCGCGATCAGCTCGATCTGGGCTTCGCCGCATCGGGCGACCCGACCAAAAAGGATCGCTTCGAGGTGACAGCGACCGTGTCGATCGTGCCAGGCGACAACGTCCAGGAATGCGCTGACATGATCCGGCCCTTCCTTGCGCTGTACGCCGGCGGCATGGGCGCGAAGGGCGCCAACTTCCACTACGAGGTGTTCGAACGGATGGGCTACGGCGACGTTGCCGACAAGGTGCAAAACCTTTACCTCGAGGGCAAGAAGGCTGAGGCTGCCGCGTCGATCCCACTCGAGATGGTCGAAGACGTCGCGCTCGTCGGCCCGGCCGGGAAGATCAAGGAAGAGTTGAGCAAGTGGGAAGACAGTTGCATCACCGAACTACTGCTCAGCGGCCCCGCAATGATGCTCCCCCACTACGCCGAACTGATCCTGGGCTGATCTTTGAGCCTGACCGGTCACACTGTGCCAGGCACAGTGTGACCGCCGTAGCCTGATAGTGATGGCTCGCCACGACGTTCTCAACATCGAAGTCGATCGGGCGTCTCACGTCGAGATCGAGTTCGAAGACGGTGTCATTGCCCGCTTCGAACTCGCACCACTTCGCCTCGCCTGCCCATGCGCCGAGTGCAACTCGCGACGGCAAAAGGATGAGCCGGTGAGTCAATCGGTCATGGAGGGCGGCCCGATCTCGATCACCGATGCTGAACTTGCCGGCGCGTGGGGCCTCAGCCTCGATTGGTCCGACGGCCACTCGACTGGAATCTACGCCTGGACAGTGATGCGGCAGTGGATGGACGAACGCGACGACGATGTCGACGAGCCGGCCGACCGCAAGGTGTTCGGGAAACCCGTCGACGGCCCCATTCGCCGCGCCGACTGACTGGCAACCCTTGCATCCGAAGCCACTTTCCGCCACGTGCCCCGATCCAATCACGCGCGGCTGGTTGCGGAACGACTGGCACGACCTGACCTTCCTGCATTGGCCGTACGAGCCAGACGCCGTCCAAGCACTGCTTCCTGACGGGCTGACCGTCGACACCTTCGACGGGAAGGCGTGGGTGTCGCTTGTCCCGTTCATGATGCGGCGGGCCGGCCCGACGTGGCTCCCGAAGCTGCCGTACGTGTCCGACTTCGAAGAAACCAACGTGCGGACCTATGTGGTTGACTCGCTCGGCAACCGGGCGGTGTGGTTCCTGTCGCTCGACTGTGTGCGACTCCCAGTTGTCTCATTCGCGAAAGTGCTGATCGGGTTTCCTTACTTCTGGGCCAACATGACGCTCTACGTCGACGGCTCGAAAATCACGTACGCGACTCAACGTCGACGCTGGCCACGATCACCTGCAGCGCTCACCAACGTGAGCATCGACGTCGGCAAGCCAATCGAGCCGACCGAACTCGACGTCTTCCTCACCGCTCGTTGGGGAACGGTGGCGAAATCATTCGGCCGGCTGTGGTTCCACGCCGTCGACCACGAACCATGGACCTTCCACGACGCGACACTCATTGCACTCGATGATTCAGCGATGACCGCCCCCGGCCTGCCAACGCCGATTGGTGGACCGATCGTCCGCTGGGCTCAGCCGGTGCACGCCCGTTTCGCTCGCCCGGTCCGCGTCTGATTCAGAGCAGCGAGATGGGGAGATCGACGTGGCGAGCCCGCAACCATTCGCCCAGCGCCTTCGCCTGCGCGTCTTGACGCGTTGACGCCGCGACGCCTTCGTCGAGGAGGTCGTGAATCACAAAGTTAAGTGAGCGGACGTTGGCCAAGCGATGGCGATCCACCTGCAATCCTGCGGTTTCGGGCAGGAGCTCCTGGAGCATCTCGGTCGTCAGCTCGCTGTCGAGCCACTCCCACGCCTCATCGGAACGGGCGAACACGCCGAGATTCGCGTCACCACCCTTGTCGCCCGACCGCGTACCGAAGACACTGCCAAGCGGAACGTGTTTTGTCACACCGAGGTCTGACCTCGGCGTGACACTGGTGTTGGCTGGGGGGACTGTCACACTTTGGTCTGACCCGAGTGTGACAGTGGATTCGATCTGGGTGGTGTCGTCGCCGAGAATCGTGACGTATTGCGGGACAAGGTCGGCCGGAACGGTTGCGGGGCGGTAGACGCCGAAGGGCGACGCTGCGCCAGGCCCGCCGCCGAGGCCGTAGTGACCAGGGATCGCGGCAAGTGCGGTGTGCACCATGGCGTCGGAGAAAACTCGGCCGACTTTGCGTTCGTCGGGATCTTTGACGGTGAGACGCCAGATTGCTGTTGCCTCTTCCTGAGTTGCAGGGTCAGGCTTGTTCGTCGGAATCACACGGCTAGTGACCGACTCGAAATCTTCCGGCCGATACGGGCAAGCGTCCCAGAATGCGGCCTTTGCCAGCTCAGCCTTCTCCGCGATGTCGAGGCCGGTGAGAGCAACGGTAAACGAGTTGCGAAAGCCGCCGAGCTCGTTCATCGCGACCTTGAGTGTCGACGGTGGTGCCTCGCCACGGGTACCCGACACCTTCACTCGGTCAGGCGCGATCTGTTCGAGCTCGACAGTGTCGAAACGCGCGGTGACGTCGGGGCCAAGGTAGGCGGGGCTCCCGATCTCGTACAGCAACTGCGACGTCACCGTGCCGACCGAGACCTGGCCACCACTGCCGTCGTGCTTGCCAATGACCGATGATCCGTCGGCGGCGATATCGGCCCATGGAAAGCCGAATCGGGCGCGTCCGCCGACTTCTTCGCGGCCTTCGATCT
>JBLFZD010000254.1:0-5525 GCA_047610085.1 Ilumatobacter sp. | reverse complement strand
GGTGCCAGAAACGTTCGTCAAAGAAGTGCGGACTTTTTTCCGCTCTTTCCGCTCTCCTCGCTGACCGAGACGCCTGGCACACCGTTCCATTCGTTTCGAGATGGTTGCGGCCTCAGCGGTAACGTCGCAATGAGCTCACCGCTCGCTGCATGCCGACCGATCGATCCCCCACTTCGTCACCGACGGAGCCCCCACGCCACGGCCTCACCCCTGGAACCGCAAGGGCAGCACTGGCGTACCCGAAGTTCCGCATTGTTTTCATCGGCCTCGCCCTCAGCCAAATTGGCACGTGGATGCAGAACGTCACGCTGCCGGCCTACATCCAAGACCGAACATCGAGCCCCGCCCTGGTGGGCGTCACCATTGCGGTGCAATTAGGCCCACTCCTCCTCTTCTCTATTCCCGCTGGAGCGCTCGCAGACAAGGTCTCCAAGCAGAAGTTGATGCTGTGGATGCAGGCCCTGTCGGTTGTGCTCACCCTGGGCACCGCACTTCTGGTTGCTGGCAATTCGAGCCTGATATGGATTTTCCTCGTACAGGCCGGAATCGGTACCGCGAACGCACTCAACGCGCCCGCATTCCAAGCCTCAATGCCGCTGCTCGTGCATCGCTCCGACCTTGCCGGAGCGATCAGCCTGAACTCGGCGATGATCAATGGCACCCGTGTGATGGGCCCCGTCTCGGCTGCCGTCCTTGCCGCGTTCGGGCTATCGGTCGCTTGGATTTTCGTCATCAACGCAGCGACGTATCTGTTCTTTATCGCCGCCTTGATCCTCGTCAAGATGCCCGACGTCAAGGCCGATATCGTCGTCCGCGGCTGGCGTCAGCTCGGCGTCGGTCTCACGATCGCCCGAGATCGACTCGTGTTGAACCGTTTGCTGCTCGGCATGTTCTCGTTTTCGCTGATCAGCTTGATCTACGTCGGGTTGTTCCCGTCGGTCGCCGAACTCAACTTCAACATCGAGGCGAATTCACCTGGCTATCGATGGCTCTACGCAACGTGGGGCTTCGGAGCATTCTTCGGTGCGATTTCGGTCGGTACGTTCCTGTCTCGTTTTCATCGACGCGTGCTGATCGTTCGCGGCTTCACCGGGTTCGGAATCGCACTGGCGATCTTCTCCCAGCTCCGCGATCAGATCTCACCGTTCGCCGTCGGTTTCGTCCTCGGCTTCTTCTATTTCATGACCGCTACGGCGATCACCACCTCACTGCAGTTGAACATGAAGGACGGCGAGAGAGCCTCGGTGATGCCGCTCTGGTTCATGGTGTTCGGTGGGACCGTGCCCGTCGGCAACCTGATCGGTGGGGTGCTCTTTGAAGTGGTCGGGGTGCGTCCGGTACTCGGTGTCGGCGCCGGTTGGGCACTGTTCCTGGCGTGGTGGCTGGACCTCCGGCGTCAACCACCTTCGGCGTTCTTGAGCGAAGCTGAAGGCGGCGAAGCACCGATCACCAAATAAATACGCGCGTCAAACGGCGAGGAGGTTCGCGACGAGCCGTTCCAGACCGGCAGCTCGGCTGGCTTTCACGAGCACGATGTCGCCCTCACTTAGCTCACCGAGTGCCCGGATCGGATCCGGAGTCGGGCGAATCCCGTACAGGTCTGTACCGACGGCAATCAAGTCAACGCCGCACTCGATGGCGTGCTGGGCCACTTGGTGATGCCCTCCCTCGAGATCGTCGAGTTCGCCCATCAGGCCGAGCACCGCGTAGCGACGCGTCCCGTCCATCGCCGCCACGGCATCGAGCGCAGCACGCATCGAAGTCGGGTTCGCGTTGTACGCGTCGTTCACCACAATCGCACCGCTGGGCAACGTCAACACTTCCATCCGCATGCCGGACACATCGGCAGACGCAAGAGCAGCGACAGCCGCATCGAGATCTACCCCGAGTGAACCAGCCACCGCAATCGCCGCCGCAGCGTTCATTGCCATGTGCTCGCCGCTCACCATCAACCGAACCGCTCCGCTCCCCCACGGCGTGTTGATCGTGAAGCTCGGGCGAGCGAGTTCGTCGAGCACGAGGTCGGTGATGCGTACCTCACCAGTGAAACCGAAGGTGAGTACCGACGCTCCGGTGTTCCGTGCCATCAGCGCAACGCGTTCGTCGTCCGCGTTCAGAACAGCCACACCCGACTTCGGGAGTGCTTCGACGATTTCTCGCTTCGCCCGGGCAACGCCATCGATCCCACCAACTCGTTCGGTGTGGGAGTAGCCCACCGACGTCACCACGCCGATCTCTGGACGCGCAACTTCACACAGCGATGTGATCTCACCGAATCCGCGCATGCCCATTTCGAGCACGAGGGCCTCGGTGTCGTCGGGCGCGTTCAGGATCGTGACCGGCAGACCCTGTTCGTTGTTGAAACTGCGTTCGTTTGCTGCAGTCCGCAGTTGAGCCGAACAGGCCGCTGCGATCAAGTCTTTGGTCGACGTCTTACCGACGCTGCCGGTCACGCCGACCACTCGGGCCTCACTTCGTGACCGGGCGAGCTGAGCAAGGCTCATCAACGCACGTGCCGTGTCGACGACCTCGATCGATGTGTGGTTCTTGCCGAACGGGTCGGCCTCGCTCGTGAGGTGGAGTGCTGCGCCGGCCTCGTATGCCGCTCCAATGAACTCATGGCCGTTGCGCTCGGCCACGACCGGCACAAACAACTGGCCAGGGACAATGGATCGGGTGTCGAACGAGGCGCCGTCAAACTCGACATCGGGGCCGAGTAAGCGGCCGCCAATTCCGGTTGCAGCTTCGGATGCCAGCATCTTCATGGGGCCTGACGGTACCGTCGCGATCATGACGGGAACCGGGATGCAACCCACCGATTCGGGAGTCACACGACAGAAGGGCGAACGCATCGACCTGATCGTGCTGTTCGGTGGCGAGTCGGCGGAACATGACGTGTCGTGCACGACCGCCGCTCACGTGCTCGCCGCCGCCGATCCAACTCGCTATCGAATCACTCCGGTCGGCATTTCCACCGACGGTCGATGGGCCATTGCCGACGCTGCTGTGGCCGCGCTTGAAGCGGGCCCCGACCAGCTACCCGGCAAACTCGACCCGTCGGGTTCCGCCGTCTCGCCGACCGTTCTGCTGTCGTCGGCGGCCGCTGAAACGTCGACAACCGTCGTGATGCCGCTCCTCCACGGTCCCATGGGCGAGGACGGCACCGTGCAGGGCCTTCTCGAGTTGGCCAACCTCCCCTACGTGGGCGCTGGCGTGTTGGGCTCAGCGGTTGCGATGGATAAGGCGATGGCCAAGCAGGTGCTCACCGCAGCGGGCATACCTCAGGCCCGCTACCGGGCCTTCGCCGAACATGAGGTGACTCCGGGCTTGCCAGCCGAACTCGCTGGTGACCTCGGCCTCCCCGTATTCGTGAAGCCCGCCAACATGGGTTCGTCGGTCGGAGTGTCCAAGGCAGCCACCGTCGAAGAGATCCGAGATGCCATCGTGCTCGCCCTCACCTACGACGAGATGATCGTGGTGGAAGAAGCAATCGTCGGCAAGGAAATCGAGGTCGCTGTGCTCGGAAACCTCGACCCGCAAGCTGCAACACCAGGCGAGATCGTTCCCGGCGATGACTTCTATAGCTATGACGACAAGTACATCTCCGATCGATCATTCGCAGTGATTCCGGCACCGATCGGCGACGATGCACTCGCTGCAGCCAAGGAACTTGCCATCGCCACGTTCCGGGCACTTCGCTGCGAAGGCCTGTCACGCGTCGACTTTTTCTGGGAAGACCCCAACGACCCAAACGGCCGAGGTCGAGGCTTCCTGTGTAATGAGGTGAACACCATGCCCGGTTTCACACCAATCTCGATGTTCCCAAAGATGTGGATCTCCGACGGCGTGACCTACCCCGAAATCATCGACCGCCTTGTGGAGCTCGCCCTCGAACGCCACGGTCGCCGCCGACGCAATACAAAACACTAGGAACGCCCGACATCTGCCGACTGCTCGGCCAGCTCAGAAGACGGGCCGGGTGGGAGCGACCCGCATACCCCCCTACCATCGCCCGGAGAACCATGAGTGACCTGAACCAAACCCAACCCACCGACAACGAAGTCGGCGACCTTGCTGACTTTTTTGCTCAGCCTGCCGCTCACGACGGTTTGCTGGACGACACCGATGTGCAAATCGGTCAAAGGATCATCGAAGCGCGGGTTGCCCTCGACGATTCGGTCGACGTGGTCGCCGAACGTGTTGGGGTCACGATCGAGACCTTCGAGGGATGGGAGTCCGGCGATCTCACAGTTCGCGCGAACCACCTGAACCGGCTGGCCGGGGTCCTCGGGATCAGCCTGTCATGGTTGATCATGGGACGCGGCGCTGAACCGATGGCTGACTCCTCGGAACTGAGCCGTCTACGCACCGATCTCGCAGCAGCGCTGTCACGACTCGACGACGTCATGAACGAACTCACCGTGATAGACCAACGCCTCGCTCAACTCGACGAGGGCTAATTCAGGCCGAGTCCCTCACCCTTCTTGCGCAGGCACATAGATAACGCTGTCGGCGGAGCTTGCCTCCCGCACCATCTGTTCGGGTATTTGAACCAGCGCCGCCAAGCCGACGGTGAGTGCAGCGACCGCATTGGTTGGATCCTCTTCAGTCGAGCTGCAATCAATGGCAACCATGTTGAGACCTTCGGGGATGTCGTCAGTCATGGGAAGGGTGTCGATGAGTCCTCGAACCACGCCGGTGTCGCCGCAGGTCGAGATGTTGAGGTTCGCCACTTCGGCAAACTCACCGTCGAACTCGACGATTGCGTCGCGATGTTCAGTAATCCACTCGGGGAGAAAAGGGAGACCCGACTCCAAGTCGGGTTCGTCTCCAAGGCTCTAGCTGATCGCGATCGCATGGACGCCACGTCGGGCTGCCGTTCGAGCCGCACCAACGGTTCGGAATGCCACAGTGACCGGTCCGCCATTTTGCCTTTTGTTGGATCCCGATACGACAAGCGCAGGCTGATCGTCAGCGAAAACAGAATCGAGGGCAAAGTTCACCGCATCCGCAAGCGTTCCAGAGATAGCAAAATCGCTGAGGCCCGAAGCAGTCGTGGCACTCTCTGCTTCGTTGGGGGCGGGATCGGTGACCGAGTCGGACCTCCCACGTTGGTTCTCGACGGGTGCAACGATGCTAACTTCGACTCCGTCGAGGCCAAGAAGCGCTTGAGCAACAACATCAATCCCCTCGACTCCGATGCCATGGTCGTTGGTCAGCAAGATGTGATGTCGTGGTCGGAGCGACGGTCGTCTCACTCGGCTCAGTGACAGTGCTGGCATCGGCAGTATCGCTCTAGATGGTGACACTCGGTTCGGCGGTGCCCTCGACGTCGCCGAAAACCGTTCGACACGGTCTGCGAGCACGGCGAGCCACCTGGGGCGACTCGGTGAGAGGATTGTTTTATCTTCCGTCGCTTACAGACCCGTCGCCTCGACAAGGCCCGTGCCCACGTGGACGGCACGTTGCACCGAGCACGCGAGCTCGGTGTCACAGCGCTGCGGATTCTCGAGGTCGTGCACAGT
>JBLFZD010000253.1:0-5537 GCA_047610085.1 Ilumatobacter sp. | reverse complement strand
GGATCTTTTCGCGTACGAACTCGGCTGCGTGGGCATTTGCATCAGGATCGACCAGCAGGTCGTTGAACGCTCCCGTCATCGAGAAGATGGTTCCTTCCTGCCACGCTTGGTCGAAACGTTCTTGGCGGCGTTCCTCGGTGACAAGAACCGCACTCTCTTCAGAAATCTCACGCGGCACGCCAGCTGGTGAATACTTCGCGAGCTCGCGATAGGCGCCCCGGTCTTCGTCGATCCTCTTGCGGTCGTGAGCCTGCACTGCACCGTTGTGGGCGGGCAACGAAAAGTTTGGTGTGCGTTGGAACACGGTGAGCTCGGACGCCTGCGATGCAATAATCGGGATCGACTGGATGGCCGATGAGCCGGTGCCGATGACGCCAACACGCTTTCCGGTGAAATCAACACCGTCGTGCGGCCAACGGCCGGTGAAGTACACATCTCCGGTAAACGTTCCGGCGCCTTCAACGTCGGGGTCCTTCATCGACGAGAGGCAACCCGTTGCCATCACATAGAACCGGCACGTGGTGGTAGCGGCGTCGCTGGTGGCGATTTCCCAAAGTTCGGTGGTGTCATTCCAGACGGCACCGTCGACTCGGGTGTTGAATTGGACGTCGCGGCGAAGGTCGTGCTTGTCGGCGACATGGTTCAGGTAGCGCAGAATCTCCGGTTGTGTGGCGTATC
Source organism: Ilumatobacter sp. (assembly GCA_047610085.1). Lineage (GTDB taxonomy): Bacteria > Actinomycetota > Acidimicrobiia > Acidimicrobiales > Ilumatobacteraceae > Ilumatobacter_A. The sequence goes on along the minus strand of JBLFZD010000253.1, from coordinate 4,859 downwards.
GCTCGGACCATTCCCACGTGGCGTCGAGTTCGGTGTCCCAGCTGTAGCTGTAGTCGATGCTCTGCACGTCACAGCGGGCTCCCGGGTATCTATTCCAGTACCAGGTGCCCCCGACCCCATCCGCGGTCTCGAAGGCGACCGCAGCCAGGCCCATCTTTCGGAGGCGGTGCAACAGATACAAACCGGCAAAGCCGGCCCCAACCACCACGACATCAACATCAGGCTTCTGGTCACTCATGGCCCACCCTGACAGGCTCGACGGTCCGCGGCCGAGTTGGCGCTCACCCGAGGGATACGAGGCCTTCCCCAATATGTCAGGCGGGACTGAAGTCGCGAATCGCCGACAGTGGGCGCCGCAGCGTGCTGATGCTCCCGACAAAGGCGCCCGCCTCCGGCGAAGTTGCAGCTAACTGAGCGACGTCACCGAGCAGGATCAGGTCGGGCAGATCGGCATCGGGGAAGTCTCCGGTGCACTTTGGATTTGCGAAGTCACCCATCGCTGCCAAGATCCAAGGACCCCGGACCCACTCCTCAGCAACAGGGAAGAAGTCCATCGCCAGGCCGGCGAGCCCGCCAGCGTTTGCGGCCCGCTCAGCAAGCAAACCTTGCAGACCTCGAGCCTGTCCGGCAGCCGACGACATGCCTTGACCGTGGGTGGGGTTGAAGAAACAGACTGCATCACCAAGCGGCAGCAGGCCCTCAGGGAATCGTTCCACTTGTTCGTAGTGGTGACGGACAGCGCGTGGCATGCGATACGTCTTGATTTCACCAACGGGGGTCACCGTGTCGGCCATCTCGTCGAAGAATGGATGGACAAGGGTCCGGCCGAAATCTCGGAAGGCAACCCAATCCTTCGAGGGGAAATCGCCGTATCGGCCGGTCAAGTTGAGCAACCACTTGCCGTCTGGCATCTTGACGACGGCTCCGGCGCGCGACGCATGCTCGCCGTCCTCGGAGGCCATCACAAACACAACGGAACCATCGAACGCGTCCCAGTTCTCGGGTTCGCACACGACCGAGGCGTAGGTAATGTCGCAGTTCACATATGTTTCAGGCGCCGTCGCGTAGCCCATATCCGGGAGCCACTGCGCGGCCACGCTGTTACGACCGCTGGCGTCGATGACGAGGTCTGCGTGTATTGGCTCGCCACCTCGGATCATGACACCCGCGACGTTGCCGGTGGGGTCGAGCAGCGGGCGGTCAGCAAGGGTGCGGTACTGGAAACTCACGTTGTCGAGGTCGGCGACCCGGCGACGCACAAGCAGCTCAAGTTGAGGGCGGCTCTGAACGTAGGTGTACTCGCCCGTCTCGAACGCATCGGGCACATGCGCCTGAATGCTGTACGACTTACCGAGCGTTGTGTATGCGTAAAAGTCTCGGCCGAACATCATCGGGACACCGCCGGCGGCAACCAGATCATCGGTGAAGCCCGGGAACCAGTCACACATTGCCTGGAGCCCTCCTGGCAGGAGCACATGGAACTGATGTCCTTGGGGGACGGCGCCACGAGCGTCGGCGGTGGTGGGCTCATGGTCACGATCCAGCACAATGACTTCATCGAAGTGACCAGCAAGCACCGTTGCACTAAAGAGGCCGCCCATTCCGCTACCGATGACCACGGCTCGTCGACCCAGTGTGTGCTTGCTCATCATGACTCCCATCATTTACATTCCGTGGACCTACTGCGGACGTGAAAAAAGCAGAAACCGCAGGCCGTGGAGCCTGCGGTTTCAGTGTCGAAGATGGGACTTGAACCCACACGCCCATTAATAGGGCACTAGCACCTCAAGCTAGCGCGTCTGCCAATTCCGCCACTTCGACGAGGTAGGGCGGTAGATGATAGCCGCCCAGATCGCTGGTCCCACCGCAAATCACGGTGATGTCAGCGAGGTGATCAATCAGACATCGATCAGGAAGAAGTTGAACGCAACGAGCGAGAAGATCCACACCAGCGACATCACAAACGTAATCCGGTTCAGGTTCCGCTCAGCAGCGGTCGAACCCAGTGCTGCACCTCCGCCGCCGCCGAACATATCGGACAGGCCTCCACCTCGACCGCTGTGCAGCAAGATGCCACCGACAAGGCCAAACAACGAGGCCACATTGATGACCAGGGTCACATACAGGAAGACATCACGCACGGGCCGTAGGCTACCGACCAGCTTGATATCCCGGCGTGCATCGGCAGAATTCGCAGATCACGGCTGGCAACACGCTCAGGGCGACTTGGGCTGCCACTTCGCCCGACGATAGGTCCACGTGGGATCCACGTCGACCGGCGGCGGAAGTAGTTCATCGACACCGAGCGCGTCTTGGCGATGCTCTAACACCGCAGCAAGACGATAAAACTCACCCAGGCTCTCGCACTGATCGACAAGCAGGTACCGGCGGCGACCAACTTTGGCTGTGAGCCCTCCGGGAGTGAGGCCCTTGTTCATCGCTATGACCGCTGGGCGAGCACGAGTGACCTGGTCAACCCGATCCCAGTAGACGCGTTGGCGTCGCAAGAGTGAGCGTCGGGTGACACCTTGACTGTCGAATTCGGCTGATATTGGGACGTCAGACATGACGAGGCCGAGTACCAACGATCCCGCGAACAACAGCAACCAAGAGCCGACCGCTCCCCCGGTGAGCGCCATGGACACCACACCACCGACAAAGACCACACCGGCACCCAAGAGGCTCAGAGCAAGCCCTCTCCACGAAGAATGGAGCGTGACCGAGCAAACATCTCGGGGGTCAACGAGTTGGTCGCTCAAGAGGTAACAGATGCCTGAGCATCCGTGCCGAGCTCACGCAACCGTTCGAGGAGCGTTTCGCCGATCTGCAGCGGAAAGTGGCATGCCACTTGGTGGCCGGGACGGATGTCGGTCAGCACGGGCGTCTCTGCAGCGCACTTCGCTTGGGCAACCGGGCAGCGTGGATGGAACCGACAACCGGTTGGCGGGTTGGCAGGGCTCGGAACATCACCTTGCAGGATGATCCGCTGACGGCTACGTTCCCGGCGCGGGTCGGCAACAGGAACAGCCGATAGCAGCGAAGCCGTGTACGGGTGGCTCGGGTTGTCGTACAGCGAGTCCTTCTCGGCGACCTCGACGAGGCGCCCGAGGTACATCACCGCGACGCGGTCACTCGTATGACGCACCACAGAAAGATCGTGAGCAATGAAGATGAAACTCAGGTTGTATTCGTCCTGAACCTCGTCGAGCAGGTTCAGAACCTGCGCTTGAATCGACACGTCGAGTGCCGAGACCGGCTCATCGAGCACAATCACCTTCGGACGAAGTGCAAGGGAACGAGCGATCCCAATGCGCTGGCGCTGACCACCTGAAAACTCGTGCGGGTAGCGGTTGCCGTGCTCTGGGAGCAGGCCGACCCGCGTCAGGAGATCGCCGACACGCTCTCGGGCTTCACGCTTAGGGACGCCGTGAATACGCATCGGCTCGCCAATAATGTCGCGGATTGGCAGACGCGGGTTCAACGAGGCATACGGGTCTTGGAAGACCATCTGCAACTCGCGGCGAAGATCACGCATCTGCGTACGCCCTGCGGCGATGACGTCGTGCTCACCGAACTGCACCGTGCCCGACGTCGGTTCGACAAGACGGAGCAGCGAGCGGCCCATGGTGCTCTTTCCGCATCCTGATTCACCGACCACGCCAAGCGTCTCGTGCGGGAACAAGTCGAACGACACATCGCTGACCGCCTGCACGGAGCCGACCTGACGACGGAAGATCCCCGCTTTGATCGGGAACTCCTTGACCAGATTGCGAACCTCAAGAATCGGTTGCTGACCTTTGGAACGTGCTTCGCTCACGATGACATCGCCTCCAACTCAAGGGCGTGGTGACAGCGACTTGTGTGCTGGTTGCTGAGTGACACGGCAGCCGGGTACTCGACACCGCAGACTTCGGTTGCGTGAGCGCAGCGGGGACGGAACGCACACCCCGGGCGGGTGTTGAGGAGACTCGGCGGGTTGCCGGGAATCGGCTCCAGCTTCTCCTTGGTGCCTTCGAGGTCGGGCATCGAGGCGAGGAGCGCCCGCGTGTACGGATTGCGCGATTCATAGAAGATCTCATCGACCGTGCCGGTCTCCATCAGCCGACTGGCGTACATCACTTGCACACGGTCCGCGGCTCCGGCGACGAGCCCGAGGTCATGGGTGATCAGCATCATTGCCGAACCGGTCTCGGCCTGCACCTCGTACAGCACTTCCATCACCTGCGCCTGGACGGTCACGTCGAGAGCAGTGGTCGGTTCGTCGGCGATGAGCAACTTTGGATCGTTGGCGATCGCCATTGCGATCATGGCTCGCTGGCGCATTCCACCCGAGTACTCATGCGGGTACTGCGACGCGCGCTGTCTGGGTTCGGGCACGCCAACCATTTGCAACAGATCGACCGCACGGTCCCAGGCCGCCTTCCTCGACGTGCCCTTGTTGTGAACACGTACGGCTTCCACGATCTGGTCGCCAACGCTAAACACCGGGTTCATCGCGGTCATCGGATCCTGGAAGATCATCGCGACGTCGCGCCCACGAACCTTGCGCATCTCCGTGTCGGAGAGACCGAGCACGTCAACACCATCAAAAGTCACGGTGCCAGTGATTTCGGTGTTGCGCGGGTGGAGCCGCATGAGCGCAAGGGCGGTAACCGACTTGCCGGACCCCGACTCGCCCACCACGGCAAGAACCTCGCCTGGTGCGATCTCAAAGCTGATGTCGGTCGCTGCCTGCACCACACCAGACTTCGTGTGGAATCCGACGTTGAGGTTTTCAACCTTCAGTACTGGCTCGCTCATCAGGCCTCCGCCATCTTCTTCTTCTTCACCTTGACCGGCTTCGGACCTGCGACCTTGGA
>JBLFZD010000252.1:0-5550 GCA_047610085.1 Ilumatobacter sp. | reverse complement strand
TTGGCCTCGCGCTCACTCCCGGCCGCCGCCGGATCCTTCACAACAACTATTCGACCGTACTCCAGCAAGCTGTTGCCGGCCGGGGCGTCGCCCTCGGATGGCTCGGCATCGTCGATCAACTCCTCGACGACAACGTGCTCACCGTCGTCGGTCCCGAAACATGCACCGACCGGACATATCAAGTCGTGTGGCCAGCACGACACCGCACACAGGCCGTCGGCGCCGTAATCCAGTGGTTGCTGTCTCGGGTTGGGAACGCCCAGAACTGACCGCCGTCGGCGCGACCCAGCTACCTGCTCGGTCACTACGCTTCGCTGTATGACCGCCGCCCAAACCCTCATGTCGACGTGGGGCGACATCGCCGCCCTCGGATCGGCAGCTGCCGTGCTGAGTTGGGACCAAGAGACCCAGATGCCACCCAAGGGCCAGGCGTCTCGCGGACACGCACTGGCAGTGCTCGCCGGGCTCCACCACGACAAGATGACCGACCCCGCCCTCGCTGAAGTCATCGAAATGGCCGCTGTGGAAGCCGCGTCAACCGGTGACACCTTGCTGGCCGATCAGGTCGAGGCAGCCCGACGCGACGTCACGCGAGCCAGTGCTGTTCCGGGCGGCTTAGCCCGCCGTATGGCCGAAGTTCAAAGCCGTGCGCTCGGCACGTGGCAACAGGCCAAGGCCGACGCCGACTTCGCTGCCTTCGCTCCCATCCTCGCCGAAGTGATCTCGCTGACCAAGGAGCAAGCTGCTGCGTTGGTCGACGCGGGCATCGCCGAAACCCCCTACGACGCACTGCTCGACGCCTACGAACCGGGCGCCACCGAAGCGCAGCTCGTCACGCTGCTCGGCGACCTCCGCGACGAGCTCTCCCCCTTGGTGAAAGCCGTTGCAGACAGCGGCATCGTCATCGACGAGTCGCCCGCCCAAGGGTCATTCCCCGAGGCCGCCCAACTCGCGCTCGGCACGGCGGTTTCAGCTGCCATCGGATATGACTTCGACGGCGGCCGACTCGACACGTCGGCGCACCCGTTCACCACCGGATTCGGCCACGGTGATGTACGCATCACCTGGCGGTCGGAGCGCAGCGATCTTCGACCTGGTCTCTTCGGAATCATGCACGAGACCGGACACGCAATGTACGAGCAGGGGCTGCCCGCCGATCTCGCCCGAACACCCCTGGGTGAGGCAGTGTCGCTCGGTGTTCACGAAAGCCAGTCTCGAATGTGGGAGAATCAGGTTGGCAGGTCGAAGGCCTTCTGGCAGTGGGCGCTCCCTCACCTTCACGAAACATTGCCGAGTACAAAGAACGTCTCGGTCGAATCCCTCTTCCCGGCGCTCCACACCGTCAAGCCATCGCTCATTCGCGTCGAAGCTGACGAGGGCACCTACAACTTACACATCGTGGCCAGGTTTGAGATCGAGCGCAAGATCATCGCTGGCGATGTCGACGTCGCCGACCTTCCCGACCTCTGGAGCGACACGTACCACGAGTTGCTCGACATCCGCCCGACATCGGTGTCGGATGGAGTGCTGCAAGACATTCACTGGGCGATGGGCGCCATCGGATACTTCCCGACCTACACGTTGGGCAACCTGATCGCCGCCCAGTTATTCGACGCGGCCGAGTCGGCAATCGATGACCTGCCTGGCAAGATCGCCAGCGGCGACTTCGCTCCGCTATTGGGCTGGTTGCGTGAAAACGTGCATCAGCATGGACGCCGTCTCGACGCCGACACGCTGGTCGAACGAGCAACCGGCTCGCCGCTGTCGAGCGTTCCGTTCCTCAACTATCTGCGGGCGACCACCGCGGAGGTCTACGGCATCTGACCCTGATTCAGTTGCCGCGCTGCTGCTCGGTAACCTGGGCTCATGACGGAACGGGATCGAATCCGCCTCACCCAATTCAGCCACGGAGCAGGTTGAGGTTGCAAGCTCGCACCTGGCGAGCTGGCCCACGTTGTGCGCCATCTGAACTCTGATCATCCCGAGCAATTGTTGGTCGGGCCCGAAACCGGCGACGATGCTGCCGTGTGGCGGCTCGACGCGGACCGAGCACTTGTCGCTACCGCTGACTTCATCACTCCCGTCGTCGACGACGCCCGAACCTGGGGTCGTGTTGCGGCAGCCAACAGCGTGTCCGACATTTACGCCATGGGCGGTCGGCCACTCTTTGCACTGAACCTTGTCGGCTGGAACAAGGACGAATTACCGACTGAACTCCTCGGCGAAGTGCTCGCTGGTGGGCAAGACATTGCGACCGCAGCCGGGTTCGTGGTCGTCGGTGGCCACACGGTCGACGATCCCGAACCCAAGTACGGCATGTCGGTCACTGGCGAGGTCCACCCCGACCGAATTCTCACGAATGCCGGGCTCAAGGCGGGCCAAGACATCATTCTGACCAAGCCACTCGGTGTGGGCATCTTAACCACGGCCATCAAGGCTGAAGTTGCTACCGAAGCCGAAGCGGCTGGCGTCATCGGGTCGATGACACGTTTGAACGACATCGGAGCTCGAGTCGCTTTGGCCGCCGGTGCAACGGGTTGCACCGACGTGACCGGATTCGGTCTACTCGGGCACCTTGGGCGTATGTCGATCGAGTCAGGCGTGCGTTCGGTCCTCGACTTCGCTGCGGTTCCGTTCCTCGAAGGCGCAGTTGCACACGCCAATGCTGGGATCATGCCGGGTGGGAGCCGTCGCAACCTCGAGTGGGGCATCCAGTTGCTCGATGCCGGCGGACACTCCGAACTCAACCAACTCCTCATCGCGGATGCGCAAACGTCGGGTGGTCTCGTCTTTGGCGTTGACCCGTCCGAGACCGCATCAGTTTTGGCAGAGCTCGCCGAGACCGGCCACATCGCCGCCGCAATCGGATCCACTTCGGCCGATGACTCCCCCGGGGTCACGCTCCGCTAGGTCGTCAGCTGGGCGTCCACCGGCCCGCCGCTGCGACTGTCCCGTCAACAATGAGCCAGCTACTCACCACGCTCTCCACTGATTCGACCACCACATCGGGATCGGTACCCGGCTCTACAGGGTGCGGGTACTCAAGTTCAGCGCGACCTATTCGATCGGTGTCGTCGAGCGCTCCATGTTCTTCGAGGAACGCCCATGTTGCAGCATTGTTGACGTGACCAAAGGGGTCGAGATCGGTCCGCCGAAGCGCCCATTTTCCCAACGATTCCGGAGACTCCGGCGCGTTCAACGCGAGTCGCGCCGACACGGTCCGTCCCGCCGACGTCTCGCCGAATGCGTCGATGAAGTCCTGAGCGATCCGTGCTGGAGCTCCCGTCTCCACGTCGATCTGCACCCAAAGACTGACCGCCTCGATGCGCCCACCGCGCTCACCGACGATGTTTGTACGACGCTCGGCCCACGCCCCACCGATTCCGGCGCACCAGGTCGACACACGAATCGGTTCTCCAAGTGTTGCCGGGGCTCGAGTGTCGATCAACGTTCGCCGAACAAGCCAACCGAATCGACGGTCGAGGCCGACGTCGCTTGCGTCGTCGGTTGCAACGTCCTGCATGAAACGCGCTGTTGCGTCGAGCCGCAGGCGACCGCGCCGGTCGACATCGCCGAGGCGAACCCTGCTGTTCAGCGTGAAGACTCTGCCGCCCGTCGGTCGCTCGACAAGTTCGGTGGCGGGAGGAACGGTCGGCACACGTGGAGCATGCCAGGTCTCGTCGGCCTCGGTTCGGATCCGCGAGGCGCCGACCCCCTCGAAAATGGAACTGGAGCTACCGGAACTCGAGCCCTTCGAACTCGCCCGAGGTACGCCATGCGTCGATGTATTGGAAGTACGCGACGGGCCCCTCGGGATACCCGAGTGAATTCTTCCGAGCGCTGTCATCGATACTCTTGCCCTCGTTGTTGTAATAGCCCGGCGTGCACGACGGGTCACCACCGAATGTCCGTCCGCCAGCTTCCAACATCTTGACCCAAGCATGCTCGGCGTCAGCGGTCACTTCGATCTCGTCGGCGCCGACGTTCTCGGCGTGAGCGATGATCGTTGCGATGGTCTGGCCAGCTTCGGTCAAGTTGTGCGGCACGTTCGAAATAAGGTTGGCGGCCTGGGTCGGACTGACGACAAACATGTTGGGGAAGTTATGCACATGGATGCCGTGCAGGCTCATCATGCCGTCGCCCCAGTGCTCCGAGAGCTTCACGCCATTCCGCCCCGTTGCATCGAATCCCGACCGCCGGCTGAACTCGGTGCCCACTTCGAAGCCTGACGCGTAGATCAAGCAGTCCAGCTCAAACTCTTCGCCATCGACGACGACCCCGTTCTCGGTGATCCGCTCGACACCTTTGCCGTCGGTGTGTACCAGGGTCACTCCTGGCTCGTTGTAGGCCTGGAGGTACTGATCGTGGAAACACGGGCGCTTGCAGAGCTGGCGGTACCACGGCTTGAGCCCCTCCGCTGTCGCAGCATCACCCACGATCTGCTCGACCCGATCACGGATTTCGACCATCTTGTCGTCATCGCTGTCGTGGTACGCCTTCTCAAAACCTTCGGGGGTGAGGTCCGGTTCGGGCGACGAGAGCAGCCGATCACGGATTCGCTGGGAGATATCGGTCCAGCCATCCATCACCAGGTCCTCGTCGGTGAACCCGCCAGTCTGCAGGGTGGTGAAGTTCATCATCCACTCGGCTTGCCAGCCCGGCTTGAGCGTTTGGAACCACTCGGGGTCGACCTCGTGGTTGTTGCGGATGTCGATTGACGATGGGGTGCGCTGGAAAACGAACAGCTCACCGCAGGCCTTTGCGAGATGCGGAATGCACTGAACGGCCGTTGCTCCGGTGCCAATGATGCCGACGCGCAGATCTGACAGGTTCTCCATCAAGGCACCCGACGGGTCGCCGCCCGTGTACTCATAGTCCCATCGACTCGTATGGAAGCTGTGCCCAGCGAACAATTCGATCCCCGCAATGCCAGGAAGCTTCGGGCGGTGGAGCGGCCCCGTCCCCATGGCGACGTACTTCGCACGCATCTCGTCGCCACGATTGGTTCGAATGATCCAGTTCTTTGCGACGTCATCCCACTCGAGATCGGTCACCTCGGTGGAGAACACCGCATTGTCGTACAGATCAAAGTGGGTACCAATGCGACGGCAGTGCTCGGCGATTTCCGGCGCGTGCGTGTACTTCTCGGTCGGCATGTGCCCGGTCTCTTCGAGCAGCGGGAGGTAGATAAATGCGGCGGTGTCGCACTGCGCTCCCGGGTACCTATTCCAATACCAAGTGCCCCCGAAGTCACCACCCTTTTCGATGATGCGAACGTCGGAGATGCCCGCTTCCTTCAACCGAGCGCCGGTGACGAGCCCCGCAAATCCTCCACCGATAAACGCGACCTCGACCTCGTCGGTGAGCGGGGCACGAGGCGTCGGCTCGACGTAGGGATCATCGAGGTAGTGAGCGAACTGCCCCGTCGGTTGGACGTACTGCTCGTTGCCATCGGCCCGTAGTCGCTTGTCTCGTTCTTGGTCATACTTTGCGCGCAGTGCGTCTCGATCGATGTCCACATCCGTCATGTTTCGAGTCTCGCAAAAAATT
>JBLFZD010000251.1:0-5558 GCA_047610085.1 Ilumatobacter sp. | reverse complement strand
CCGTGGCGTACCGTCACTCCGTGACACGTCGCTGGTGCATCACGGCGTGCCCCGGCATCGCTGCGGGCCGGCTCCTCGAGATCACCGAGGCAGGCCGATGGTCGCTGGGTGATGCTGGCCCCGACGACATCGTCGCTGTCGAACGCTCCCCCGATGACCTACCTCCCGGCAATGGGCTCATCACCGGGACGCCCCTAACGCCACTCGCCTCGATCACCGCTGCTGTGGTCGCCAACTTCGTCAACCACGCACCAGAGAAGGGTCTCCGCTTCCGGTCGTCGAGCACGGTAGAAGACATCGAAGGCTTCAACGGGAGCGCGAATTCGTCTCACACCGAAGCGGTGCGATGGCGGTCTTGGTCCACGCTCGCTTTGATGATCCCTTGAAGCCTGCGAACGGCGTCGCAACACTTACCATCAGGCCCGATCCGAACACCGCATACGAGATGTTTCTCAGTACTCAACTCGGTGACATAAGCGTCACCAACGACAACCAACTCCGCCCAGAGGTCGTCCACGTGTGGCAGCTCCACTCACGACTGCCCCGGCGATCGAGCGAGTCGGGATGTCGACGCTCTCAACAGATGCAGCGGTGCTCGATGACACCGAAGTCCTCGAACTGCATGAGCAGCTTCGCGCTGTGACCGACTCCTGGCTCGAAGGCGACAACGCCAAACTTCGGCCGGTGCAGCGAAGTTCGACATTGACACTTGACTACGAATATCACCTGATGGATACCGGCTGGCCCGCCCGCTCATCCGGCATCGTTGAAGCGAGTCGGATGGTCGTGGAGCGAGTACGAACCATCGAAGCTATTGTTCGAAGTCTCTCGCCAGAGGTTCGAAGTCTGCCCGTTCCTCGAGACTTTCTGGCCCTCTCCATCTCGGTCTTCAGGATTGACTGCTCGGTGGACGGTCGGGACTCGTTCATCGCTCACTCCATCACGACCGACCCACCGGCGCAAACGGACCTCGGATGCTCCGAGCAGCCGTTCGTCGTCTGGATAACCGATGCCCTCGACGATCCGGTCGGATGCAATGAGACCGAGCTCCTTGCCAGCCCGACCCGCTATCTCCTCGACCTACTCGCTGGGCGCTGAGCCCAGCGGCGGTATCTTCGGCGCCATGGGATTTCATGCGCAGCTCGAACGCTCCTGGACCGCTCAAGGCTCAATGCTGTGTGTTGGACTCGACCCCGACACCGCACGATTCCCGGCGAGTTTCGCCAGCGACCCCGACGCGATCGAAAACTTCTGTCGAGCCATCATTGACGCAACGGCTGACATCGCTTGCGCCTTCAAACCTCAGATCGCCTACTTCGCCAGCCAAGGGGCCGAACAGGCCCTCGAGAACATCTGCGAGTACATCCGAACGGCGTACCCCGACGTCACGTTGATCCTCGATGCGAAACGCGGCGATATCGGGTCGACTGCCGATCACTATGCCCGTGAAGCATTCCAGCGCTACGGTGCCCATGCGGTCACGGTCAACCCCTACCTCGGAACCGATTCGATCGAACCGTTCTTCGACACGGCGAACAACCCCGACGGTGGTGGGGTTATCCTGCTCTGCCGAACCAGCAACCCCGGTGGAGACGACCTGCAGTCGATTGTCTCATCGGTCGAACACGGCTCGAAGCCCATCTTCGTGCATGTCGCTGAGCGGATCGCGAGCCAATGGTCTCAACTCGGAGACTGCGGACTCGTCGTCGGAGCGACGTACCCGACCGAACTCTCCGACGTTCGCTCGATCGTTGGAGACTTGCCGCTGCTCGTCCCCGGTGTCGGGGCACAGGGCGGCGACGCTGCGACAGTGGTCGAACATGGTCGCTCGGCAACAGGAACCGGTCTTGTCGTGAGCTCGTCGCGGGCAATTCTCTACGCCAGTAGCGGCGACGACTTCGCCGAAGCCGCCCGGGCCGAAGCCCAACGCACCGCCGCCTCGCTCCACGCCTGACATTCGGTGTCAGACACCCGTTGTCGGACAGTGCGTGCCAGATGTGTGGTGTCGCGGTTAGGCGGAGAGCGTGGTGACCGAGATGATTCCTGGTTCGGCGCGAAGCTGAGCGAGGACTGCGGCCGGAACCGGCTTGGTCGGAGCGATCAGCATCACGGCGCTCGCTCTTTCGGGAACGCGGCTGACATCCATGTCGGCGATGTTCACGTCGGCGGAGCCGAGCAACGTCCCCACGGTCCCGATCACGCCGGGGCGGTCATCATTGGTGATGACCACCATGTTGTCGACCGGAGGAACATCGAACGGCACGCCATCGATGTTGACGACGCGCTGCTCGGCGCGTGGGCCAGACAGCGTTCCGCTGATCGAGTGGCCGCCACCGCTAATCGTGAGCAGGTTGACATAGTCGGCGGCTGTGGCACACGAAACTTCACGCACTTCGAGGCCATGATCCTTGGCCAATTGCGGCGCGTTGACGTACGTGACCGGATCCTCGGAGATCGACCCGAAAAAGCCCTTCAGCACAGCCAACTCGATGATTCGAGTGTCGTAACCGGCAATGTCACCCTCGACGGACACTTCGAGCACGTCAGGGCTTGCCCCGACCAACGACTCGAAAAGGCTCCCAAGCCGTTCAGCGAGCGGCAAAAAGGGTCGGACGGTCTCACTGGCCTCGGCGGCGTTCACGTTGACCGCAAACGGTACGAACTCTCCGGCCAGCGCCAGTTCGACCATGGTGGCGATCGTGTCGCCAGCCTTGTCTTGTGCTTCGCGGGTGCTCGCACCGAGGTGCGGTGTGACAACGACCGAAGGGATCGAGAACAGCGGTGACTCGGTCATTGGTTCAGACGAGAAGACGTCCAGCGCGGCGCCAGCGATGATTCCATCGTTGATGCAGTCCGCAAGATCTTGTTCGTGCACGATGCCGCCACGCGCAACATTCACGACTCGCAACGACGGCTTTGCTTTCACGAGGAGATCGCGGTTGATGAGACCAACCGTTTCTGGCGTCTTGGGCAGATGCACGGTGAGGAAATCTGACTCGGCGATCACCTGATCGAGATCGAGCAACTCAACACCCATTTGACGACTGCGATCTTCGGAGACGAAGGGGTCATAGGCGATGAGGCGCATGCCGAACCCCTTTGCCCGGTCGGCAACGAGCTTGCCGATCCGACCAAGACCCACAATGCCAAGAGTCTTGTCGACGAGTTCGACGCCTTCCCACTCGCTGCGTTCCCAGCGACCAGCGACGAGTGCGGCGTGCGCCTGCGGCACGTTGCGTGCCGAGGCCAACAGCAGCGCCATCGTGTGTTCTGCAGCAGAGACAATGTTGGATTGGGGTGCGTTCACGACCATCACACCCTGTGCAGTTGCAGCGTCGACGTCGACGTTGTCAAGACCAATCCCGGCCCGCCCGACAACCATCAGGTCCGTTCCAGCTGCCAGTAGCTCGGCGGTGACCTGCGTAGCGGAGCGGATGATGAGTGCTGACGCACCGGGGACGACCAGCAGCAGTTCCTCAGCAGACAGGCCAACCTGAATGTCGACGTCGTGCCCAGCGATACGGAGGCATTCAAGCCCTCCATCTGCGATCTCTTCCGTGACCAAAATTCGTGACATGAGATATACCTATCGGCATCCGGCCACCGCTCACACCATTTGAACAATCCATCAAGTGAGAACACCCCAGGGCCTACATTTATCTACCATGACGTCTTACTCGGAACCGAACGAACCTGACCGGTCCCGAGACGGCCCGATCGACGTTGAACTCGAACAGATCGAGCGGTGGTTCATTGAGCGAGGTGTTCCACACTTCGTTGAACGCACGACCGACGGATCCGTTCTTGACGCCTGGACCCGCGCCCTGCCATTGCTCGTCGTCGCCTACCTCCTCCTGGGGTTCAATGCATTGAACCTGGCCGATTGGACCGCAACACAGAACGTGTTCACCGCAGGTGCGGTGCTTGTCATGGCCATCGGCGCATGGGCGATTTCGAATCGTCTGCGCGGCGTCAACGCCTTTGCCCGCCCGACCGACATCGACGCGCCGGAACTTGGGTTGTTTCTGATCGGACCCACCTTGCCGGTGCTCGTCTTCGGGCAACTTGGTGACGCAATTGAGAGCCTGGTCACCGGCGCAATCATCCTCGTCGCAATCTACCTCTGGTCGGCATACGGCCTTGGCCCCTTGTTGCGCTGGGGGGCCCGACGTGGGAGCCAACAGATCACGAGCCTCGTCTCGCTCGTCGCTCGGGCACTTCCCCTCTTGTTGTTGTTCAACACGTTCTTGTTCATCAATGCCGAGGTGTGGGAAATGGCAGGCACGCTCGACGGAGCTGCTTACAACATCGTCCTCGCAACGTTCTTCACGCTCGGTGCAGCGTTTGCGCTGAGCCGTGTGCCCGGCACAATCCGGTCGGTCAACACGTTCGAAAGTTGGGCCGACCTTGACGCCCATCTCGTTGGAACCCCTGCAGAATCACTGGCCCCGACGGCCGTTGCTGGATTACCGCCTCGCCCGTCAGACCCGCTGCGGATTCGGGAGCGGTTCAACATCGGTCTCGTCGTGCTCTTTGGTCAGGCATTGCAGATCACCCTTGTCACTGCTGCGCTCACTGGGTTCTTTATCGGATTTGGCTTCTTCGGGATCACCGAGTCGACGTCGCTCGGCTGGACCCGTTTGGATGACATCGACATCTTGTTCGACGCGGTGCTCGGCGACCGGACTCTGGTGCTCTCCGAACCACTCATTCGAGTGTCGGCTTTCCTCGGTGCGTTCTCCGGCATGTACTTCACGGTGGTGTTGACCACCGACGACACCTATCGAACCGAGTTCAGCGACGACGCAGGTCCAGAGATTCGCGAGGCTCTTGCGGTGCGCACGGCCTACCGTGTGGCCCGTGGTACCTATCGGAATCAGGAACTGACATGAACACGATCGACGTCAATGGCGCTGACGATCCCACCGCACCGACTTCACCGCTCGACGGCATCGAGATTCGCACGCTTCACAGCGCAGACCAGATGGCCGAACTGGCGGAGGTGTTCAGCCAGGTTTGGGGCTCGGCGACCCCGCTGGTGACCATCGAAATTCTCATGGCGGTCACCCACTCGGGTGGCTATGTGTGTGCCGCGTACGACACGGGGACCGGCGAAGAGCGAATGCTTGGGGCCTCAGTGGCGTTTCTCGCCGTTCATCTCGATCGTCCGGCACTCCACAGCCACATCACCGGCCTGCTCCCTGGAGCTCGTCGTTCGGGCCTCGGCCGAGCCATGAAGCTGCACCAGCGGGCCTGGGCCGCCGAGCAAAACATCGACTGGATTACGTGGACCTTTGACCCACTTGTGCGCCGGAACGCATGGTTCAACCTTGGGGTTCTCGGGGCCGAGGTACACGAATATCTGCCATCGTTCTACGGCACGATGACCGACTCCATCAACGCTGGCGATGATTCTGATCGGCTGCTCGTTGCGTGGGCAGTGGCCGGACCCGATGCGTTGACGGCGCCCGACACAACGGGGTGCACCCTCGTCCCAACGCCGGACGACGTGGTCGCTTTGCGCCGCATCAATGCTGCCGCGGTTGGGCGCTGGCGAA
>JBLFZD010000250.1:0-5590 GCA_047610085.1 Ilumatobacter sp. | reverse complement strand
TGGTGGTCTGTCTGGCCGGAGCGCTTCCCGCGGTTCGCGAGGGATCCTCACGAGTGTTCGTGACCGCCGCGATCGACTTTGACGGTGCCGTCACCGAAGACGACTTACTCCGTGATGCGTTCGCTGCGCTGTCGAACGGCGCCGACGCGGTCATCACCGCCCGCGGATTGTCGTGCGTGCGGCGGCTCACCGCCGAAGACCTGCCCGTGATGGGGCACCTCGGATTCGTGCCCAAAAAATCGACGCTGTACGGCGGCGTTCGAGCCGTCGGAAAGACCGCTGCCGAAGCAACAATGCTCCTCGACCAGTTCACGGCCCTCGAAGATGCCGGGGCGTTTGCGGTCGAGTGCGAACTCATCCCCGCCGCGGTGATGGCCGAGATCAATGCGTTGACTGGGCTCACAACCATCTCGCTCGGATCAGGCCCCCATGCGGACGTGATGTTCCTCTTTACGTCCGACATCTGCGGCGAGGGCGACCGCCTCCCCCGCCATGCCCGCGCCTACGGAGACCTTGCGTCGCTGCAGCAACAGATCGTCGACGAACGCATTCGTTCGCTCACGGCGTTTCGCCATGACGTTGCAACGCACTCGTTCCCCGACCCGACCGAGGTTGCGACGGTTGACGATGCTGAACTCGCAGCGTTCATCACCAACGCCCGCAACCGCTGACCTCGACCGATAACGCTTCGGCTCACGGCGCGGCGCAATCCAGTCAGCCGAGCAGCGCTCGAAGCCGCTCGGCGTCAAGGTCGATCGCGAGCCACAGTGGCCGATCCCTGCGTGCGCGTTCGGGTGGAGTCGTGGCGATGACCAAGCGACCGACATCGATGGCCCGGTCGACAATGGGGCGATGCTCGGGGAGGGCCACCGCGACGGCAAAGGAGCAGCGGACAGGAACAGTGATCCGGATAATCAGGGCCAACACCTCCTCGACTCCTCGACTCCTCGCTGCGGCTCCCGGCGGCACCAGTGCCGCCTCGGTAGCGACGTCGCCGATGCCCTCGACCGCGTGGACCCGCGCCAGGTCAGATATCTCTGGATGTGCATCGGCGTCGATAACGATCGTCGGGAGTTCGGTCCCGTCGTCGTCGATCGAGATGCCACTCCCCAACGCGAGAAACACTCCCGACGTCTCAGGAATCAGTTCGTCGAATGGCACCCGTACGACGGTACTGACATCTTGCGTCGCACGAGATGTCGTTCGTGGCGAAGCCTCCTGCCGAACCGCAGCGACGTACGCTCACGCGGTGACGATCAAATCTTGTGCTGCCCTCACCCTTCCGGCGCGGCGCGCACAGCGATGAGTCGGATCTTTGAGGAGATCGACCGCCAGTCGACGCCGATCGGCGAGATCAGCCTGCGGCGTCGGCTCGAACCGACCCTGCTGATCGACGTGTTTGAGATCAAGATCGGTGAGGACGGATTGATGTCGAGCCTCATCACCGATGGCGAGGAGGCGGTCTCTACCCTGGGGCTCGCAGCCACGTCGAATTCGGCGCTCGACGTGATCGTCGGCGGCCTCGGACTCGGCTACACGGCAAAGATCGCCCTCGAAGATTCCCGAGTCCGGTCGATGCGCGTGGTCGACGCGCTCGCCCCGGTGATCGATTGGCACGAGCGCGCATTGGTCCCGATCGGCGACGCCGTTGCGGGCGACGACCGATGCGAACTTGTACATCGCGATTTCTTCGAGCTGGCCGCTGGCGGCTTCGTGTTCGGTGGCAACGCACCCACCTCATTCGACGCGATATTGCTCGATATCGATCATTCGCCTCGGCATCTGCTCGATCCCGCGAATGCCGCGTTCTACGAACCTGCGGGCACCGAGATCCTCGCGAATGCGCTCCAGCCAGGCGGCGTCTTCTCGTTGTGGTCCAACGACCCTCCCGACGACGAGTACCTCACGGTGCTCGACGCCGCGTTCGATCGCGCCGCAGCCGAGGTCGTCACGTTTGCAAACGTCCTCACTGGCCACGACACGAGCAGCACGATTTACGTCGCAACCGTCACCGGCTGACTGCGCCAGCCCGAGACCGATCGTCTGCTCCGAGCTGATTCGAGCCGTGCGGCGAGATGTCGCGTTTCTGGTTCACGAGCCATGTGCACGACAGGTTTCTCGAACCAGATCAGTCCACGCCGAGGCGAAAACGTTAAGAGCCCGCCGATCTCAGTCGACGGGCTCTCAATTGTGTGGGCCGAGAAGGATTTGAACCTTCGAAGGCATACGCCGGCAGAGTTACAATCTGCTTCCTTTGGCCGCTCGGACACCGACCCATCTTTGGTCCCCATCCGTCAGACGTCGGTCTGTCGAACAGGGCGACTGCAGCGTACCGTCCGGCGAGAAGCTCACCAACGATCTTTTTGTCGAGTCCCGGCAACCCGAACCACCGAGCTGTCGGTCAAGCTCACCTACTCCGGTACCGTTCCGGACATGGGAAGTTTCGACGTCGTGTCCGAAGTGGACGAACAAGAAGTAAAAAATGCGGTCGATCAAGCGCAGCGAGAGATCGCCAATCGCTTCGATTTCAAGAACACCAATTCCTCGATCGACCTCGTCGAGTTGACGATCACGATGCACACCGCAAGCGAAGACCGCTTGAACGCGCTACGCATCGTCGTAGAAGAAAAGCTCGTGAAGCGCGGCGTGTCGCTGCGTGGCGTTGACTACGGCGATGTCCAAGAGGCCACCCAGAACACGGTCCGTCAAGTGATGACCATCGCCGTCGGCATCTCGTCGGAAAAGGCAAAGCTCATCAATCGGACGATCAAGGAGAAGGGCCCCAAGGGCGTCACCAGCCAAATGCAGGGCGACTCGATCCGGGTCACGGCCAAAAAGCGCGACGCCCTTCAAGAGGTCATTGCAATGCTCAAGGGCGAGACCGACATCGGCATCCCGCTGCAGTTCCAAAATTTCCGCGACTGACATTCGGCTGCGAACCGCAGCGCTGCTATCTCCAAACTCGATCTCCGCGATGGGGTCGTCGTCGGGTGCGCACCGGTTCTCAGAAACATCTCAGGTTCAGGGTGCACACTGTTGACCTATGCGAATCTTGGTGGTCGACGACGAAATTCGGTTGGCGCAGTCGATCGCGCGTGGACTGGCGGCGGAGGGCTTCGATACCGACGTTGTACATAACGGGCTCGACGCCCTCTGGCGGGCACGGGAAGTCGACTACGCAGCAATCGTGCTTGACATCATGCTTCCCGGCAAGAACGGTTATGAGGTGTGCCGCAAACTGCGCTCCGAGGGTGTGACCACCCCGATCTTGCTGCTCACCGCCAAAGACGGCGAATACGACGAGGCCGAAGGACTCGATACCGGCGCCGACGACTACCTCCGCAAGCCGTTTTCCTACGTCGTGCTCGTGGCCCGCCTGCGTGCAATGTTGCGACGCGGCAATGGCGGGACCAGCAGCAACAACACGATAACGGTCGGATCAATTTCTCTGAACCCCGGCCAACTTCAAGCAACGCGCGATGATCACACCGTGGAACTCACCCCACGCGAATTTGCCGTCATCGAGTTTCTTGCCCGCCGTTCGCCCGACGTCGTATCAAAGTCCGCCCTCCTGAACTCGGTGTGGGGCATCGACTTCGATGGCGACCCAAACATCGTCGAGGTGTACGTCGGCTACCTCCGCAAGAAGATCGGAAAGACCGCAATCCGCACCGTTCGCGGAGCTGGCTACCAACTTTCGGTTAGTGGCTGAGCAACGTGGCCACTGGCTCATCCCCCACACACGGTGGGCTGTCTGTTCGCGCTCGCCTGACATTCGCTGTTTCAGCACTCGCGGCGGCTGCGTTCGCCGGAGTCGCGATCATCGCTCCAGGCGCTGTCGAAGATGTACTGCTCGACGATCTGCTCACCGCTGAAGCCGAGTCGGCACTCTTCTTCGCTCAAATCAACGACAAAGACTTCACCGACGCCGACCTTCTGCGTGACGACAAAGGCAACGTGTTCGAATTCGACATGTTCGACGCCAAGTTCAGCGACGGCGGCTTTGTAACGACCGGCATCGCGTTCCAATCAGTGGAAAGCGAAATCGGTCTGCTGCAAAGTGTGAGCGAGTTTGATCGGCTCGTCACGACTGCCGGCGGACAATTCGTCATCGAGATGCCTCAAGGCACCTTTGCAATCGTCGATGCTGACGCCAACATCGAGCTACTCGACGGAGGGCTTGACGCCATTGTCGAACTCGGTGTTCCGCTCCTGACCTCCGACGAACTCGCCGAGCTCATCTTCGACGACCTCGGCGTGTTCAAAATCGGTTCGGGGTCCCTGGTCGACACCGATTCGGTCGCTCGCATAGCGAAAGCCGTGGTTGAAGTCGACGGCACGCCGTTACTCGTGAGCGCCGACGCGAGCTCGGTTGAACGCAGCGTGAGCCGAATCCGGTCCGGGCTGTGGCTGGCAGTCCCCGTGCTCACAGCACTCGTCGCGTTGCTCGCATGGCTCGTCACGAACCGGGCGTTGCGACCAGTGAGATCGATCACCGAACAGGCCGCGACCATCACCAGCGGGTCGCTCGACTCGCGCGTGCCGATACCACCATCCGGCGACGAGATCTCATCGCTCGCTGTGACGATGAACGAGATGCTCGACCGATTGGAAGTAGACGACCGGTCGCGCCGCCGCTTCATCTCCGATGCCTCACACGAACTGCGATCACCGGTCGCGGTGATGCGCAACGAGGCTGAAGTGGCCATGCACTATCCCGACGTCGCAGATGTGCACGCACTCGCTACGACCATTGCCGACGAGTCGAAGCGGATGTCGACGATCATCGACGACCTTCTTGCGTTGGCACGTCACGATGAAGGCGTTCCGACGCCTTCCACAGATGTCGATCTCGATGACATCGTTCTCGCCGAAGCAGCGCGATCACGCAACGTGCCCGTTGACGCCACCCAGGTTTCAGCCGGCCGTATTCGTGGGCGCAGCGACGAACTCGGCCGCATGGTCGGCCACCTCCTCGACAACGCGAGCCGCCACGCATCAAGCGCTGTCTCGGTGTCGCTCACAACCTCAGACAGCGGAGTCAAATTGACCGTTGACGACGACGGCCCGGGCATTGCGAGTGCCGACCGAGAGCGGATATTCGATCGGTTCGCGCGTCTCGACGATGCACGAACCCGCGACCAAGGCGGCGCCGGGCTTGGGCTCGCCGTCGTGCGCGGGATCGCTGAGCGCTCCGGTGGCGGTGTTGCTGTTGACGATTCGCCGCTTGGCGGCGCTCGTTTTGTCGTGTCATTCCCCCGCTGACGTCGTCTTCTCAGCCTGGTCTCAGGTCGGTGCTGTTTCATCGGCACTGTCGAACTCCGTCGACAACCCAACCTTCCTTTGAAAGGAACCCGCGCACGATGAATTCGTTCTCACCACGCTCGCCCGATCTTGAGCCCCTCGCACCTGCTTTGGCCTCAAGCCGCAAGCGTCTTGTCCTCGCTGGTGTTACTGCCACAGCGCTCGGCATCACCGGTCTCGCCCTCGGGTCTCAGCTCGCCGACGCAAGCAACGACGCACCTGACAGCGCCACCGAACCAGCAGAGAAACCTGTCGACGACGTCGTCGTCGACAAAGAGACCAAAGA
>JBLFZD010000249.1:0-5606 GCA_047610085.1 Ilumatobacter sp. | reverse complement strand
AGCTCGGGACGCCTCGCAGTGATGCGCTCAACGCGTGACGGCGTCACCAATACCGAGCGGAATTCGTGCCCGGAATCGACGACCCGATCGATCGAAACGTAGCCCTCAGCGATGAAGAACTCCTCGCCTTCGCGGGCTCGCCGAGCGACCTGGTCGTTCAGTAAGCAGTAGTCGTCAAGCCGCGGGTCGTTCGGATCGTCGATCGGAATGATCTCGTCGGCCATGCTCCAGACGATACGGGTTGATCGATCAACCCTCGGCGCGGTCGGACGTGGTCGGCCGGGAGGCCTCGCTACGTTCGAGCGCATGAACGTGCACGCCGACGTCGCCCGGATCGCTGCGCTGGTGCCCGGTGAGCCTGCTGGCGCTGATCACATCGAATTGTCGGGTCCGTCATACGTTGGGGCCTCAGCATCCGATGTTGACGGCCTGCTCGCCGCAACAGCGGTCCACTCCATTGCGGCGATCGCCGCGCTTGAGCGCGGTACTTCGACACCGCGTGCGATCGACCTCAAACATCTGCTGGCCTTCTGCACGACGCATGTGGAGGTCGACGGTGAAGAAGTGCCGGCATGGGACGAACTGTCGGGGGTGTACGAGACGGCCGGTGGGCGGCACCTCCAGGTTCATTGCAACTTCCCGCATCACGCTGCTGGCGTGGTCGAAAGACTTGAATGTGCCCCGAACCGTGCGGCGCTCGCTTCGGCGATTGGCGAACGCGACGCCTTCGAACTCGAAGCCGAGTTGATCAGCGACGGCCTGATCGGGGCGATGGTCCGCTCGCTCGCCGAATGGGATTCGCACCCGCATGCGCTGGCGACACGGAACCTCCCGCTGGTATCGATCGATCAGGTCGGGGAGGCAGCGTCGTGGCGGCCCCCACTCGTTCGTGGGGTCTCCGGTTTCGATCGACCCTCGGTTCCTCTGCTCGATGGGTTCTGACTTCGGGCGCGTGACCGCGGTTCGTCCGTTCGCCGGTGAATGGGCGGGAGCCCCGATGCTGCTCGGTACGTCTTCGCCCGAGTGATGAGCCCGTACGATCAGCGCTGTGGCGACCCGACCAAGACTGCTGTGTATCGGTGACCTGAACGCCGACATAGCGATCACCGGTGAGGTGACCGCGGGGTCAGACACGGCAGGCACCGTCGAACTCGCCGCGGGCGGATCGGCTGCCAACGTTGCTGCCGGCGTCGCCCGCACGGATGTGAGCACTCGTTTTGTTGGCGTGGTAGGCGACGACCTACTGGGCACCTTCCTGATCGATGAACTCGGTGGCCATGGGGTCGAGGTGCAGCCCATTCGGCGAGCCGGGGTAAGCAGTCGGGCGATTGCTGCGCTGGTCGGCGTGATGGGGGACCGTTCAATGGTGTCTGACCTGAGCACCGCCACGGTGCTCACCGCCGCCGATGTCGATGCCGAGTGGTTCGATGGGGTTGGGTGGCTCCACCTCACCGCCTATTCGTGGTTCCCCGAAGGTGGACCTGAGGCGTTCGCATCGCTGATCAAGCTCGCTGAGGAACGTTCGATTCCATGGTCGGTCGACCCGTCATCGGCGCAGATGTTGGCAACCGGTCGATCCGTAGGCGCAGCGCTCAAGGCATTCACCGGCTCGGCGGTGATCTTCCCGAGTGAGGATGAAGCAGAAGTGCTCACCGGCCTGAGTGATCCGGTGGCCGCAGCGCAGCGACTGCTCGACATTGCTGACACCGCTGTCGTGACCCGAGGGCCCGACGGTGCGGTGCTCGCACGCCGCGATCAGACAACTCTGAGCGCTCCAGCCCACGAGGCCATCGTCGTCAACGCCCTCGGGTGCGGTGACGCATTTGCGGCGGGGTTCATCGCAAGCAGATTGCTGGCACGCGACGACGAGGCCAGCATGGATGCCGGCCTCGCCGCTGCTGCGCGCGTCGTGGAGATATCGACGGCTCGTTGATCAGATGTCGCGACGTTGGAACGTTGTCGTGGCCACGATGCTCAGGGCCCCGATTGTGGCGCCGAGCACCAGCGATGCGGGAACGATACTCACGACCGTTTCATCGGCATTGCTGATCCAGGCGACGATGTCGTTGGTGAGCTGCGACGGTGTGTACTTGCCGATGGTGGGGATGAGGCCCAGCAGCGGTCCGACGATGACCATCAAACCGAGCGACCCGATCGTGGCGTACGCATCGCTGCGCAGGATCACGCTCAGCCCGAATGCGATCGAGGCGACCACAACAGCAAGGAACGCGCCCCCGAGAACTTCTCGTACGACGCCGTCCCACACGAGCGTTTCATCGATCGAGGCTGCCGAGGCGAGCGAGGCAAGGGCGCCGAAGCCGGCCGCGACGGAGAGGCCGGCGATGAGTGCGCTGAAACCGACGGCCGCCTTGGTGGCGATGAGTCGACCGCGGCGAGCGTCGGAGCCGAGCACTCGGCGCAGGGTTCCCTGGCGGAACTCGTGGCCGACAACCCAGCCACCGAACACCGCAGCGAGGAGTCCCGCCACGATGGTGAAGATGCCGACGTATGTGCCGGTGATGTCGGTGACGTCGCTCGGGTTCTTGATCGCGTAATAGATCGGAGCGACCGAGAGTGAAGCCATCATCGTGCCAAACAGCACGACCGGCGTGCGGTGATGACGAAGCTTGAAGAGTTCGGGGCGAATCATGACGTGGCTCCTTCGAGAGCGGGGGTGTCTTGGACGAGGTCGAGGAACGCATCTTCGAGCGATGCGACTGGCTGGTTGATGGTTGAGGCGAACACGTCGGCAGCGACGAGAGTGCGGTTGATGTCGCGTCCTCCGACTGCTGTCGGGGGTTCGATCACGAAGGTGTTTCCGAAGCGGTCGATCACGTCGAAGTCGGCGATGTGGAGCGCTTGGGTGGTTCGGTCGACCTCGTCGGCATCGACGGTGACGAGGAAGCGATGCTGGGAACGGCCGGCGAGGATCTCGTCGGTGGTGCCCTGGGCGACGGTGCGTCCGTTGGCGAGGATCACCAGCTGATCGCAGGCCTGCTGCACTTCAGCGAGCTGGTGTGACGACACGAGCACGGTCGTTCCCATTTCCGGGAGGCGGCCCATGAGTCGACGGATCTCGAGGATGCCGGCAGGGTCGAGGCCGTTGCCGGGCTCATCGAGGATCACCAGCTCCGGGTTCCCGATGAGTGTCGTGGCGATGCCGAGACGCTGGCGCATGCCGAGCGAGTAGCCCCGCGGGCGGTCGTCGGCCCGGTCAAACAGGCCGACCAGCTTGAGGAGACCGTCGATCTCATCGTCATCGACCTTGCCGACCACCGCGAGTGCCTGATAGTGCAGGTTCTGGCGGGCGGTCATTCGGTCGTAGATCGGAGGGGCTTCGATCATCGACCCGACACGCTTGAGCGCAGAGCCCCAGCCCGCTTCACCCACGGTGCGGTCCAGCAGGTTGATCTCGCCACCCGACGGCCGGACGAGTCCGAGCAACATCTTCATGGTGGTGGTTTTTCCGGCGCCGTTCGGGCCGATGAGGCCGACCACGTGGCCAGCCGGGATCGAGAAGGTCAGGTCGTCGACCACGGTGTGTTGGCCGTAGCTCTTCGACAGGTGCCGGACCTCGCATGTGGAGTTGGTGGGGTTGCTGTTCATGGACTCCATCCTGCGCCTTGGTGGCGTGCGACAAATCGGCCGAGCGAACACTTGGGAGGTAGCCAAAAGTACAAGCGTGACCCGACGCGTTGAGCCGGAAGGCTGACGAGGCATTGCGCTGGTGTGAGTACCGTTGCACCCGTGCAGTTGAGGATCAAAGAACGGCTCGACGCGGTCGCCGTCACGGAGCCCGGGGCCCCGCCAAAAAAGCTGGACTGGGTCTTTACCGCGTTCCTCGCGCTTGTCGCTGTGTTGATCATTGCGACCAACGATGCGCTGCTGCGGGCCGAATTCATCCCGGCGTTCGCTGCGGTGGCGTTTATCCCGTTCCGTCGGGTTATCCCGCTCATCGCGGTGGCGACGGTTGCGGTGATCGAGGTGGTTGTTCTCGGTGTTGCGTTGCGCGATCTGAGTATCGATGAAACTGGATTGTCGGCCGGTCTTGCGGGCATCGTGTTGCTCTATGCGCTGTGTCGTTGGGCGGCCCCTCGCGACATCGTGATCGGATTCGCCGTCAGCATGTCGTCGGCAACCTTCGTTGAATGGGCTGCTGATGACCTGACTGCCGAAGACTGGCTGATTGTTGTCCCGTGGATGGTCGTTGCCGGGTTTTCTCTGGCCATGCGTTATCGCGCCAGTCTGGTCGTGACCCGCAACACCCAGATCCGGCTCACCGAACGCAACTCATTGGCCCGCGAACTCCACGACACGGTTGCCCACCACGTGTCGGCAATTGCTGTCCAAGCGCAGGCTGGCCAGTACGTGGCGTCGACCAATCCGCAAGCTGCTGTCGAAGCACTGCGTGCAATCGAGAAGATTGCCAACGAGTCGATCGATGAGATGCGCCGCATGGTTGGGATCTTGCGCAGTGACGATGACCAAGCTCGCACTGTCGCTGCTGACTCGCTGGAGTCACTCGCTGATCCGGGCGGCCGTCCAGCGGTGCACCTGGTCGGCAACATCCATCTTGACGATCTGCCCGCGGGCGTCGGCGCTGCACTGTTCCGGATCGCGCAGGAGTCGATTACCAACGCGCGGCGCCACAGCCGTGATGCATCATTCGTTGAGGTCGCCGTGACTCGCCACGATGATCATGTCGAGATGGTCGTCGACAACGACGGCACCCCCACCACTCGAAATTCAGGTAGCGGGTACGGTCAGGTCGGCATGCAAGAACGCGTCGACGCACTGGGTGGTTCCTTCGAGTCGGGTCCGCACCCTGGTACTGGTTGGCGCACCGCTACCAGCATTCCGTTCCGTCGGGTTGACCCATGATCCGCGTGCTCATTGCCGACGACCAAGACATGGTCCGCACTGGCTTTCGGATGATCCTCGACGCGACCGATGGCATCGAAGTGGTCGGCGAAGCCAGCAATGGGCGTGAGGCGGTGACCAAGGCGCAGCACCTGCGGCCTGACGTGTGTCTCCTCGATGTGCGGATGCCCGAACTCGACGGCATCGGGGCGACCGAGTTGTTGGCAGGTCCTGACGTGGCCGACCCGCTCAAGGTTGTGATCAT
The DNA here is from genome assembly GCA_047610085.1 of Ilumatobacter sp. GTDB lineage: Bacteria > Actinomycetota > Acidimicrobiia > Acidimicrobiales > Ilumatobacteraceae > Ilumatobacter_A. The sequence goes on along the minus strand of JBLFZD010000249.1, from coordinate 481 downwards.
CACCACGTTCGATCTCGACGAGTACGTCTACGGCGCCCTGCAGGCGGGCGCGACCGGCTTCCTCCTCAAGAATGCTGGGCCCGAGATGCTGATCGAAGCAATCCGTGCTGCAGCCGATGGTGACTCATTGATCTCGCCGGAGATCACCACCCGCTTGCTTGCCAATGTCGTTGCTCCGGCACGCGTTGCAGGTGTACGGGACGAGTCGCCGCTGACCGAACGGGAAACCGACGTCGTGGGGTGCGTCGCTCGCGGTCTCACCAACGCTGAGGTCGCAACCGAATTGCACGTGTCGCTCAGCACGGTGAAGGCGCACCTCGCCGGAGCGATGGCGAAGCTCGAGGCACGCAATCGCGTCGAGTTGGTGATCTGGGCGTATGGGCACGGACTCGCTGAACGCTGAGATGTGATCTCGGAGTTGGTCCAACCAACTCCTCCAGGTGTGTCTCCGTTTCCGTCAATCGGATTTGAGCGGAGGGAA
>JBLFZD010000248.1:0-5637 GCA_047610085.1 Ilumatobacter sp. | reverse complement strand
ATCCCACCGAGACGACCATCGCTATTGCGTCGATCATCCACGGCGGCATCGTCGACCGGCTTCCTGATCTGCAGATGTTGTTTGCCCACGGCGGTGGCTACGCGTGTTGCGGCGCGGCTCGCTTCGATCACGGCTACACGGTGCGCGCCGAAGCTCGGGAGCACGCATCAATGCTTCCGTCGGAGTACCTCAGTCGCCTCTGGTACGACTCGCTGGTCCATGACCACGGGATGCTCAGGCGTTTAATCGACGTCGTCGGAATCGACCGGGTGATGCTCGGCACCGACTTCCCTGCCGACATGGGCCAACCGGATCCCGTCGACTGGATCGAGCGCAGCGACCTCACCAACGACGAACGCCTCGCCGTGCTGGGCGCCAACGCTGCCGGCCTGCTCGGGATCTAGCGCCTTGGATCGTGTGAGGGACGACGCCGATTTGGAAGCGTTTCTCCCCGACTCGTCGGTGCGGCTGCGACAACTGTTCGAGCGGCTCGACCCGAGCTTCGCCGCTGTGTGGTCGACGCACGCCTCACGCCTGCTCGGTCGAAGCCAACTCGACGCACGGACACGGTTCCTCGTGCTGACGGCGCAGTACACGATGACGCAGCAGACCGAGCGGCTTGAGGAAAATCTCGGCGCTGCCAGATCGGCCGGCGTCGAGGCCACCGAACTACTCGAGGCGATCCTGCAAATGTACGTCTACACCGGTCCGTGGGTCGTCGCTGCCGCGTGCGAAGTGTATGAACGCGTGCTCAACCAGCGCGGCGAGACCGCCGGCGAGACCGCATCGAGGGCGACCCCTCGATCGGAACGCGATCTCGAGACCGAACGCGCGTCGTGGTCGGCAACCGACGATGCTGATCCGCGGCTCGAGGCGTGGCTTGATCGATATGGCTGGTACGGGCTCTCAAATGGGCTTCGCCTGCGACCTGGCCACCACATCAACATGGTCGACGTGCTCGATGCGCTCGACCCCGAGTTTCTCGCAACGTGGTTGGATGCGGTGTATGACGGAATGTACGGCCGCGGCGTGCTCGATGATCGAACGCGGCTGCTGTGCGTCGTCGGGGCGACGTTGGCGGTCGGCGAGACCCACCAGTCGCGCCGCCACATGCGAGCTGCACTGCGCGCTGGCGCCGCGCCCCGCGAGGCGCTCGAAGTGATCTTCCACACGACCGCATTCTTCGGGCACCCCTACGTGATGCCTGCGGCGTTCGATGACTTGATCCAGATCCTGGACGACGAAGGCCGCCTCGGTGAACTGATCGACGATGATCGCGTCGACACCGTCCGCCGCGCGAGTCGCGCGACGCGACGGCGTACAGGATGACCTCTCCCGAGTCTGAGCTCCGGCGCTCGTGGCGACTTCCAGTCAGACCGAACATCCGACATTATGTATGATGTCGTCATGCGTCGACAGATCGGGCTCGCGGTCGTCGGGGCCGGAAGAATCGGATCGTTGCGCGCACGTCTTGCGTCGGAGCACCCCGCGGTCAGGTTCCTCGCGATCTCCGATCGTGAAATCGATGCCGCGCGTGATCTCGCGGGCAAGGTCGGGGCGGATCACTGGTCGTGCAACAATGAGGAAATCATCGATCACCCCGACGTCGACGCGGTGATCGTCTCCACGAGCGAAGGGGAACACACCGACGCCGTGTTGTACGCACTGCGGGCCGGCAAGAATGTGCTCGTCGAAAAACCGATCGCACTCACGCTGGAAGACGCCGACCTCATCATCGCTGCGGCCGCGGACAGCGCTGGAGAACTCCGGGTCGGTTACAGCCGCCGTTATCGGAGGCGCTACCAGGTCGCCAAGGAACAGATCGTCCAGGATCGCCTCGGACACCTCGTCGGCGCGGCCGCCCGCGTTTACAACTCGCGGACGCAAGCGCTGGCGATGCTGTCGCGCAATCCCGATGCAACGCCGGTCGTCGACGCGCTCACTTACTACGTCGACCTGATGAACTGGTTTTTCGAAGGCCACCAACTCGTCGAGGTCAGTGCGATCGGGCAACGTGGCGTCCTCGCTCAGGCGGGCTACGCCACCGACGACCTCACGTGGGCGATGCTGCGCTACGACGACGGCGCGGCAATCAACCTCGGTGTCTGCTACTCGCTCCCCGCGAAATTCCCGGCACTCGGACACGCCGCACGGGTCGAATTGATCGGCACCGACGGCGTCATGCTGCTCGACGACGACCACACCGACCAGGTGATGTATAGCGATGTTGGCGTGCCGCACGTCTACCTTCCCGACCACGACGTCAACGCCGTGTTTCTCAGCAGCGGAACGCCGGGCGACTGGGCCCTCGGCGACTTCATTGGCCCACTGGCTGCCGAGACCCGAGCCTGGCTCGACCATCTCGCGACCGGCAAAGCCTGCATCCTCGCCACGCCGAGCGACGCTTGTGCCACCCTCGAGGCCACGCTCGCGATTCAGTCTGCGTCGGCTACCGGCCAGACCGTGCACTTGCGGGCCTCGTGACAGCGCTCATCCCAACCGCCGAACACCGAACACAGGAGAACCCATGGAACCGTTGAGAGTTGCTTCGATTGGCCTCGGATGGTGGGGTGGCGAACTCGCCGACAAGGCCAGCGTGGCCGGCGTCGACGTGGTCAGCTGCTTTGCCCGCACCCCCGCCTCACGCGAGGAGTTCGCGACGAAGTACGACTGCAAGGCAGCCGAGTCGTTCAACGACCAACTCGCGGATCCGTACGTCGAGGCGATCCTGATCGCAACGCCCCATTCAACGCATAGCGACCTCGTTGTGCGAGCAGCGGCCGCAGGCAAGCACGTGTTCTGTGACAAGCCGTTCACCCTGGATGTTGCGAGCGGCAAGCGTGCAGTCGCCGCCGCGGACGCTGCGGGCATCGTGTTGCAGGTTGGACACAATCGCCGCCGGCAGCCCGCCAACCGTCGAATCAAGCAGATGATCGACAGCGACGAACTCGGCATGATCCACTACGCCGAAGCCAACATGTCGTACCCCAAGGGACTCGATCCACGCACCGGCTGGCGAGGCGACCCTGCCGAGAGCCCGGCCGGCGGCATGACCGGCTTGGGTGTGCACCTGATCGACAATCTCATCTATCTGCTTGGGCCTGCTGCACGGGTGTCGGCATTCAGTCGACGCGTGATCGGGGTAGGTAAACTGGACGACGTCACGACGGCAAACATCGAGTTTGAGAGCGGGGCACTCGCCGTGCTCGGCACCTCGATGGTGATCCCGTTCATCGGCCGGACCGCCGTGTGGGGCACGAAGGGCTCAGCCACCAACGAAGTCGACGGTTCGCGGTTCTACGTTCAACCGAGCGCAGAACGGGAACGTACGCAGCAGCCAATCGAGACTATCGATACCGTCGCTGACGAACTCGCGGAGTTCGCGCGCAATGTCCGAAACGGCACTCGGCCCGAGACCGGCGGCCCCGAAGCACTCGAGGTGGTCGCGGTGTTCGAAGCGATCGTCGAGAGCGCCGCCACCGGCCGAGTGATCGATGTCGCCGAGGTCCGCGCTCGGGGGTGACAAACACTCTGCCGGTGACGTTCAGCTAATGACGTTCAGCCAATGACTTCGTCGGCGATCGCCGTTTCACCGTAGACCTCCGGGTTGAGAACGTTGAACGGACGTTTGCCGTCGAGGAAGCGCTCGATGTTCTGCACCGTCCGCATCGCCATCTCGTCGCGGGTCTCGCGTGCTGCGCTGCCCATGTGGGGTGTGAGCACCACGTTCGGGAGATCCTTGAGACCGGCGATCGGGCCGGGGTTCGCCTCAGGGACTTCGGTCCAGTACACGTCGAGTCCCGCGCCGCGGATGCGGCCTGCGCGTAGCGCCCGCTCGAGCGCTTCTTCGTCGACGATCGGGCCGCGCGATGTGTTGATCAAGATCGCCGTCGGCTTCATCAGCGAAATCAGATCTTCACTGATCAGGCCCTTGGTGGCGTGGGTGAGCGCCGGGGTGATGGCGATGATGTCGGATTCCATGAACAGGTCTTCTAGGCTGCGGTGCTCGGCGCCGCCGTAGACGGCTTCTTCGGCAGGGCTCAGCGGTACGCGCTTGTTGTAGATGATGTCCATGTCGCAGGCGGCGGCCCGCCTGGCGACGCCTTGACCAATCAGCCCCATGCCGACGATTCCGAGCGTCTTGCCGTAGAGCCGTGAACCCATGAACGCTGTCGACTGATTCTGGTGCCACTTATCGGCACGCAGAAAAGCGTCGGCCTCGGGCAGTCGCCATGCAGTCGCCATCAACAGGGCGAATGTGAACTCGGCTGTCGTCTTGCCAACGCCGGTCTTGGGCAGGCCACACACGGGGATCTGCTTGGTGGACGCATACGGGATGTCGACAAATTTTGCCGTCATGTGCATCGCCGCGATCAGTTCGAGGTCGGGTGCTGCGTCGATGACCCGCTGCGTGTAATCAATCTCGCCGAGGGCGTACAAGATGTTCTGCTCGGTCACCGCTTCGACCAACTCGTCTTCGGAGATCTGCCGGTCAAGCCGATCGAACAGGGTCACCTCAGCGATCTCGCGCAGGCGCGCGATGGCAACATCCGGAATCGGTTGTGGGACGAAAATCTTGGTCATGTTGTACTCCCCTGCAGACCTGGCCTGCGGTGTAGTGACTATTGGACGGCCGAGGCCCCGAGTGCGAGGCCTGCTTGTTCTGCCGTGAGCGGCAGTTGGACGACTTCGTTCAGCTCAGCGGAGAGATCCGCTGCCAGGTACAACTCCATCGTCATCCGGGCGAGCCGCGGCTCGACCATCACCGGTCGGTCGTACACCACCGATTCGAAGAAATGGATTGTTTCGCGCTCCATGGGGCCCGCGTACATGTCGCCGACCGCCTCACCAGGCATTGTTGACAACGGGAACTGGATGCCGTCGGCGACGGTGTTGAGCACGATGTCGCGATGGCTGTCGTCGGCGAAGATCGAGCCGTCGGTGCCGATCACTTCGATCCATGTGGTCGCGGCATTGGCATAGTGGTTTGGCAAGGACATGCCGGCGTTGATCGTGACGACCACACCGTCATCCATCGTGATGACAGTCATTTGCCCGTCAGGCAGCCCAACGGTGTCGCGACGGATCCCCCACGAGTTCTGGGAGTACACGTGCACCGGTCGCCGCGGTTCAAGACACCACATCGCGAAGTCGATGTCGTGCGTTGCCTCCATGGCCGCCGGTGACAACTTGATCCGGTTGCCGATCTTGGCCCCAAGCCGACGGCCGATGTGGCGGCTGACCAGAATCGAGGTCGGATCGCCAAGGGTGCCGTTGGCGAGTGACCGTTTTGCCAGCGCCTGTTTTGCGCTGAACCGTTGCGAGTAGCCGATCGTGAACTTGAGATTGGCCGCCTCTGCGGTTTCGATGAGGTCGTCTGCTTCGTCGAGTCGCAACGCGATCGGCTTCTCGAGCAGGACATGCTTGCCGGCGCTCAGTGCTGCCTTGGCTATCGGGTAGTGCGTGGTTTCCGGCGTCGCCGAGACGACGACAGCATCGATGTCGTCACGCGCCACGAGGACCTGCCAGTCGTCCACTGCCGAGGCCGGATTGGTCTGCGCGATCATCTCGGCGAGCCGTTCTGGGTTCGTCTCGGCGATGTGTAGGTCGGCGACGATCGGGTGATTGGCCGCGGCG
>JBLFZD010000247.1:0-5642 GCA_047610085.1 Ilumatobacter sp. | reverse complement strand
GCCCACAAACCAAGCGTTGGTGTTGTCCTGTTGTGTGCCCGTCTTTCCGAATGCGACGCGGCCACCCTCGAGCTGACCACGGCTGCTACCGGTGCCGTACGTGAGTGTGCCCTTCATGATGTCGACCGTTTCAAGAGCCACATCACGGTCGAGCACTTTTGTTCCCGGGTCGAAATGTGTGTGCAGCCGTGTGCCTTCTGCGTCATCGATGTACTCGACGTAGTACGGCTCCTTGTGCACCCCCTCGTTGGACAGCGTTTGGATACCCGCTGCCATGTCGAGCACTGTCATCTCGTTTGCTCCGGTGGCATAGCTGGCGAACGGCTGCACTGGCTCGCGTTCCGACGATGGCTGCCCGCGGTACAGGTACGGCGACGCCGCCATGCGGTAGGTGGTATCAACGACCCGGTTCAGGCCCACGCTCTGCGACAGTCGAGCAAAGCCACAGTTGATCGAGCGAGCCGTGATGTCACGCAGATTGCCGAGAAAGCCTGCTGCGCCGCCGTTGATCTGGAAGATCGGCTCGTTGGGATCGCCGCTCGGGAGCGCGCAACCTCTCCGACCGTCGATCTCGTCCCCGCCCTGGGCCCCCGCTTGGATCGCCGCTGACAGAATGAAGTACTTGATGCTCGATCCGGTCTGTCGGGGACTCAGCGCCATGTTCAACTCGCGCTCGCCCGGCTTGAACTCCCGGCCGCCCACCATCACTCGAATTGCCCCCGATGCAACGTCGAGCGAGACGAGTGCCGCATCGAACCCTTCAGAGGTTGTCGGCAACAGGTCACGCGCTCGATCTGCTGACGCCTGCATGCCTGGCTTCAACGTCGTATGAATCCGCAGGCCGCCGCGGAACAATTGGTTGTACCGCTCTTCGTAGGTTTCGCCCAAAATTTCTGATCGGTTGAGGAGGTAGTCACGGAGCGCCTCGGTGAAGTAGGTGCGCTTGGTGACACGCTCGGGGATCACCTTCACCCGCTCAGGCAACACGAACTCTTCTTTGAGGTACTCGGCTTGTTCCTCGGTGAGTATCTCTTCGGACACGAGCCGATCGAGCACCTGGATCCAACGAGCACGGCTGCGTTCGGGTTCGTTGATCGGGTCGAATCCTGATGGCGATCGCACAAGTCCGGCCAAAAACGCTGCTTCGATAAAGTCGAGGTCCGCTGCGGTCTTACCGAAGTACGTCTCTGCGGCTGCCTGGATGCCATATGCATTGTTCCCGAAGAACACGGTGTTGAGATAGCGCTCCATGATCTCCTCTTTGGAGAGCTCCTTCTCAAGCCGCTTGGCGTATTGGATCTGCAACAGCTTGTAGCGACCATCACGCTCGAGCCCGGCGAGGAAATCGTTCTTCACCACCTGCATGGTGATGGTGGATGCACCCTGTTGCGGTGCATCGGACGCGAAGTTCGACAACGTCGCGCGGAACAGACTCCGAACGTTGACGCCGTCATGGGTGAAAAACTCTTTGTCTTCCACGAGCAAGAACGCTTGGACGACCTGGCTCGGAATATCGGAGTAGCCGATCGGTTGCGAGTTCTCGAGTTCATACACCGCAATCTCGTTGCCGTCAGCGTCGAACACATACGTGCGCTGAGCGAGGGACGAGAACTCCGGAAGGACGATCGGATCTTCGGAGTGCGCGTTGGCTGCGGTCCACACGCGTGGGGCTACAGCGATGACGATCGCAACGATCAACAGGGCGCCACTGGCGATGACCACCAGCATGCGAGGTATCCAAGAAAGGGGTTGCACAGCGCTGACGACGTTAGTGCTGGGCCGCGTCGTTGTGGCGTCATGCACGCCCCCAGGTGGACCGGTCGGGCTGCGACTACGGTCACCCTCGATGAACGATCAGTCGAGCCCCTTCCCCATTCGCCCCTTTCGCTTTGGCGTGCAGCTCGCTGCGACCCCAACCGGTGTCGAATGGGTGGAGCAGGCACGTCGTGTCGAGTCGCACGGATACGACATCGCGACGATGCCCGATCACTTCGATAAGCAGTTCGCACCAGTCCCCGGGCTGCAAGCGATTCTCAGTGCCACGACGACACTGCGAGCCAGTGCGCTCGTGTTCGACAACGACTACAAGCACCCACTCGTGCTGGCCAAAGAGCTCGCCACCATGGACGTGCTGTCTGGCGGTCGAGTCGAGATTGGCCTCGGAGCCGGCTGGATGATTGCCGACTACGAACAGGCCGGGATGGAATATGACCGCGCCGGCCTCCGCATCGATCGGTTCGTCGAGGGCCTTGCGGTAATCAAGGGCCTGATGGGTCCTGAGCCGTTCTCGTTTGAGGGTCAGCACTACACAATCCGCAACCACGACGGTTTCCCGAAGCCGGTTCAAGGCCCACACCCGCCCGTGATCATCGGGGGCGGCGGCAAGCGGGTGCTCGGCATCGCAGCCCGCGAAGCCGACATCGTTGGCGTCAACGGCACCTTGCACGCTGGCGTGATCGGCGAGGAAGCCATCGCAACGATGACTCGTGACGCCGTTGTCGACAAGGTGGCAATCGTCGCCGAAGCCGCTCGCAAAGCCGACCGGCTCGACAAGATCGAAATGAACGTTCGCACGTTCTTCGTCAGCGTCACCAAGGACCGCTCCGGTCAGGTGTCGGCAATGGCCGAGTTGATCGGTGTCGATGAACAGATGATTCGCGAATCACCGTTCGCGCTGATTGGAACGCCCGACCAAATCGCCGACGACCTGATCGCCCGACGCGAACAATTCGGTTTCAGCTACATCATCGTGGGCGGTGCCGAAGCTGATGCGTTCGCACCCGTGGTCGCACGGCTTGCGAACACTTGATTTCGTGGACGGCAGTGGCCAAGCCCTGCTGTCCACCGGCTACTCGTCGAGGAGTTGCATGGCCCGATCGCTGATGGCTTGTGCCTGCTTCCGAAGGCGGGCGGCGCCATCAGTGTCGTCCATCAACTCCGCCATGTCGGCCAACTCGGCCAGGCGCTCAGCTGTTTCGGTCGCAACGATCTTGGGGTCACGATCGGTCATGTGTCGAAGCGGTAGTCCTTCGGCAATACGACCACGCCTTCGTCGCTGACCGTGAACAGCGCCCGGTCCTGCTCCGGCTCATGGCCGATGCGCGTCCATCCAGGAATGTTGACGTTCTTGTCGATGATGCAGCGATGGAGCCTCACACCAGGCCCGATGGTGACACCAGGGAAGATGATCGAATCGGTGACGTGGGCGTCGTGGTCGACAAACGCTCCCGGGCCAATGATCGAGCGCTCCACATGCGCTCCGCTCAGAATCGATCCCTGGCACAGCAAGCTGTCGTCCACGAACGGCGGCTCTCCCCCACGCCCACGTGACACCTTGGCTGGCGGCAACGCTTTCCGGGTGGTGAACACCGGCCACTTGTCGTTGTACAGGTTGAACACCGGAACCGGAGCGATCAAGTCCATGTTGGCGTGGAAGAACGCATCGAGCGTTCCGACATCACGCCAATAGCCTTGCTCTCGCTTGTCCTGGCCGGGGATGACGTTCTTCGAAAAGTCGTAGACGCGAGCATCACCGGCTGCGGTCAGGGCAGGAATCACGTCACCCCCGAGGTCGGTGTACTGGTTCTCGTCAGGCGTGACGATGTCGATCAGCGTGTCGGTGTTGAACACGTAGTTCCCCATGCTTGCGAGGCAGCGAGTGTCGTCGCCGGGCATCGTTGGAGGGTTCGCCGACTTCTCGTGAAACGCAACAATTTTGCCCTCGGCGTCCGACTCGATTACGCCGAAGTCGGTTGCCTCGCGCTTTGGAACCGGAATTGCGGCGACGGTCACGCCTGCGCCATTTTGCATGTGCTCTTCGACCATCTGGCGCGGATCCATCCGGTAGATGTGGTCGGCGCCGAACACGCACACGATGTCGGGCTTCTCGTCGTGGATCAGGTTCAGGTTCTGGTAAATCGCATCGGCGGAGCCCTGGAACCAATAGGGGCCGCGTCGCATCTGAGCGGGCACCGGCGTGACGTAGTCATCAAGCATCGCCGAGAAACGCCACGTCTGAGTGATGTGTCGATCAAGGCTGTGGCTCTTGTACTGCGTGAGAACAACGATCTTTCGATAGCCGGCGTTTGCGAAGTTCGACAGCGCGAAATCGATCATCCGATACGTGCCAGCAAATGGAACCGCCGGCTTGGCCCGGTCGTTCGTGAGGGGTTGCAGACGCTTTCCTTCACCACCGGCGAGGACAATCACGAGCACATTTGGATCAGCAGGCATCGTTGATCACCGTACCCCCACCAGGTTGCTGCCAGATGAACCAGTGATTAGGAGCTCGCAATCAACTCCCGGTAGAGCTCGCCATACCGCTCGGCTGGGCGTTTCCAGGACCAATCGATGGCCATCATGCGCTTTTGCAGCGCGTGTTTCCTCCGCACCTGCGATAGCCGCCTACTCGCACGGAACATCGCGGCAAGCAGGTCGGTCGAAGCAACTTCGTGTGCAACGAATCCAAGCCCATCGTTGCGTTCGTCCGCGTCTGGCACCGTGTCGACCAGTCCACCTACGCCGGTCACGACGGGCACCGCTCCGTACCTCATCGCTTGCATCTGAGTCAACCCGCACGGTTCGAACCGGCTCGGCATCAAAAACGCGTCAGCGCCGGCAAACATCAGGTGGGAAAGCGCTTCGTCGTATCCCTCGACAAACGCGAAATGATCGGGATGTTGGTCGGCCATCCGATGGAGTTCCGCTGCAAGCACGGCATCTCCTGAGCCGAGCACTCCTAATCGCATCGGAATTTGCGTCAACAGCGGAATCAGCGGCACCAGCAGATCGATGCCCTTCTGGTCGGTGAGCCGCGTCACCACAGTTGCCAGCGGAACGTCGTCGTCAGCGAACCCCAAGCGATCGAGCAGGGCCTGACGACAGACGCTCTTACCCGCCAGGTCTTTCGCCGAGAAATTCGCCGGAAGGTGACGGTCCGAGGTCGGGTCCCACACATCGGTATCGATGCCATTAAGAATTCCAACAAGGGCCTGGCTGCGCTCACGCAACGGATCATCGAGTCCGAATCCGCCCGCCGGCGTCTGGATTTCGCCGGCGTAATTGGGCGACACGGCGACAATTCGATCAGCGAGGGCAAGTGCTCCAGACAAGGGATTGGTTCCACCCCACCACTCGAAGTGTTCACTGCGGGGGCCGATCACATCGAGCCAAGAGCGATCAGCAATTCCCTGGTATGCCAAATTGTGAATCGACACGACCGTCGCAAGAGCCTCGGGGAGCGCAGCGAGCGCCGAACCCGTGTGCCAATCGTTCAGGTGTACGACATCGGGCTGCTCGAGTTGAGCGAGCGCCGCAACGGCACGGCTGAATCTGAAGAACCGCTCGCTGTTGTCCGGCCAGCCGGAACCATCGGGCTGCAGATACGGATGCGGTCGAGCCAAACCTGGCGCCGAGATCAGGGTGAGTGGTCCGACATCGACATGTCTGCCTCGCCGCACCACTGCAGGTCCAGCCCATTCGGGGACGTCGAGATCGATTGATGTCTCGTCGATCAGAGTGATACCGCCATAGTCGGGCAGCACGATGTCGACATCGAGCCCGGCTCGGCGCAACTCAGCACCGAGGCCTGCCGCAGCAGCAGCCAACCCGCCAACGGTCGCGATCGGAGACAACTCAGCGGT
>JBLFZD010000246.1:0-5652 GCA_047610085.1 Ilumatobacter sp. | reverse complement strand
GGCGGTGCGCCGTTGCAGCCCGATCTCGTCGACAAGATCGACAAGTCACTCAAGGGCGGCTCACCGAGCACGGGTTACGGCTTGACCGAAACTCACGGCATCGTCACCGCCAACTCAGGTTCGCTCTACACGCTCAAGCCAGCTTCGTGCGGCCGCGTCGTTCCCGTTTTGGACTTCAAACTCATCGATGACCTGGGTGAAGAGATTGCTGGCCAGGGCCTGCGCGGTGAACTCTGCGTGCGTGGCTCGGTCGTGATCAAGGGGTACCTCAACCGTGAAGAGGCCACTGCCGAGGGAATCCAGAACGGCTGGTTCCGGACCGGTGATATCGCCGAGATCGATGAAGACGGCTTTGTGTTCATTGTCGATCGTGCCAAGGACATGGTGCTGCGCGGTGGAGAGAACGTGTACTGCTCCGAAGTGGAAGCAGCCATCTACGAACACCCCGACGTTGCCGAAGCCGCAGTGTTCGGTGTTCCCGACGATCGTCTCGGTGAACTGGTCGGCGTTGCGATCGTTCTGTCGCCGGGATCGACGCTTGACAATGATGGTCTGCGGAGCTTCCTCGAGGGCAGCATGGCGAAGTTCAAGATCCCCGAGCGGATCTGGTTCATGGATGAAGAACTGCCGCGCAACGCAAGCGGCAAGTTCCTTAAGCGTCAGCTTCGCGAAATGTTGACCAGCTGATCCTTGGTCACGTGGAGGCCGCCCAGGGTGTTGGCTCTGGCAGACTCGACCGATGATCCCGGTGGTGACGCCAGATGAGATGCGGGCAATCGACGCAGCCGCCCCTGCGCCGGTGGAGGAGTTGATCCGTCGAGCGGGTGCCGCAGTGGCACGCACGGCGTTACACATGCTGGGTGGGACCTATGGCCGTGTTGTCAACGTGATCGCCGGGGTGGGCAACAACGGCGCCGACGGCAGAGATGCTGCGGCTCGACTGACCGCTCGCGGCGTCAAGGTCCGCCTGTACGAGGTGGCGTTATGCCCGCAGAAGCTGCCGCCCGCCGATCTCGTGATCGATGCGGCCTTCGGTACGGGCTATAAACCGAGTGCTGAACGACCCTGGAACGCGCCCGACGTGGGCGATGCTGCAGTGCTCGCTGTTGATGTCCCGAGTGGCATCGATGCGCTCACCGGCACCGCCAGCTCCGGCGTGTTGCCCGCTGATCGGACGATTACGTTTCAAGCGTTGAAGCCGGGACTCATGTTTGGGGCTGGGTCTCGCTTGGCGGGAGCGATCGAGGTGGTCGACATCGGACTCGACACCGATCACATTCGGTGCCACCTCGTCGAAGTAGCTGATGTTGCTGCATGGTGGCCAGCCCGGGGCGCCGACGCGCACAAGTGGCATGGAGCGGTGAAGGTCGTGGCGGGCAGCGCGGAGATGCCCGGAGCAGCCGAGCTGAGTACGGCTGGCGCAGCGCGGTCGGGGAGTGGCCTCGTGTCGCTGTCCGCACCGGGATGCGCCCCTCGCACGCGCAGCGAAGTTGTCCAGCGTCCCATCGGCACAGCAGAGTTTGCTGACGAGGCACTCGTCGATATCGGTCGGTTCGGTGCACTCGTGATCGGCCCTGGACTCGGTCGTGACGATGACACGCTCACCGCTGCTCGACAGTGCATTGCCGACGCTCCGGTACCGGTCGTGGTTGACGGCGACGCGATTTTTGCTTTGGCCTGGAGTGCCGAAGGCGCTGCGCCACTTCTGCGGGCTCGCGAGCTGCCGACCGTGCTCACCCCGCACGATGGCGAGTTCAGCATCCTCACCGGATCCCCGCCCGGACCTGACCGGATCGCTGCAGCACGCGCCGCGGCCGCACGGTTCGACTCGACCATTCTGCTGAAGGGCCCGACCACCGTGGTGGCCGCACCACCTGCTCGGAGCTTCGACGCGCCCAGCCCGCCAACGGCTCACGAACTGATCTGGGCTACCGATGAACCCGCTCAGGTGTACTTGGTCGATCGCGGCGATCAACGGCTCGCTACTGCCGGCTCGGGCGATGTGTTGGCTGGCATGATTGGAGCGGTGCTTGCGGCCAACGTCGACCCGACGCGCGGGTCCGCAGCGGCCGCATGGCTCCACGGTGCAGCAGCAGCCCTCGGCCCGCAAGAAGGACTGCTTGCCGGCGACCTGCCTGACCTGATTCCCGTGGCGATCGAGGCCCTCAGGTGAGCGTCGACGTCCGTTGGGCCTGGGCCGAGATTGACCTTGACGCCATCGCTCACAACATTCGCGTTTTGCGCGACTGTGTCGCGCCTGCCGGGGTGTGGGCGGTCGTCAAAGCCAACGGCTATGGCCACGGTGCCACCGACGTTGCTCGCACCGCTATGGCAGCGGGCGCCGAAGGGCTGTGCGTGGCGTTGGTGCAAGAGGGGATCGATCTCCGCCGAGCAGGCATCGACGCGCCGATCCTCGTGCTCAGTGAGCAGCCGCCAGAGGCAGCGCCTCACATCGTCCAGTACCGCCTCACCCCCACGGTGTACCGTCGCGCTTTTCTTGATGCCCTCGTTGCCGAGTCGCCGGTGGGGCTTCCCGTGCACCTCAAAGTTGATACCGGAATGCAGCGTGTCGGGATTCATCCGCATGCCGCGACGTCGCTCGCTGAAGTCATCGCGCAACGAGCTCCGGCCGTGCGACTGGCGGGCGTCTTCACCCACCTTGCGATTGCCGACGAGGCGAGCCCCGATGCGGTTGAATTCACCGATGGGCAACTCGCCACGTTTGAACGAGTGCTCGAACAGCTCCCGTCTGTGCCGGCTGTCCATGCGGCAAACTCAGCAGCGGCACTCAGCCGGCCCGACGCCCACTTCTCGATGGTGCGCGCTGGCATTGCCATTTATGGCATCTCACCTGGCGCCGGGGTCGATCACCTCTGCACCGACCTCCGCCCTGCGCTCGAATTGCGCGCACGCGTGTCCTTTGTCAAACAAGTCCGAGCGAACAGCCGGATCAGCTACGGCTTGAAGCACCGATTCGATCGCGACACAAGCGTTGCCACCATTCCCCTTGGTTATGCCGATGGTGTACCTCGCCGCTTGTACGCGGTAGGCGGGCACGTATTGATCGGTGCTCGACGGTGTCCGATCGTGGGAGCGGTCACGATGGACCAGATCATGGTTGATTGCGGCGATGTCGACGTGAGCGTCGGTGACGACGTGACCTTGATCGGAGCGCAGACAGCGGCCGACGGATCCGAGGTGCGGATTCGTGCCGAAGATTGGGCCGATGCACTCGACACGATCGGCTACGAGATCGTTTGTGGCATCTCCTCCCGCATCCCTCGCGTTCCGCGCCGTAGCATCCATCATTGATGTCAGACCACGCTTTTGCGTTACGCGCCGGCTCGATTGCCGACACGCACACCATCGCCGCGGCGATCGCGGGGTTGGCGCGCCCTGGAGACATCATCGTCCTCGCTGGTGAGATGGGCGCAGGTAAAACCGCCTTTGCACAGGGCTTTGGGCAGGCGCTCGGCGTGACCGATCACATCACTTCGCCCACGTTCACGCTGGTCCACAGCTATCTCGTTGACTCAGGTCCGCGTGCCGGCAAGCTCACGCTGCATCACGCCGACTTGTACCGCCTGGAACGCACCGCGGAAGTGTCCGACCTGGCGTTGGTTGAGCTCGCCGACTTTGCGGGAATCGTGCTCGTTGAGTGGGGTGACGTGGTCGACATGTTTGGTGACCATCTCGTCGTGTACCTCGAAGCGATTGTGCCCGATGACGATGAGGGCATCCTGTCTCTCGACGGCGAACGTGAGATTGAAATCGGTGCCGTCGGCGCCAGTTGGGCCGGCCGATGGGGCCGCCTGCGCGACAACCTGGAGGCGTTCCGATGCTGAGTGTGTCCACATGTTGATCCTGGGAATCGAGACCGCAACCGAGCGCGTCAGCGTCGCTGTTGGTGGGCACGAAGGTGTGATCGGCCTTTTCGAAATCACCAAAGGGCGGCGCCACGCCGAAACGCTCGTGCCAGCCATCGAGTTCACCTGCCGACAAGCAGGCATCGAGATGGAAGAGATCAGCGTCGTCGCTGTCGATGTTGGCCCCGGCCTCTTCACCGGTATGCGAGTCGGCCTCGCATCTGGCAAAGCGATAGCTCAAGCTTTACGCATCCCAATGATCGGCATTTCGTCGCTCGATCTTCTTGCTTTCCCGTGCCGTCACACCGATCGTGTGGTGGTACCGGTCATCGACGCTCGAAAGGGCGAGGTTTTCTCGGCCATGTACCGCCAGGTGCCAGGTGGGATCCAACGCATTGCTGAGCCTCGCGTCGGTTCGGTCGATGACCTCGTTGCCGACCTGATGGCCCGCAACCAGGACGTGCTCTGCGTCGGGGATGGCGCACGTCGATATGCCGACGAGATCCGTGATGGCTATCACTGCGAGATCGGTGGCGACGCGTTCCCGTCGGCTGCTCCGCTCGTTCAACTCGCTCACGCCCAAGCGCTGCGCGAGGAATGGGTCAATGCGCGTGAGATCGAACCGGTCTATCTGCGCGAACCCGACGCGATGATCAACTGGAAGACCCGAGCGGCGCGATGAGTGTGCTCGAGCGGATGTTGGGACGCGAGCCCGACGACACCCCAGCCTCCAACTCGGGTCCGGCTTGGCTTGACCTGTCGCTGATGCGTAAGCGCGACCTCAAAGATGGGGTGCTCGAGACCGAGAGTAGCGCCTACCCCGTGCCGTGGTCGCCCGGCGTCTTTCAGAGTGAGATCGAGCAGATGCGTGCGGGGACGCGCCACTACCTGACCGCTCGTCGGATCGATGTCGACCCGATCGGGGCACCGAAGAAAAGTGGGAAGCAGCGCGGCCAGATCATCGGCCACGCCGGTCTCTGGTTCACCGTTGACGAAGCGCATGTCACCAACATTGCTGTTCACCCAGACGCACGTCGTGCAGGGGTGGCCACGGCCCTCATGCTGGCGCTCGCCGACGAGGCGTTGCGTCGCGGGTGCAGTGCATGGACCCTCGAAGTGCGCGCCTCGAGCACCGGCGCCCAAGAGCTCTATCGCACCTTCGGTTTTGCACCTGCGGGTATTCGCAAGCACTACTACGACAATGTGGAGGACGCCATCGTGATGTGGTGCCACGACATCCAAACCAAGGAGTACGCCGAACGACTCGACGTTCTTCGTGTTGCGCTTGAGGACACACCATGAGCTTCGATAGCGCCATATCCAGCGACACGCCCTCTCAACTTGTCGTTGACGGGTCGACACTCGTGCTCGGCATCGAGACCAGTTGTGACGAAACCGCAGCTGCCTTGGTGATGGGTGGTGACGACGTGGTGTCGAACGTCGTGTCGACCCAGATCGAACTCCATGCCGACTTCGGTGGCGTGGTGCCCGAAGTGGCATCTCGAGCGCACCTTGATGCACTCAACCCGGTGATCGCTCGAGCGATCGTGGAAGGCGGCGTCGACGAGTCGCGAATCGATGCGATTGCCTGCACCGTCGGGCCAGGTCTCGTCGGTGCGCTCCTTGTGGGTGTTTCTGCTGCCAAGTCGATTGCGCTTGCGTGGGACAAGCCCTTCATCGGTGTGAACCACATGGAGGCGCATCTCTACGCGGCGTCCCTCGAAGACCCTTCGCTTGAATTTCCGCTCGTCGTGCTGCTTGTGTCGGGCGGTCACACGATGTTGGT
>JBLFZD010000245.1:0-5684 GCA_047610085.1 Ilumatobacter sp. | reverse complement strand
GCGCGACAAGTTCGACTGAGCCACACCGCGCGACGTTAGGCGTCGACCGCCAGCTCGACGTGGCCGTCGGCGTGGCGTGCAAACCGTGTGGCATCGTGCCCGTGTGTCGGGTCGGGGCCATCCCACGGCCAGCCACCGAATTGCGTCGCTCGGTAGTCGGTGAATGCCTGGCGGATTTCGTCTTCGGTGTTCATGACGAAGGGCCCCTGCTGAGTAACCGGCTCAGCGATTGGCTGCCCTTGCATCACGAGCATCTCTGCGTACCCGCTGCTCTGTAGAGGAAGATCCCGTGTGGCATCGACGACGGCGCCGGTTGATGCTCCAACGGATTCGCCGTCGATATCGATTCCGTCTCCCTCGAAGAGATACAGCACTCGGGCAGTTCCATTGCTTGCCGCTGGCATCGTCCACGACGAGCCAGGTTCGAAGACCACGTGCCATAGCGCCACGTCGGCGCCATCACGAGCTGCGTACGAGGCCGGTGGCGGACTCGGCGGTTTGGCGCCGGCAAGCGCGCCGGCAATGACGGTGATGGTGACCGCCGGATCGTCGGGGGCCTTGGTCGCGACGTGGCGTGGAATGTCCTGGTCCCACAGCATCGTGAAGTGCGCATCGACCATCTTGTCGGCGGCTGGCAGGTTCATCCAGATCTGAAAGAGTTCGAGTGTGTTCGGTTCGTCATCGTCGAGCAGCGGGAACATCTCAGCGTGCTGGATACCTGCGCCAGCGGTCATCCACTGAACGTCGCCTTCGCCGTATCGAGCGGTCGCGCCCAGCGAGTCGGCGTGGTCGACCAAGCCCCGTCGGACGAACGTGATCGTCTCGAAGCCTCGGTGAGGGTGCTGGGGAAACCCCGGGACGCGTGTTCCGTGATACATCCGCCAACCCTCGACGGGCGTGAAATCGTTTCCCAGCGGTCGTCCGTCGAGCGACGCGGCCGGGCCGAGGTCGCCATTTGCGGCGGGGTATTTGTCGAGGTGATGAACGCAAAAGAGAAAGGGGTCGATTGTGGGCCATTGGAATCCCAAGGGGACGGTTTGGAGCACAGCGGAAGCCATGCCAACAGGATACGTGCGGTCGCAACTAAATGTTGCGTCCGGAACAATTGGCTGTTGCCGCCCTATGGAAGGCCGCGGGTAGCTGCCACATCGCTGTCACGCACGAACCAGCTGGCGAGTGCTGCTGGCAACATCAGGATCCCCATCGCCAGGAATCCCCATTGGTATGCCGGGAGTCGATCGATCGCCGGAGCGCTATCGCCACCGACCGATGACACTTTTACAGCGACCACCGAGGCTGCGAGCGCAACTCCGATGGCGAACGAGATCTGACGCTGCGTATTGAACACCGAGGCGGCGCGGCCCGTGTCGGCGATCGACACTGTGGCGTAGACCGCGGTTTGAATTGACACGAACACCATGCCAACTGCCGCGCCGCGCATGAAGGAGCCACTCGCGATCATCCAGAGCGGGGTGTCGAGGTCGGCGAACACGAACGAACCGGTCGCGACCGCCGTGACAGCTGATCCGACGATCATCAGCCGACGGGGACCAACGGTTCGGTACACACGCTTGCCGAGCAGGTTCGACACGATGAACAAGGCGACAGCTTGAGGCGCTTGGACCAATCCGGACTGTGTTGCGTTGAAGCCGCGCAATGTCTGCATGTAGAGGGGGAGGATGAAGATCCAGCCGAAGAAGCCGGCGTAGACCATCGATGCAGAGATGTTGACGACTCGAAACAGCTGATTGCTAAACAGCCGAAGCTGCAGCATCGGCTGCTCGATCCTGAGCTCGGTGGTGACGAGACCGATCATCGCCATAAGCCCGACGGTGCCCGTGGCGAACGTCGACCAGCTCAGCCAGCCATTTTCGGGAGCGGCCGACAGGGTGTAGATCAGGAGCGAGACACCGGTGGCGGAGAGGACGAGTCCGCGGATGTCAAGCCGGCCTGGCGCGGGCTGTCGCTCCTCACGCAACCACAGCCAGGCAAGTGTGAGAGCGACGACGCCGATCGGCAAGTTGACGAAGAAGATCCACCTCCATGAGGTGTTGTCGACGATTACTCCCCCGAGTACGGGGCCGATTGCCGGGGCCACCACGGCCACGCTGAGTACCCCGACGGTTGCGGTAGAGCGTTCCTTAAGTGGGAACGCCCGGAACAGCATGGCGCTACCGATGGGCGTGATCAGCCCGGCACCAAGGCCTTGGAGTACGCGGAACGCAACGAGCGTACGCAGCGTCGGAGCGGCGCCGCACAGGCCGCTTGCAACGACAAATATCGCGAGCGCCACGAGGAACATCCGCTTGGTGCCGAAACGGTCGCCGAGCCAACCGGCGGCGGGAATCACCGCGGCAAATGCAAGCAGATAGGCCACCGATACCCACTCAATGTCAGTGGATGCCACGTTGAACTCGCGGGCGAGGGTGGGAAGTGCGACGTTGACGACCGTGCCGTCAATGATCGTCATGAACAGCCCGACGATGTACACCGCCATCACTCGGTACCGATACTGCATCGCTGCTGAACCTAGGTCAGAGCGCATGAGCTGGCTGGGGTCGCAGCATGTGGGCGTGGAGCGTTCAGTGCCCGAAGCTTGCCATCGGCCCTCGTGGAGCCGATGGTGATGGTGCGAGCACGCCGAAACAGAGAGCCGAGCAACCTCACACATTCTTGATTCGACCTTTCTCTTCTCTCACGGGCCGGCGCGACCGATCACCACCGAGGCACCAAGCCGTCGAACCCGGAGGGCGGCGCTCTCGTGGGAGCACGTCAAAGGATCGTCGTCGCCGATTTCAACGGGTCGGCGAATGGGACCGCGGGCCCACACCCGCGTGCCGTTACGAGCGGTTTCATCGGCTGACGGACACCGCTGATATCGCTGTGTCGGCGGAGCCAAGACGCGTGGAGCGGTGGATCTCGATCAAAACCCTCGTTGTTGAAGCCCCGGAGAGGTAGCGCACGGTGGGGCAACGAATAGGCTGCCCTGTCCGTTGCCGCAGCAGCCCGGTTCTGTTGGTTCAGCTTTCCCAGGTGTTCGGTGCCCATCACGTCGAGAACGACCCGTTAACATCGCCTCTTGACAAGGGAGCGTCTGATAGTCCCGGGCCCTGGTCGGCGGGCTACTCCAGCAGGTGATGAACCCGCAGCGAGGCGAACGGCGAAGCGCCCGGACTTCGGCGTCGACCCGGCGGTTGACCTTCTGGTAATCGTTGGGGTGTAACCCGCCTCGAATCTGGCCCATGCCGTATTCGTTGCTGACCGCGAGGGTGAGGCGAGCTTCATGGCGTTGTTGCTCGGATCGGTCCACCCCATCGTCGTTGCTGAGCATGCGCGTGATGTCGCCGGGGTGGCGACGGAATTGTTCGGGTGTGGTCCGGCTGGTGGTTTCGGCAAGCTCATTTTCGATGTCGAACCATTCGTCACGAACACCGTCGTCAAGGAGCGCTGTGACTGCGGCGAGCGCATCAGCGTGTTCCGTTGAGACCGAACCATCGGCGATCCCTTCGTTCAGCGGCGCAGTTGGCGAACGTCGGCACTCGCAGCATCGAGTTGGTTGAGCCGATCAACTCGATGCGCAACAGAGACAACTGTTATAGACGTGCCGAGCCAGCAGGAGCGGAGTCCAGCAAACAAATATCTGACAGCAGTGCCATCACCTGCCAAAAGAACGATCGTTGGTCGTGTGGCTCGAAGTGATGTCATCGTTAGTGGGTGGGCGCCTCGGCGCGGCCCAGGGCCGGGCGTCCGGGAACGCCATCGTTCTGCTGTAGGCGATCGATAGCGCCGTGTCTGCCGGCTCGTTTGTCGTGAGCCTCGGGTAACTCAATAACCTGTTTAGGGCTAACTTCCGACGGCCGGGCTCGCAACAGACTCGGCGTGACCAGCGGCCTTGGCGAGGATAGGCAGGTAGCCCAGGGTTGAATCTGGGCTGGACTCGCCCATCCTGTGGGGGTGGCAGAAAAGGGGGTCGAGGCGCGGCAGGTAGCTGCTTTAGCGATCCTCGAACGAGATCGGCTGAACTATCCGGCTGGCTTGCCGATCACGGACCGTCACGATGAGCTGCTTGAGGTCATCCGAGACCACCAAGTAGTCATCGTTGCGGGTGAGACCGGCTCAGGCAAGAGCACCCAGATTCCGAAGCTGTGCATCGAAGCCGGGCAAGGTATCGCGGGGGTCATTGGCCACACGCAGCCCCGACGTGTTGCTGCACGAACCATCGCCGAGCGAGTTGCCGAGGAACTCCAGACCGAGATCGGCAAGGACGTCGGCTATTCGGTTCGTTTCACCGACAACATCTCGGACGGCACGCTGATCCGAGTGATGACCGACGGCATCCTGCTCGCCGAGATCCAGCGCGACCGGATGCTGCGCCGTTATGACACGTTGATCATCGACGAGGCCCATGAGCGAAGCCTGAACATCGACTTCATCATGGGCTACCTCAAGCAGCTCTTGCCGAAGCGTCCCGACCTCAAGGTCATCGTCACGTCAGCCACCATCGACACCGATCGGTTTGCCAAACACTTTGCGTTCGAAAACGCAGAGGGTGTTGTCACGCCGGCCCCAATCGTCACCGTGTCGGGTCGAAGCTTTCCTGTCGAGATCCGCTACCGGCCATTCGGTGAAGATGACACTCCCGACGACGGCGAAAAGGGTCCCGCCAAGCCCAAGCGCATCGACCAGCGCGATCAGGTCGAAGCGATCGTTGATGCATGTGCTGAACTCGCCGACGAAGGAGACGGCGATGTGCTCGTCTTTCTGTCGGGAGAGCGTGAAATTCTCGACACAGCCGAGGCGATCAAACAGCGCAAACTGTCGAACACCGAAGTCCTTCCGTTGTATGCCCGGCTGTCGTCCGCCGAGCAGCAGCGTGTGTGGAAACCACACAAGGGGCGTCGCATCGTCTTGGCGACCAACGTTGCGGAAACATCGATCACTGTGCCCGGTGTGCGCTACGTGGTCGATGCAGGAACCGCCCGCATCTCGCGGTACTCCCGCAGGCTGAAGGTGCAACGGCTCCCTATCGAAGACGTGTCGAAAGCTTCGGCCAACCAGCGCGCTGGACGTTGTGGCCGTGTTGCCGCGGGTGTGTGCATCCGGCTGTATTCAGAAGAAAACTTCGAAGCTCGCGATGACTTCACCGAGCCTGAGATCCTGAGGACCAACCTCGCGTCGGTCATCTTGCAGATGGCCAACATCGGCCTCGGCGACCTCGCCAGATTCCCGTTTGTTGAACCGCCCGACCGCCGCGCGATCCGTGACGGCGAGAACCTGCTCGTCGAGTTGGGTGCCATTTCAGAGCGCAGCGACGAACGCAAGCCCGACCCCAACGACCACCGACCACAGCGCGTCGAGGGCGTCCAGCTCACCAAGATTGGGCGCAAGCTCGCACGCCTTCCGGCTGATCCCCGCCTCGGTCGAATGCTGCTCGAAGCCGAGCATCGAAACTGTGTTCGCGAAGTGCTCGTCATCGTGTCGGCGCTCTCGATTCAGGATGTTCGCGAGCGCCCCGCCGAGAAGCGTGAGCAGTCGAACGAGATGCATAACCGCTTCAAAGTCAAGGGCTCCGACCTGCTGTCGATCGTGAAGCTCTGGGACTATGTGCAGACCCAGCAACGAGAATTGTCGGGCAACCGTTTCCGTCGCATGTGTCGCGAGGAGTTCATCCACTACTTGCGTGT
>JBLFZD010000244.1:0-5688 GCA_047610085.1 Ilumatobacter sp. | reverse complement strand
ACGAAACGCACGACCTTCCTGATGATGTTGTCGCATTGTTAGACATCGAGTCGGTTTGGGCCGAGGACGACCTGTTCGAAGGCGCCGTTGCTTCGGTCATTGCTGAGATCAGTGCGCAGAGCGCTCGTATTGACTTGGTGCAACTCGGTCCAGCGTCGGTAACAGGTCTGGCTTCGCGCCGGCATGTCCAATGGGGGAGCGCGCTACTCGGAGCAGCAGCGGCGCTCGTGTTGGGCGTTGCCGCATTGGTCGTTTTCAGATTAGTGATGGCCAAAACGGCGGCTCAGACGCCGAGCTTGAGCTCGCTTCAACCGAATTTGAACCCGACGCGACCGGGCAGGCAGCGGTCACCGCAACGCCCAACGGCACGCGCATTCTGCTGTCGACGAGCGGCCTGCCTCCTGCGCCGTAAGGGTTGCACTACGAAGCATGGTTGCGAACTGGACCCGAATTTGGCGTGAGTGCCGGCACGTTCCACCTCCGCGGTGGCGGCGACGCCGAGATTGAGCTGTGGGCGTGGGTTGACATCGAGGACTACCCGCTTTTCACCGTCATCTTGCAGCCTGAAGGCCTTGCTCCCTACTCGGGTCAAGTTGTTCTCATGGCTCGCCTCGGACTTTGAAGGAACCACAACAGCGCGGCGAGCGTCGGATAGACATGGACTCACTCATGCAACGCTGTCACTTTGTTTCCTTTATCGCTGCCGCTTCGGCGGCGACGTTGCTCGCTGCCTGCGGGAGCGGTTCCGACGCCGAGCCAATCGAGTCAAACGACACAATTCGGGAGCTGGCGTCCGAGCCCACGTCACCACCCGAGCCGACCACGCCGCCTGACACCGCTGTGCCGGCCGCCGAAGTTGGCGCTATCGGCGCCGTCTTGAGCTACACCGAGAGTGGTGGGTTCACCACTCGAGAGGTCGCGTTCCAAGACCCACCGATCATGATCATCGCTGAGGATGGCAACGTCATCACGATGGCCGCCACTCCTGCGGTCTTTCCCGGCCCGCTTGTGCAGCAACACACAGTGCAAAGGATCAGCCCCTCAGGAGCCGACGCGGTGATCTCGGCAGCCGACGATGCGGGGCTGTTGTCCCTCATCACCTACGAGGGCAACGACCAGGTCGCTGACGCGTCAACTTCGATCCTCACCATCGTGAGCGATGGGAACACCTACCAACATTCCGCTGATGCGCTCGGCATGGGCGGCGGCCCCGGCGAGACCAGCGAATCCGACGAGGCCCGCGGTGCGCTCCTTGAGTTCGTGACACAACTGAGCAACGACGTCGGTGAGTTTGCAGGCCCCGGCGCGATTGGCGACGCCGAGGCCTACCGGCCCGCTGGTTACCAGTTCATTGCCGTGCCTCTCACCGATTTCAGCGCCTTCAACGAGGAGCCTCGCATCGAAGCGTGGCCAGCCGGAACCGGCATCGAATTGGTGGATGCCACCGAGTGCGTTGCGATCAGCAGAGCGTTCCTTGGTGATCTTTTTGAACGCGCTGACCAACTCACGGTGTTCAGCCAGAACGACGTGGACTATCAACTGACCGTGCGCCCGGCGTACCCCGGTCGCTCCTGCTGATCGTCTAGAACAGCTTGAGCTCGTCGGATTTCATACCGCGGAGTTCGTCGTAGTCGACTTCAACCCACGTGAATCCGCGAGCTTCAGCAAGCACTTTCGCTTGGGGCTTGATCGACTGAGCAACGTAGACGCCTCGAACTTCGCCGAGCGAGGAGTCGAGCGACAGGCGTTCGATGTATCGGGCGAGTTGCTCGACGCCATCGATTTCACCGCGGCGTTTCACCTCGATGGCGACCACCTGGTCGGCTTCGTCACGGCAGAGCAAGTCGACCGGGCCAATCGCTGTTGGGTATTCGCGGCGCACGAGCGTGAGCCCGTCTTCGATCGAATTCGGACTCGCGGCGAGTAGTTCTTGTAGGTGGGCCTCGACGCCGTCTTTCTGAAGGCCGGGATCCTCGCCGAGTTCCTGAGCAACGTCGCTCAGGACCTCGTGCAGCGTGATGTTGAGAGTTTCCTTTTTCGGGTTGGCGATCACCCAGCGGGCGAGGCCGTCCTCGGCCTCGGAACCATCGTGTTCGACCAGCGTGTTCGGGGCGTTCATCCAGTTGAGTGGCTTGTAGGCGCCGCCGTCGGCATGGATGGCGACGCAACCGTCGGCCTTGACCATAATCAGCCGGTTGGCTTCAGGCAGGTGAGCATCGAGTCGGCCGGCATAGTCAACGGAGCAACGAGCGATGACGAGACGCATCAGCGTGCCTCATCAGCGTGGGCGGCCATGCGCTTCTGAATGATCGCTCGGCGTTCCTGGAGCTCCCGGTATGTGAGCCCCGACGCTGAAGCCTCGAGGCCGACGCTCGCCTTGATGCCATCCATATCGAACTCGACCTTGGTGGGGTCGACGCCGAGTTCGCGACCGAGACGTTCGCCGTGCTTCATCGCGAACAGCATCGAGATGTTTTGCACTTCTCCGATGAGGTCGAGGTCAGGGGCGAGTCGGGAGATCGCTCCGTCGAGAAACACCAGATTCTTGACGTACAGCATCAGCTCCTTGGGGAGCTTCGCGCCGTAGCCCAGCATCGCCTTCACGACGCGCTGTACCTCGACGACCATCTCTTCACCCGTGAGCTTCGTGGGGTCGAGGACCTCCTCGCGATCGAGTCCGAGGTCGGTTACCACCGCAGCGATGTCGGTATCCATCGGGAGGGCTCCGAGGTCACGCAGCGCCTCGACCTGTCCCTTCGGATCGTTTGTAGTGGCGCCGAGCATGAGGCGCAGGAATGCATTGCGGCGGGCACCGTCAAGGCGCCCCACAATGCCGTAGTCGAGAAGTGCGGTGCGACCGTCGGCGAGCACGAGCAGGTTGCCGCCGTGGAGGTCGCCGTGGAAAATTCCCTCGACGATCGCGCCTTCCATGAACGCGATCATGGCGGTGCGTACGACGTCCTCGGTGTCGATACCAGCGTCTTGCATTCCGGACACGTCATCAAAGTTGAAGCCGTGAACCCGCTCCATCACGAGCGCCCGGCGGGTCACGAGCGTGGGGTGCGGACGGGGTGTGATATATCGATCTTGCCCGAGGTCATGAAGCATGCCGGCGACGTCGAGCATGTTCGCTGCCTCCATCCGGAAGTCGAGTTCCTCCACGATTGTTTCGGCAAAGAGCTCGACGAGCGCAGGTGGGTTGGCGAGAGAAGCAATGGGGATGCGGCCGACCAGAAAGGGGGCCAACCAGGCCATGACCTTGAGGTCTTTACGGACGAGGCTTGACACGGCGGGTCGTTGGACCTTGACCACAACGTCTTCGCCAGTCTTGAGCCTCGCGACGTGGACTTGTGCGATCGACGCAGCGGCAAGTGCCGTCTCGTCGAACGACTCGAAGATGTCTTCGAGTCGTCCCCCGAGGTCGCGCTCCACGGTGAGTTTCACGACGTCGAACGGCTCGGCGGGTACCTGGTCGCGACATTTCTTGAACTCCTCGACAAGCTCTGCAGGGAAGAGCCCTTCACCCGAGGAGATGATCTGACCCAGTTTGATGTAGGTCGGGCCGAGGGCCTCGGCAGCTTTGCGGAGGCGAAGTGAGATATCGGCTTGGCTCGCTTCGGAGGAGGCGTGACGCTTGAACTTTTTGCGAACCAACCACGGGACGACGGCGACGCCGAGATGCCTGATGACGGTCAACACTCGCAAGCCGGGGGGAATCTTGCGCGGGGCCGTGAGTGCCGGAACCTCAGCCTGTGCGTTTGCTCGCAGGGTTTCAGCCAGATCGAGCCACTTTGCATCAGCTCGTTCGATGTTCCAGGGGCCAGCTTCAGTGAATGCCGCCCAGCTGCGATCCGTTATCGTCTCAGCTGTCTCAGTCATGTATCACATGATGTCGTGAACCCGCTTGGAAACCTGAGCGCTGCGGGAACGAATCCTGACGAAAAATGGATTCAAGAAAGTGTGTTCTCGAGTCGAAACAGTGAATACGGCTCTACTGTTCGTGACCACCACTGAACTTGTTGCCCTCTCCTTCATGCTCGGCGGGCTCTTTTGGAAGCGAGACCAAGCGACTTTGCTGCCAGTGCGCTCCTAACCCTGCTGCAGTTTTGGGAGCCGTCGCAGGCATCCCGGTACCTTCTGTTTCATGAGCGAAACGCCGGACCGTCCGTTTAAGGTGCTGGGTATCCAGCAGGTCGCCATCGGCGGCCTTGACAAGGGAGCGTTGTCGTCGCTCTGGACGGGATTGCTCGGCGTGGAGAAGGTCGGTGATTACGTCGCTGAGTCAGAAAATGTCGACGAAGACATCCTGCGCCTCGGCGATGGTCCCCATGCCGTCGAGATCGATTTGATGCAGCCGCTCGACCCCGAGATCTCGCCGAAAGTGCACGTTCCGACGCTCAACCACATTGGTTTGTGGATCGATGACCTTGCCGCCGCTGTCGGTTGGCTGACCGAGCAGGGGATGCGCTTCACGCCAGGTGGAATCCGCAAGGGCGCGTCCGGTCATGACGTGTGTTTCATGCATCCGAAGGGCAACGAGGCCACGCCTCGGTCGGGTGAGGGTGTGCTCATCGAGTTGGTGCAAGCGCCAGTCGATGTCATTGACGCTCTGAGCTGAAACTACGGTCGGTCCATGATCGGACACATGCTCTCGCTCGGTGCATCACGATGACGGCGCCGCTTGACGGGGTGCGGGTCGTTGAACTCGGCGTCTGGGTCGCCGGCCCCGCGGCCGGTGGGATCATGGCCGATTGGGGTGCCGACGTCATCAAGGTCGAACCTGCTGCGGGCGACCCGCAACGAGCGATGTTTGCGTCGGTTGGCATTCGCGCTGACATCCCGGTCCCTCCGTTCGAAGTCGATAACCGGGGCAAGCGCTCCGTTGTGATGAATCTGCGCGACGCCGAAGAAGTCGCGCAGTTCCACGAGCTGCTCGCCACCGCTGATGTGTTGGTGTCGAACATGCGCGCTGCTGCGCTCGAACGCCTCGGCCTCGACCATGCGACCGTATGCGAGCGTCATCCCCATCTCGTCTACGGACTCATTACCGGCTATGGCATGGACGGGCCCGACAGCGACCGCGCCGGCTATGACGTCGGTGCGTTCTGGGCTCGTTCAGCCCTCGCTCATACGGCAATGCGGCCGGGTGAGGCGCCACCGGACCTCCTCTCGGGCTTTGGCGATCACCAGACCGGTATGGCGCTCACCGCTGGCGTGATGGCCAAGCTGGTCGAACGTGGCCGTACCGGGGTTGGTGGCTTCGTTACGACGAGTCTGCTGCGCAACGGAATGTATGCCGGGGCGTGGGACACCGCGATCCATCTGCGGTTCAAGAAGCGGACGCCTACGGCTGGGCGCACGGCAAAGGCCGCCCCGCTGGTGAACAGTTACCAGGGTGCCGACGGGGTTGGGTTCTGGCTGATCTGTCTTGAGGCTGCTCGCCACTGGCCGAACCTCATCAAGGCGCTTGACCGGCCTGACCTCGGCACCGATGAGCGGTTCGTGTCGTCGAAGAGCCGCCTCGACAACTGCATCGAACTAATTGCCGAACTCGATGCAGCGTTCGCCACGCAGCCGGGTGCGCATTGGAAGGCCAAGCTCGATGAGTTCGATGTTTGGTGGGCTCCGATCCAGACGATTTCCGACTTGCTTGAGGACCCGCAGGCGCAGGCTGGAATCATCGACATG
>JBLFZD010000243.1:0-5705 GCA_047610085.1 Ilumatobacter sp. | reverse complement strand
TGCACCACACCAGACTTCGTGTGGAATCCGACGTTGAGGTTTTCAACCTTCAGTACTGGCTCGCTCATCAGGCCTCCGCCATCTTCTTCTTCTTCACCTTGACCGGCTTCGGACCTGCGACCTTGGAACGAGGATCAAGCGCATCACGCAAACCGTCGCCGAGGAAGTTCACGCACAACACAATGAACACGATGCACAGGCCTGGAGTGAGCACCCGGAATGGATCGGTAGCAATATTTCCCTTCGCGTCTGCAACGAGCGTGCCCAACGACGAATTGGGTGGCTGAACGCCGAGGCCGAGAAACGACAGTGTCGATTCCAGGACGATCGCTGTTCCGAGGAGCAGTGTGACTTCAACGGCGAGCGCCCCGACGACGTTCGGGATGATGTGGCGGAAGATCACTCGGAAGTGGGACGCACCAGAGGCTCGCGCCGCCATGACGTATTCCTGCTCCTTGATCGAGAAGACCACACCGCGCACAACGCGCGCTATCCGAGTCCAGAGCAGCAGGGCCAGAACCAATGAAAGCCGGTTGGCGTCTCGCCCGATCTGCTGGGAGAACACCGCAAGGATGATGAGGTAGGGGACAATCAGGAACAGGTTGACCATCTGCGAGATCAACGTGTCGACCCACTTGCCGAAGTACCCGGCCATGGCACCCATCATCGTGCCGAACGCCGTTGCAAGCAGCGCCACGGTCAATCCGATACGCAGCGAGTACTGACCGCCCTGAGCGGTCCGAACATACAGATCGCGGCCGATTTCATCGGTGCCGAACGGATGATCCCAGGAGGGACCCTGCAAACGGTCGGGAACATTGGTCTGCTCGACGGTGTAGTCGCTGAACTGCGGGGCGAACACGAAGGCAACAGTGATCAGGACAAGCCCGATCGCGCCCAGCAGCGCGAGTCGGTGGTTGATGAAGCGCTCCCACGCCAGCTTGCCGAACGACTTCGGGGTCTCGCTGAGACCCTCGGCGTCGGCGATCGCCTGGGCGACAGCGAGTTCGCTGTCCATGTGCGTCGTTTGTAGCTCGGCTGCGAGTTCTTCGAGGGATGGGGTTTCGCGGTCGGTCATTCGTCAGTCCAATCGAATCCGGGGGTCGAGGACGCCATACATCACGTCAGCCACGAGGTTGAAGAACACCGTCACCACACCAATGAAGAACACGATGGCGAGAACGAGGTCGAGGTCGGCGCCGCCGAGACCGTTAATCAGCGCTGGTCCGAGTCCAGGCCACGAGAAGATCGTCTCGGTCACGATCGACCCACCCAGCAGTGCGGCGAAGTTGAGCGCCCACAAAGTCACGAGCGGAATGAGACCGTTGCGCAACGCGTGTTTCCACACCACGGTGCGTTCGGACAGGCCCTTCGCTCGGGCCGTACGGATGTAATCCTGGTTCAACGTGTCGAGCATCGATGCTCGTCCGAAGCGACTGTCCGCGGAAATGAACAGGATCGCCAATGAGGTGGCGGGCAACGTGACGTCACGGATGAGTTCGAGAAAGTTGGTATCAGTCTTTCGACCCGTGTTGAACGGCTTGATCCCAAACCAATCATCGAGCTTCACTCCGAAGATCAGCTGCAGGATCAGTGCGAGCACGAACGATGGGAGCGCCAGACCGATGAAGGAGAGGCCAGTGAAGAAGTAGTCGCCCTTCGAGTACTGGTTCTTGGCCGAGTACACCGAAAGCAAGAGTGCGAAAATTGCGCTGACGATGAAAGCCGGGACTGCAATGAGCATCGTGTTCCAGCCTCGGTTCATCAAGACGTCAATGACCGGTTCACCGATCGTGCTGGATTCTCCGAAATCTCCGCGAAAAGCATCGGCAAACCAGTAAAACGGGCGAATGAACACGTTCACGTCGAGGTTGTACACCTCGGTGATGCGGTCATAGCCGGCCTGGCACTGGGGTCGGCAGAGGATGAACTCGGCACGTGGGTTGGTGGTGAGCGAGACGCCCACGTGGACCACGTAGAGAGCGAGCATCATCAACGGAATCGTTGAGAGCAGTCGCCTCGTGATGTATGCGAACACGTCGAAGAGCCTCGATCGGTGGTCGGGAGAACGGACGGGGAATGCAACGAGTGTTGCAGAGTGACGACCGAAGCCGGAGCCCACACGTGCGGGCCCCGGCCATCAGATCATCAAGTATTCGTGATCAGCTTGCGAACTGGAAGTCCGCAACATTGGTCAGAGGACCAGCGCCCTGGGCGTCAGGAGCGACGCCAGCCTGGGAAAGCTGTGAGGTGAAGCCGTAGAACGACGGCTTCTGGGTGAGGGGCAGCATGAACAGACCGTTCTCGGCATCAAGCTCGAGGGTGGTCACGTAGCGGTCCGCAGTGTTATAGCAAGCAGCGCGCTCATCAGCGTCGACGGTTGCGTCACAGGTGTCGAGCAATGCATCGAACTCTGCGTTCTGGAATCCGTACGTGTTGTTCTCGCTACCGGTGCGGTATGCCGTGTTCTGGCCACCGGGCCACGGGCCACCGACCCACGCGAACTGCGTGATCTCGAAGGTGTCACAGTTGCCTTCGGCTCCACCTGAGACGGCACACGCAATGTGGTCCGGCCCGAACGGGATGTCGAAGTAAGCGCCACCCTCAACGTTGTCGATAACGATGTCGATGCCAGCGCTAGACATCTGCGCCTGGATGAGCTCCTGCTGGATCTCACGCAGACGGTTGCCGCCGGTCGTGCCGACACGCAGTGTCAGAACGCCGTCTTCTGGGTGCTCGTACGTGTCGTCGCCGTTCTTGGCGTAGCCAGCACTTTCGAGAGCCGCTTCGGCGGAAGCGACATCGCCCGCACCGTAACCGGCGTCGCCGGAGTGGTTCTCGTAGGTGGACTGGTTGGACAGCCAGTAGGTGTTACCCAGGCCCTCGGCGGGCAGGGAGTCACCGAACAGCGGCGTGTACAGACCGGACATGACTTCGCCCTTGTCCATTGCGAAAGCAAGTGCTTCGCGGACGGCGGGCTTTGCCAGGTGCACGTTGTTGAGGTTGAGACCCCAGTGCTCAAAGACCGGGCCGGCAGACGAAGCAACCGTGAACTCGTCGCTCTCGGCGAGCGACTCGAAGGTCAGCTGCGGCTGGGTCATGACGATCTGAGCTTCGCCAGCCTGCAGCGCAGCGATCTGGCTGTCTGTGTCGGCGACGAAGTTGATCTGTACGCCGTCAACGAAGGCAACGCCGTCGTTCTTGGCGTCCGGGCTGTTCGAGCCGTGGTACGAGTCGTTGCGAACCAGATTCATCTGGATGCCCTTCTCCCACGAACCGAAGACCATCGGGCCGGCGGACGGGATGACCGTGCCATCGACGCTCCACTCGCGAAGCGCGTCGTTGAGCTCTGCTGCGGCCTCGGCCGGGTCGGCTGAGAAGACGTGGCTGGGGTAGATCTCGTTCAGGGCGGCCTTGTAGCCAGCGAAGAACGACTCGTACACCATCGTGAACTCGGTCGGGCTGTTCACCGTGAAGTCAGTGACGCCTTCGTACGGGCTGCGGTCGCCGATGAGGTAGATGTAGTTCGGGTTGCCTTCTTCATCTTCGCCGTCGGCAACGGTAAGTGCGTCGAAGGTGAACTTGATGTCGTCGGCGTCGAGTGCATCGCCGTCGCTCCAAGTCAGACCATCACGAAGGACGTAGTCAATGGCGACCGAGCCGTCATCGTTAGAGGTCAGCACGCCGTCTTCAGCGAGGAGCTCGGGGTAGTACTCGGTGGCACCAGAGATGCCGTGGAGTCCTTCGATCATCGCGGAACGGATCCACGATGTGATCGAGAGGTTATTCTCCGGGTCATCAAGGTGGAGGTCCGGCGGCTCTTGCTCGTGTGCCCAGATGAGGGTTCCGCCGTCGCTGCCAGCGGCAGCTTCGTCGGTTCCTTCGTCGGTTCCTTCGTCGGTTCCTTCGTCGGTTCCTTCGTCGGTTCCTTCGTCGGTTCCTTCGTCGGTCGCTTCGGCTTCGGTGGTTTCGGTGTCGTCGCCAGTGCTGGCGTCGTCATCACTGCCGCAGGCAGCAAGAACGAGCGCAGACGTAGCTGCGATCGCTAGGAGCTTGTGGCTCCGTCGGGTTGTGTTCACGTTGTGTTCTCCTGTGTTGGACTACTACAGACGGGAGGTGTCTGTTGGCGTGCGGGAACCGCCCGGCAGTACCGACGTTCAACCGCTTCGACCACGCGCAAATAAATCACGGTGGAAGCTCTGGAATCCTCCCCGGTAGACCAGAGGGCCGAACCATACCACCAATGGTTACCGACGGGTAGCGACTCGCATTTCGAATGCGCAAATCGTCAGACAGTGGTCCATTCTCAGACAAAAACCTGCGCGTGAAAGATGTCAGCCGTTGAACTGAATCACGCGTGCGAACTCATCGGGATCGAGGCTCGCTCCACCGACGAGCGCACCGTCGATGTCAGGTTGGCTCATCAGCTCGCTTGCGTTGCCGCCCTTAACCGAACCGCCGTACTGAATCCTCACGGCATCAGCGGTTCCGGCATCGGCCAGATCGCGGATCTTTTCACGAATCGTCTTGCAGACGGCCTGCGCATCTTCGGATGTCGCTGTTTTCCCTGTGCCGATCGCCCAGATTGGTTCATACGCGATGACCAGCGACGCGATCTGTTCGTTGCTGACACCAGCGAGTCCCGCCTCAATCTGACCGAGAACCTTGGCCTCGGTCTGTTCGGCTTCGCGCTCGTCGAGGGTCTCACCACAACACATGATCGGTGTCATCCCGTGCTTCAGAATCGCGAGCACTTTGGCGTTCACCATGTCGTCGGTCTCACCAAAGACCTCACGCCGTTCACTGTGCCCGCAGATGACGTACTCCATGTTGAGCTTGGCGAGAAACGCCGGTGAAACCTCACCGGTGAATGCGCCGGTGTCTTCGAAGTGGCAGTGCTGAGCACCGAGCTTGAAATCGAGGTCTTCACTCTCCACCAGCGTCTGGATCGACCGGATGTCGGTGAACGGCGGGTGGATCGACACGTCGACCGAATCAAACACCTCCTTGGGGACCAAGTAGTGCAGCTTCTGCACGGTCTGGATCGCTTCGAAATGATTGAGGTTCATCTTCCAGTTACCGGAGATGAGTGGTGTGCGTGCCATAAAACTTCCTTCAATGGAGTTCGTGAACAACTGGGGCCTCACCCCAATTGTCCACGAAGTGTTCAGGGTGTGCGGAGGGCTGCGAGGCCAGGCAGGTCGCCGTTCTCGAGGAGTTCGAGGCTGGCGCCTCCCCCGGTGGAGACGTGACTGACTTCATCATCGAGCTTGAATTGCGCAAGCGCTGCAGCCGAGTCACCACCACCGACGACGGTGAACGCTTTGGTGTCGGCCATCGCTTGCGCGACCGTTCGGGTGCCTGCGGCAAAACGCTCGTCTTCGAACATCCCCATCGGGCCGTTCCAAAACACCATGCGGGCATCCATGATCACGTCGGTGAACGCAGCAGCGGAGCCAGGCCCGATGTCGTAGCCGATCGAGTCATCACCCAGACGAGACCCGAACTGGGCGAAGTTGCCCTGGCCGTCGGTGCCGGTGATGTCATCGGGCAGGTGAATGGTTTTACCCAGCTCCTGTGCCTTGACGAGAAGATCCCGGCAGGTGTCGACCATGTCGGGCTCGAACAATGATTTGCCGATCGACTTGCCCTGTGCAGCAAAGAACGTGAAGCACATCGCCCCACCAATGATGATGGCGTCAACG
>JBLFZD010000242.1:0-5710 GCA_047610085.1 Ilumatobacter sp. | reverse complement strand
AGGCGCAGGCTGGGATCATCGACATGACACCCCGCGACGGTGAGCGTGAGTTCCGTTCGGTGGCATCCCCTGTTGATTTCGACGGCTACGAGTTCACCCCGGGTATGGTCCCGCACCTCGGCGAGCACACCGCTGAAGTGCTCGACGATCTCTGAGGACGCCTAGGTGTCGAGGCCAGCGAAGTTGCCCTGCGGGTCCGCGACTTCGACGATGCGCTCGTCGACGTCATCGAACTCGAGGCGGAGCGCCTTGGCCAGTACGGCGTGCATCGCAGACATCGAGGTGATGCAGGTGAACTCGATGATTTCCACATCGGTGAAGAAGTTGCGCAGCGTATTGAACAACGTCTCGGGCACCCGCCCCTGTTCCAGCACGAGGCAGTCGGTGTAGGCCAGCAACGCCCGCTCGTCGGGTTCGAAGCAGTCCGACGTTGACCAACTCGGAATCGCTGCCACTTGTTCGTCGGTGAAGCCTGCGTCGCGCATTGCCTTGCAGTGCTGACTGAACACGAATTGACTCTGTGCGTCATAACCAGCGCGGGTCTGTCCGAGCTCCCGGTTCTTGGCCGAGATATGCCGGTCGGGGGAACGACAGAACTCAAGACCGGCGACCGAATGATCAAACGCCCCGGGCACCTGGGCAAACACGGTCCACCAGTTGCCGGGGGTGCCAGATGCTGTTCCCGGCTCGGCAAGAGGGTCTCGGTCGCCGAACAGCTTCGTATACAGAGTTTGGGCGAGCGGGTGTGCCCCATCGCGTGGGACTTCGTCGAGTCGTGGCATGTGGTCAGTCTTTCGTATTCGGCTTCTCCATCCCGCAGTGCATCGGAGCTCGGGGCATCTACGGTGAACAGTCAAACTCATAGCGAACGACAGAGGACGGGCATGGCCAACGCCGAAGCACACGACGAGATCGAACACTTCATGAACGGGCTCGTGAAGCGGAACCCTGGCGAGCCAGAGTTCCAGCAAGCGGTGCGCGAGGTCGCCGAAACGCTGATCCCGTTCACACTTGACAACCCTCGCTATCGCGAAGCGCAGATCCTCGAACGGCTCACCGAACCCGATCGAGCGGTGATCTTCCGCGTGACGTGGCAAGACGACTCCGGCCAGATCCGCGCCAATCGGGCGTGGCGCGTTCAGTTCAACAACTCGATCGGGCCCTACAAGGGCGGGTTGCGTTTCCATCCCTCGGTCACGCTGAGCGTGTTGAAGTTCCTCGGCTTCGAACAGATCTTCAAGAACAGCCTCACGGGCCTCCCGATGGGTGGAGCCAAGGGTGGCTCGAACTTCAACCCCAAGGGGAAGTCCGACAGCGAGGTGATGCGGTTCTGTCAGTCGCTGATGATCGAGCTGCATCGTTACATCGGTGACGACGTCGACGTTCCAGCTGGTGACATCGGCGTAGGTTCCCGCGAGATCAGCTATCTGTTCGGCCAGTACAAGCGGCTCGAGAACAAGTTCAACGGCATCCTCACCGGTAAGGGGCTTGCCTTCGGTGGCAGTCTCATTCGAACCGAGGCAACCGGCTATGGCTCGGTGTATTTCATGGAGAACATGCTGAACCATGCCAACGATTCAGTAGCTGGCAAGACGGCAGTCGTGTCGGGGTCGGGAAATGTTGCAACCTATGCAATCGAGAAGCTCAACCACTTTGGGGCAAAGGTCGTGACCGCATCTGATTCGGGCGGGTTTGTCCACGACCCGGCGGGCATCGATGCGGACAAGCTCGAGTGGCTCAAAGAGCTCAAAGAAGTGCGGCGGGGCCGCATCAGCGAATATGCCGACCATTTCTCTGGCGCGACCTTCCACGAGGGGGAACGCCCTTGGAACGTCCCGTGCGAACTGGCACTTCCATGCGCCACACAGAACGAGGTGTCGGAAGGTGATGCAAAAAACTTGGTGGCCAACGGGGTTGTGTCGGTGTCCGAGGGCGCCAACATGCCGACCGAACTGGCCGGCGTCAACGTTTTCCGAAACGCCGGCGTGTTGTTCGGCCCGGCAAAGGCGGCAAATGCCGGTGGGGTCGCAGTGTCTGGGCTCGAGCAGAGCCAGAACGCATTGCGCATTTCTTGGTCGCGCGAAGAGGTCGACGAGCGGCTCCAGACGATTATGCACGACATCCACGCCAAGTGCGTCGAGTACGGCTCGTCGAACGGTTCGGTCGACTACGTGACCGGGGCCAACATCGGCGGTTTCGTCAAGGTCGCCGATGCCATGCTCGCTTATGGCGCGGTGTAGTTCTCTTTCGTTGCGGGTAGCGGCGGTAGCGGAGGGTGCCTGACCCCCTCCGCTACCCGGACCTCCTCCGCGACGCTCAGAAGTTGGGGGAGCGGCGCTCGGTGAACGCGGCGATGCCTTCGGCGTACTCGGCTGAGCCCATAGCGGTGTTCATCAGATCGAGTGAGGTAGCGACGCTGGCTTCGGGGGAGTTGCGGATCAGGTCGGCCGCGAGTTGCTGCTTGGTGATGCGCACAGCGGTGGGTCCGGTTGTCGCGGCGAGTTGCTGCGCCCACTTCGTCGCGGCGTTGAGGGGGTCATCGACCACGTCATTCCAGAGTCCCCATTCGGCGGTCTCGTCGCCGGTGAATACGCGGCCAGACAGAAGCAGGTCAGCGGCACGCGTGGTGCCGACGAGGCGGGGGAGTGTCCAACTCATCCCGTATTCGGCTGGCAGCCCGAGCTTGGGTGCGGCTGTAGTCAGCTTGGCCTCCGGTGTCACGAAACGTACGTCGCAAAACAGCACGAGAGCAAGTCCGACGCCAGCACACGCACCATTCACTGCAGCGATGATCGGGTGCCGATACCCAAGCTGCCAGGCGAAGTCGGCATCAAGATCGGTTCCGCCGCCAGGACGAGCGGGCTCTGGCGGGAGACCCGTGTCATAGCTGCCGCGATCGACGTGGTCTTGGAGCGCTTCGCTGTCGCCGCCAACACAGAACCGTCCGCCGGACCCCGTGACGATCACCGCTCGAACGTCGTCACGCTGTTCGAGCTGTTCGAAGATCCAGCGGTACTCGGTGTGCATCCGGCCGGTCCACGCATTCGACCGGTGAGGCCGATCGAGCCACACCGTGGCGATGCGATCGGCAACCTCGAACCGTGTTGCCTTCAATTCCATGTCGAGGCTGCCCTTAGCCCCAGATCGACTTCAGAACGCCCTCAGCAAGTTCAGGTCGACAGACAATGAAGTCGGGCAGCCATGGGTCGCGATCGTTGTACACGAGCGGTGAACCGTCGAGCCGGCTGGCATAGAAGCCAGCGGCCACAGCGACAGCGGCCGGAGCGGCGGAATCCCATTGGTACATGCCGCCGTCGTGCACGTAGATGTCGGCTTCGCCCATGATGAGTGCCATCGCCTTGGCGCCGGCCGACCCGAGTCGTACGGCGTCGCACCCCAGACCCTCAGCCACGAGGACTGCTGAGTACGGGGCCCGGCTGCGCGAGGTGATGAGGCGGGGCCGATCGCGTTCGTATGCGGGCATCACCGGAGCGGGGTCGGTGCAGTACACCGCGTTGATTGCCGGAAGGCTCACCGCTGCAGCGCCGAAATGATCGCGTTCCCAGAGAGCGACGTGAACCGCCCAGTCGCTGCGGCCGGGCTCGCTGAACTCACGGGTTCCGTCAAGCGGGTCGATGATCCATACCCGGTCGGCGTCGAATCGGCGCTGGTCGGTCTGGCCTTCCTCTTCGGAGAGCACGGCATCGTCGGGTCGGTGCTCAAGGAGTTCACGTGCGAGAAATTCCTGCGCTGCAGCGTCGCCGGCGTCCTTGACTTCCCATTGTGACGCGCCGGATTGAAAGAGCGGTTCGCGGATGTCCATCAGGATCTCGCCGGTTTGCACCGCAAGGCGGGCGGCGAATTCGACATCGGTCTCCATGGGCATCGAGACATCATGCCAGCACTAACCTCTGCCGACGTGTCTGAAGTTTCTGCTCCTTTGCCCGACTTTCGCGGATCGCGGCGTCTTGTTGGCAAGGAGGAGTGGTTTTGGTACCTGGCTGCAGCCATCAGCTACATCGTCTTGGGGATCTGGCATAAGTGGTTGCTGAACTGGTTCGTCGGCCCTGCTTGGCTTGTGGTGTTCATCGTGGTCGGTCCCTGGTTGACGGACCGAATCGGCCTCACCTCGAGAGGGGTATCGGCTGCTGCTGACGTCGAGGAGGCTGGTCAATGAGTTGGGCAGCTCATCAATTCGAGATCTACGCGGTGCAGGCGCACCTGCCCAAAAAGATGCGCGGCAAGGTCAGCTTCTGGGCGATCTTCCTCGGAGACTTCACACCTGACTTCTTGTCGAAATTTTGGGTGTACGGCTTCACGATCAACGGCACCCGCTATGGCTCCGAGGTTCCCCACCAGTGGCACCGTGGGTTCCCGGGCATGGGGTTCACCCACACTCTGTTCTTCGGAGCGATTCTTACCCTGCTCATCTGGAGTTGGAAGAAGAACCGGGCCTTCACGATCGGCTACATCCTCGGTTATGCCGCGCACGCCCTCACCGACATCAACGATTCGGTTGGCGTCCTGTTGCTCTTCCCACTCCTCACGCTGAACTTCACATCGAACACGTGGGCTTACGCGGCCACCATCGACGGTGGAAAGTATCTCGACGCTGCTGCGTACTACTCGTCGCTCGGGCTGGTGATGGACGTGCTCTGGTTGGTCGTCGTACTGTTCTCCTGGCGTGTACTCACCCGCGATCATTGGCGTACCCAGGTGGTTCCTGCCGACGCACGAATCTGGGCATGGTTCGGTCGATGGCTACCTGAACGAGGGCTGATTGCGCTGTATCGGGCCACCTTCTTTTACGGCTTGTGTCGCATGATCTCGTGGAGTGCGTGGGCCCGTCTGTTCGCCGACCCGGAGAAGTATGGCGAGTTTGGCGTGACCTCGCGTGGGTTCCCGATGGACCTCTCGTGGACCGGTCCCTATTGGCTCGAGGCTCGCTCGCTTCCGAGCGTGAACCCCTGGCTCGCCTATCCGGTGGCGCTTACACTGTTGGCGACGCTGTACATCGTGATCAGCAAGCTGTGGGAGCCAATGGGTCGCAAGGACGCAGCGCGTCGGGAGCTCAACGCCAAAGAGTCGGCGCCAACCGACGCCTGACTCGGGCAGCGTGGTTTGGGCTCATCGCAGAAGCGCCGAGATCAGATTTGGTGAAACTGTGTGATCTCGGTTCCGGAGGCCGGGACTGGCTTCACTGAGAACGGCGAAAGCTAGGCGAGCGCAGCGGCGGAGCGCCGAGTTCGTACTGCGAGTCGATCGCGGAACGGCACCCAGCGAGCTTCGGGAGTCCAGGCAGCGGCGGCCGCAACGGCATGGGGACCGAGAGCGTCCTTTGGATCGAGGTCGAGTGCCCTCAGGAACGCAACGGTGCGCACGTCGTGAGCAATCGGATCCGGGTCGGGCGCGAGGTCGAGTTTCGCCAGCATCTTGTGTACTGGCGGCTTGATGAAGTACGTCGCAGCGATCGCGGCGACCCCGGCGGCTTCAGCATTACTCATGCAATTCACACACATAGCGACGAGCGTAGACCAAGGACTGAGTGAGACTGCCGCCGACGCGTGTGGTTGTTGCGCTCGGCGGGCGCAACAACCTCACGCGTTCGATGATCGATGCGGTCCGGTGAGTGTCCAGTCGACGTCGTAGCAGGGGCGGATATGAAGCCGCAGCGACGCTTAGGCGAGCTTTTTGTACTTGATCCGGGTTG
>JBLFZD010000241.1:0-5713 GCA_047610085.1 Ilumatobacter sp. | reverse complement strand
AGGGTGCCTGACCCCCTCCAACCCCCTCCTCCACGACTCGTCCAATAACTAGCCGATGACCGAACGCAACATCAGCTTCGACTCGGTGCGCGCAACCGCTTCGTCGGCACGCACCCAACGCACAAATGCGTCAAGCCCCTCGGCGCCCGCACACTCGGCCACGATCGTGTAGTCAGCCGAACCCGTGACGTACGCAGCCATGATCACCTCATCGCGCTCGGCGAGGCGCGCTTCAAACGCATCCGCCTCATCACCGGGCCCCAAGCTGACGTCCACAACCGCCCGCACGGTGCGGCCAACAGCGGCCGGATCGATACGTGCGGAGTATCCAGTGATCACCCCTCGCTCCTCAAGACGACGGACACGATCGGCGACGGAACTCGGCGCAAGGTGCACTCGATTCGCCAGCTCACGCCAGCTGATTCGACCGCTGAACCGCAGGATACCGATGATTCGAGCGTCAATGGGATCTTGGTCCGCTGTTTCCACGGTTGGATAATAGCGAATCGGCCGACTTCCGTGCCATCGTCGGCGCCTTGTTCTCCATCATGGCTCACATGACCAATGCCTCGCTCTCCCCCGCCATCGCAACCGTTGGAGTTCCCAAGGAAGTCAAGACCGCCGAGCACCGCGTTGCGATGACTCCCGACGGTGTGCGCGAACTCGCACGCGGCGGCGTCAGAGTGTTCGTGGAGGACGGTGCTGGCGTCGGCGCGTCGATCATGAATGAGGACTACGAGGCCGCAGGCGCGACCATCGTGCCGACCGCTGCTGATGCTTGGGCACAAGAAATGGTCGTGAAGGTCAAGGAACCAAAAGCCGAGGAGTTCCAGTACCTCCGCGAAGACCTCACCCTCTTCACGTACCTCCACCTTGCCGCCTACCCCGCTGTCGCCGAAGCACTGCTCGCTGCCAAGACCACCAGCGTCGCCTACGAAACCGTGCAGACCGCTGACGGTCAACTCCCCCTCCTCGCTCCGATGAGTGAAGTCGCTGGCCGCCTCGCCCCCCAGATGGGCGCCCACTTCCTCGAACGCCACAAAGGCGGCCGCGGCGTGCTGATGGGCGGCGTGCCCGGAGTCAGCCCGGCCAAGGTCGTTGTGCTCGGCGCCGGCAACGTCGGCTGGAGTTCGGCCGTCATCGCTGCGGGCATGGAGGCCGAAGTGACCGTGCTCGACAAGAACCTCGAACGCTTGCGCTACGTCGATCAGATCCACAAGGGCCGCATCTCGACGCTCGCCTCCAACCAGGGCTCGATCGAGCGCACCGTCATGGAAGCCGATCTCGTGATCGGTGCCGTTCTCGTCGCTGGCGGCCGCGCCCCCGTCGTTGTGAGCGAAGACCTCGTGCGCCAAATGAAGCCGCGTGCGGTCATCGTCGACGTTGCTGTCGATCAGGGCGGCTGTATTGCGACCACCCGCGAGACCACTCACGACGAGCCCGTCTTCGAACTGCACGGCGTGGTGCACTACGCCGTCGGCAACATGCCCGGCGCTGTGCCACACACCAGCACCTACGCCCTTACCAACGCGACACTGCCGTACCAGTTCGAAGTCGCCGTCCACGGCGCCATCGGCGCAGCCCGACGGAACTCGGCAGTCGCTCACGGCCTCAACACCGTCGGTGGCAGCCATGCGAACCAAATCGTGGCTGCGTCACTCGGCGCCGAAGCGGTCGACGCCCTCGCCTGAGCCCACGCTAATCACCCTTCGG
Organism: Ilumatobacter sp.; assembly: GCA_047610085.1. GTDB lineage: Bacteria > Actinomycetota > Acidimicrobiia > Acidimicrobiales > Ilumatobacteraceae > Ilumatobacter_A. The sequence continues at coordinate 4,000 of JBLFZD010000241.1, read as the reverse complement.
CGATTCTCATCTGCCGCGCTTTCTCGAGCACAGGCGGCGGTGCGGTCACACGTCTGATGACATCGGCGCCTTTCGACGCCCGTACGCTCCCAACATGTCGTTTGAGGCAAGTACCGCTACACCCGTCGCCGATGTTGACATGGCCGATGTCGACCCTGCGATCTTCGAACTCGAGCACGATGACGCCCTCGATGCATTGATCGATCTCTCTGGCGAGTCCTGGATCGCACGAAGCGTTTTCGGCTACTCGATCCTCTCGTACGCCGACAACACAGCGATGCTGCGCGACAAACGCTGGCACAACGCTGCGGCCAAGATTCCTGAGTTGCGCGGCATCACCGACCCCGAGTTGCTCGGTGACCCAAACCGGCCATCGATTCTCGCTGCCGAGGGCGACAAGCACACACGCTTACGCCGCCTCGTGGGCAAGGCCTTTGCTCCCCGCTCCGCCGATCGGCTTCGCCCATTCATGCGCGAGGTCATCAACGGCCTGGTCGACCCGGTCGCCGAGGCTGGCTCCGCCGACGTCATGGCCGACATCTGCGAGCCGTACCCAATCCCGATCATCTGCGAACTCCTCGGCGCACCCAAGGAAGACTGGCAACTGTTCTCCCGATGGGCCGAAGACGTGCTGCGTATCTTCAACGGCACCGTGCTCGACGAACTCGACATCATCAAGAAAGCTCGCAACGAACTCAACGCCTACACGGTGCAGATGATCGCTGATCGTCGCAACGACCCGCGTGAAGACCTCCTGACGGACCTCATTGCCGCCGAAGAAGACGGTGACAAGCTCGACACCGAAGAACTCGTGATGATGGTAAACGCCGTGATCATCGCCGGCACCGACACCACTCGCAATCAGCTCGCCTGTGCGATGGCCACGTTTGCCAATCATCCCGATCAGTGGAAGCTTCTGGCCGACGAACCCGAACTTGCTCCTCGTGCCGTCGAAGAGTCGATGCGCTACTTCGGAGCTGTCCGCGGCACCGGCCGATTCGCCAGCGAAGATATCGAGTACCGTGGAATCATCTTTCCGAAGGGCACCTTCGTGTTCCCATCGCTCGCGACTGGCAATCGTGATGAGTCGATGTTCCCGAAGGCCGAGACGTTCGACATCCGCAAAGAACCAGCAGGCTCACCGCACCTCACGCTCGGTTCAGGCATTCACTACTGCCTCGGCGCCTGGCTTGCTCGGGCCGAACTGCAGGAGGCACTGCCGATCCTCGCTCGCCGTATGCCCGACCTCGCGGTCGATGGCAAGATCAGCTGGAAGCCTGCCGGCACCGCAATCTTCGGCCCATCAGACTTCCCCGTGACCTTCACCCCCTCCTGACAACATGGGTGACCCCAACCGGGTTCGGGTAACTCATGTTGGGGAAAACACCGGTTGATCATTGGCCTCGAGAGTCGGGGTCGACACCGGCGATCGTAAGCAGGTCGGTCATGGCGAAGTCGTCGCCGACTGTTCCGTCACGTTGTGGAAGCGTGGGCCGCCATCCACCCTCGACGTTGAGATAACTGTCGGCGTCGAGATCGAGCATCCCGAGGAAGACTTCGGCAACGATTCGTCCGCCAGCAGGACCGAGGTGCAGGCCATCGGCCATCACGTCGGCTTCGCGGAGCAGATAGAAAAACAGTGGCGTCGACCTGTCGAGGTTTGCACCAAGTTGACCCAAGTCACTGAGGTCCGCTGCCTCAAGCGGGTCAAGCCCCATTGCCCGAGCGATGTCCTGACCCGACGGGATCTCCCACGTGAGATGGCGAAGGAGATTGCGGGTGGCCAACGAGGTCGGGCCGACATCCTCTCCACGAGCCGTTGGGATGGCGAACATCGGCAGTTGGAACAGTGGCGTCGACATCTTCGTATCGATCCTTTTGTTCGGCTTCACCTCGCCATCGCCGAAGTCGAAGAAGGTCTGCCAACCAATAAAACGGCGGGCGGCGCGTGACCGGCCGGTGAGGTCCTCCGGATCGTCCTGACCAAACGTCTCGGGGTTGAAGACCATCGCAAAGAACGGATCGCCGTTGTCGCCAGCCAGGTTGGCTCGATACGACGGGCGGATCATCGAGTGACCAAACCGGTACGCAGAAGCCTGGAACTCAACGGGAATCCTTGCCGTCCGAGGCGTGTACACCTGGCGACCGTTGGCGACGATGTCGTCGACCATCAGCTGGCCAACGAACTGGGGCAGGACTTCGTTCACGACGATCCACTGGTAGTGATGGCGCACGATTTGGCGGGCCCTTGTGAAGTCGTCCGCATCGGGCGGTCCCGCCGAGATGTCTTCGATCACGGCGTTGTGGAACAACAGGAACGCAGCATGAAGCCCTGACAACATCATGTTCTCGTCGTTGCGATCGTCACCGAGAATTGCGAGTCCGGCATCGTCGCGAGGGACGTCCTCGAACTGGCCGCCGGACTCGACCTTCAAGCGGAAGCCGTCGTATAAGTCGGGCGAATCTTCGGGGCCGCCGCCGTACACGCTGTCGAGGTCGAGCCGAGCGGATCGCAGGTTCGAGCTACGACGGACCGACGTTGCCCGGCCAAGGCGTGAGCCGGCGTCACGGGTGATGTCATGGTCCATGAACTGGCCGAGGAAGGTGACCCCAGCGGTGTGTGTTGGGTTGTCTCGGTTGTCCGGGCTGAGCTCGGGTTCAGTGATGAGACGGATGGGACCGACCTCAAGTGGGTCGGCTGCGTCCATCATTCCGCCCGGGCGGCCAACCTCGGTCAGTGCCTCACGGAGTTCTTGGCTGGGCTCAGCAAACCTGGGGAGGTTGAACAAGCGACTGAACCGAGCGGAACCGTCGTCTCGATCACCGCCACCGGCCCGGTCGCCGTCGCTCTTCTGGCCATCGTTGTCGGGCCGGTCGCCGTTGCGGCCCGGACGGCCTCTGCCGCCCGGACCACGGCGTCCACCTCGTCCACGAACACCGCCGTCTTCGTCGGTTTGCGCAGAAACAACCGACGGTGCGACCACCGCAGTACTCACACCGACGCCCATCGCACCAAGAAATTTTCGTCGTGAACTCGGAGCCCGGGAAGCCTCGATGTCGGTCGGGACGTTTGCTCTGTCGGTCAGAGATGGGGGTGCGGTGCGATCGATCATGGACAACACGATCCACGCCAACGTTGAAGCCAACGGCAAGACCGTCGCAAGATCAAGTAAGGATCATCCGATCCAACCCACCTGAGTTACCCGAACCGGGTTGGAGTAACCCAAGTTCCGGATCCGGGTGGGGAACCGGCATTAGTCGTCGCTGTTGGGTCGGCGACGTTGCTGTTTCACCTCGCTGCGACGCGACTTGCCATCAAGGCGACGACGCTGCGAGCCTCTCGTCGGCTTGGTGGCGCGACGCTTCCGTTCAACGTGGAGCGCCGAACGGAGCTTGTCGGCCAGGCGCTGCTCGGCGAGACGACGGTTCCGAAGTTGCGAACGTTCATCGTCGGCCACCACCCGGACCACCGACCCCAGCCGCTCCATGACCCGCTCGCGTTGCGACTCATGACGGAACGCCGATGACGTGGCAACCTGGAACGTCAACTCCACCCGCGTGGCGGTCTTGTTCGCGTGCTGACCACCAGGTCCGCCAGAGGCGCTGAACGATTCCAACAACTCGAAACGAGGGATGCGCACGGCATCGGTGACGACCAGACGATCGTCTTCACCACCCTCTCGCGCTCCGCTCATCGCACCATCATGCTCGGTCGCCGGACTGAACCAATCGCCGGTTGCTGTTCTACGGTCTGGGTTATGGCAGACATCAAGCTCGGTTACAACACTGGTTACTGGTCGAAGGGCCCGCCCAGCGGCGCGCTCGAAGCGATCCTCGAAGCCGAGAAACTCGGATTCAACTCGATCTGGACCGCTGAGGCATACGGCTCTGATGCGCTCACTCCGCTGTCATGGTGGGGCGCCCAGACCGAGAAGGTGCAACTCGGCACCGGCATCATCCAGATGGCCGCTCGAACGCCTGCCGCTACGGCAATGGCGGC
>JBLFZD010000240.1:0-5724 GCA_047610085.1 Ilumatobacter sp. | reverse complement strand
GTGTGCTCGATCGTGAGTTTCCGGACGTCGGTGCGAATGTCGAGGTGCGGAGCGGGCTGTACGCCACCGCCCCGAAGCGCGCCGGCGAGCGAGGTCAGAATTGCTCGGGCCTTCATGGTGGAGAACGTGATCGCCACAAGCCCTCGATCGAGTCCGGCATCTGTTGAAAGGTCGAGCGGCGTGTTCCCTAGGTAGGTGTAGGGGTTTGTATTCAGCACGATCGTGAAATAACCGTCTTCGAGTGGCTCGCCGCCATCACACGAGATGCTGAAGTGCGGTTCCTTGCGGGCGTAACCCGTTGCCCAGGTCGACAGTCCGGCGTAAATGAAGAGCGGGTGCCCGAGCCAGCGTTTCAGCGAACCGTAACGTTCGACCCGTTGAACGACGGCTGCGTCAAAACCGATGCCGGTATGAAAGCAGAAGTATCGCCCGTTGACCTTGCCAAGCCCGATCGGGCGGAAGTCTTCGGCATCGATCCCGCGCACGAGGTGCTCGACCGCTTCAACCGGATCGTTTGGCATGCCGAGTGTGCGAGCGAACACGTTCGTCGAACCGCCGGGGAGCACACCGAGCGCGGTGTCTGACCCTGCGATACCGGTCGCAACTTCGTTCAACGTGCCATCGCCGCCGTACCCGATGACCACATCGACGCCTCGACGCGCAGCATCGTGAGCAAATCGGGTTGCGTGCCCACGCCGATTGGTTTCGACAACTTCAACCTGATGCTGTGCGGGGAGCGACCTGCCGGGGGTGCGGACACCTTCGCTGAGGCGGCGGTGGACAATCACCGTGTTACGCGCCGTCACCGACGACGCGAACGAGTTGACGATAAGCATGACCCGCAAGATGATCACGGTACCTGTTGCGTCGGGCGAACTTCGACCCAACGTTTTGGTCGGCCGTCGTGAGTCAGCGACGGCGAATCGTCGAGGAGTTCAAACCCCGATACCTCGCTGAAGAAGGCTATTGCAGGGACGTACTCGCGCACGATCAGCGTCGCAAGCGACAGATTCATATTGCACAACGTAGAGAAACATGGTGAGACATCGGTCCCTCGATTTGGGTTGCGGGGCGAACCGGGCGGTAACTTAGGCTTTCTTATGAACGTGATCGTGTGTGTGAAACAGATCCCTGATCCGGCACTGCCGGGTGAGTTGGATGCCGACAACAGGCTCAAGCGCGACGGCAAGCTCATCTTGGATGAGTCCGACAGCTATGGCGTCGAGATGGCGCTCCAGCTCGTCACTGCTGCGGGTGGTGGGGAAGTGAGCCTGGTTTCGATGGCTCCCAATGATGAGGTCAGCGGTCTTCGTACGGCACTCGCCATGGGCGCTGTTAAGGCCGTGCTTGTGTCCGACCCGGCCCTGGCCGGTGCTGATGCACTCACCACCGCCAAGGTGCTCGCTGGTGCTGTTGGTAGATCAGGCGACTTTGACCTGATCATTGCCGGCACCGAGTCTTCCGACGGTTATACCGGCACCGTGCCCGAGCAGATAGCCGAAGTCCTCGGTCTCCCGTCGGTCACGTTCGCCAAGACCGTTTCGATCGCTGACGGGACGTTGAATGTCAACCGTCAGACCGAGTCGGGTTACGACGAAGTGACCTGCTCGCTGCCCGCAGTTGTCTCGGTGACCGCTGGCGTGGTCGAGCCTCGCTATCCCAGCTTCAAAGGCATCATGGCAGCGAAGTCCAAGCCCGTAGAAACCGTCACGGCCGCCGATCTCGGCGTCGAGTCCGTCCGCTGGGCACAGTCCATCACCGCAGTCGAAAGTGCCCCCGCTCGCGAAGCCGGCGAGATCATCGAAGACGACGGCGAAACGTTCAACAAGATTGTCGAGTTCCTCGACAACCTGAAGGTCATCTAGGAGTCTCACCATGGGTATCTCAAACATCTGGGTATTCGCACAGACAAGCGACGGCACTGCACCGAGTGCCACTCTCGAACTACTCACTAAGGCCAACTCGCTTGGTGGATCGGTCACGGCATTCGTTGCGGGCTCGGCCGGCGACGCAGCAGCCGTGCTCGCCGATTATGGCGCAGCCAAGATCTATGAAACTGGCGACCTCGCCGGGGCCCTTCCGGGTGCCGCAGTGTCAGCGGCGATGAAGGCCGTCATCGACGGCGGTGACTCGCCCGATCTCGTCATGTTCCCGCAGAACTACGAAGGCCGTGACGTCATAGCCCGCCTGTCGGTCAAGCTCGACCGCACTGTGCTCACCAACTCGACCGACGTGTCGGTCGACGGTGATTCTGTCAGCGTGGAAACGCCGATCTTCGGTGGTGCCAAGCTCGTCACTTCGACCTTCACCGGCGAAGCGCCCTACCTGGCTGCGTTCCGTCCCAAGAGCTTCGAGCCCGCTGGTGGAGCCGGTGGCGCAGGCGAAGTTGTTGCAGCTCCGGTGCCGGACCTTGGTTCGACCGGTGGTGCAACGATCACCGCTGTTCATGTCGAAGAGACCTCGGGTCCCAAGCTTGACGAAGCAGCCGTGGTTGTTGCGGGTGGCCGTGGGCTCGGTGAAGCCGACAAGTTCGCCATGGTCGAGTCACTCGCCAAGGCGCTCAAGGGTGCTCCGGGAGCCTCGCGAGCCATCGTCGACGCAGGCTGGGTTCCGTACAGCTACCAGGTCGGCCAGACCGGCAAGGTTGTCAAGCCGACCGTGTACATCGCTGCAGGCATTTCCGGTGCCACTCAGCACATGGTGGGCATGAAGGGTTCGAAGAACATCATTGCCATCAATAAGGACAAGGAAGCACCGATCTTCGGTGTTGCCGACCTTGGCATCGTGGGCGACGTCCACAAGGTGATGCCGCAGCTGTTGGCAGCCTTGGAAGCACGCGGCTAATCAGCCTCCACTGAATCGAACGAGAGCCGGGCCTCCAGGTCCGGCTTTTGTTGTTTTCAAGCGATGACAAGTCACCGCCGATGACCCAGTTGGACGTCAGCCCGAGGGCGGGGTCATCGATTACCGACATCGGGTGAACGGTCCGAGCAGATGGGGCAAGCAGCGATGCGGGGATGAGGAAAACATCGCTCGGAGGATGGCCGCGACGCAGAACTCGCAAAGCGCCGATCCGTGACGATGGCCCCAGTGCTCCGAAGGCTCATGAACGCGACCGTGGCACCCTGAACGGCTCGGTCGAATGCGACGTTGCTTTAGGCCGAGGCCGCCGCTGCTTCTCGTGCGATGCGGGCGGCTCGGAACGACCGAATTGCCAGCACCAGGAAACCACCCAGCACGACGATGGTGGCGAGTTGCGTAAACAGCGCCAAACCGGTGCTTCCGCGTCCGATTGCTGACCCGGCGCTGGAAAGAACCGCCAGGAGCGCAAGTGCTGCGGCGGCATGCATGAGGTGGCGGTTGAGATCCGGCTTGGCGCGGCCCGCGGCGCCGAGTCCCACGAAGATCACGCCGATGAACGCAGGGATGAGCGCCGTGACGCTGCCGGTATCGGACATGATGCTGGCCAACACACCCACCACGATAAGTAAAGCGCCAGCAATGATTGACTTGTGAGCCATGGCGAGATTCTACGGCAGGGTCATGATGCTTGAATCGTGGTTGGCGCTCGGTTATGTGTGACCGCTGTCGTCTCCGGTGGGCGGCGTCGTCGGGGTGGCTGCGTGAGTCCAACGCTCGAGCTCGTTGAGGTCGCAGTGTCGCGGTGCGATGACCAAGAGCACGTCGTGGGCGGCAAGTCGGGTGTAGCCGTGCGGAATGATGGTCGTGTCGCCGCGGTGGATGAGGGCGACACGAGATTCACCGGGAGGGGGTGAATCCTGGAGTGTTGCGGCGTCGAGCGGTGAACCGTCCGGCACGGTGACCTCGACAAGGTCTGCGTCGTGGGCGTCGATCGGAACGATCTCGGGTCGAACGGTCGGGATTTCGTCAGCAACAACACCGAGTCGCCGTGCAAGGATCCCAACCGTGGTCCCTTGGAGGGCGACAGAGAGCACGACGACGACGAACGTCACGTCGAAGATCAGAGCGCCGTCGGGGTGCCCTGCTGTGAAGGGGATCGTCGCCAAGACCACAGGAACGGCGCCCCGTAGGCCAGCCCACGAAATCACGGCCATTCGCCGCATTGGCGTCTTCGACCACGCCAGTACGGCGACCACAGCGAGCGGCCGAGCCACAACGATTAACACCGCAGCTACGACGATTGACGTGCCGAGGTTGTCGATCAAGTCGCTCGGAAACACCAAGATGCCGAGCAAGAGGAACAGCACGCCTTGGGCTGTTGCTGCGAGTCCTTCGTGGAAGTACAGGACTCCACGCGTGGAGCGTCGTGCGCTCGCGACGACGACGCCGGTCAAGTACACCGCAAGGAATCCGGATCCGCCGCTGATTGCTGCGGTGCCGTACGAGATGGCCGCAATGGCAAGGGTGAGCACGCCGAGCGATGACACTGCGGGCCCGGTCAGCCGGGCAAGAATTCGCCGTCCGAGCCAGCCGACTCCGAGCCCGACGACCACGCCAACGACCAGTTGGGCACCCAGAAAAGAGATCCAGTCCCATGCGGTGGGGTCTGCACGCCAGACCTCGACCATGCCGATGGTCATCAGGACCGCAACGGGGTCGTTCATCCCCGACTCGAGTTGCAGGATCCGCTGTGTGCGGGGTGGGAGTGGGTCGGAACGAAGGGCTGAGAAGACAGCGGCGGCATCGGTCGAGGCGACCACCGAACCAAGGAGTAACGCCGTGGTCGGGTTGAGATCCAACACGAACCACGCGGCCGCTGCGACAACTCCAGCGGTGATCGCGACGCCGACGGTGGCCAAAAAACTGGCGGGAATCCCGGCGGTGCGGAACGCAGCTGGCTCGGTTGCGAGGCCTCCCTCGAACAAAATGATGACGAGCGCGACCGTTGCAATGTTCTGCGCCAGGGCTGCGTCGTCGAAACGCACCAGAGCCAGGCCGTCGTCAGCGACGAGCATCCCGAGGCCGAGGAACAGCAGCAGGCTCGGGATGCGGAACCGGGCTGCCAGGCCGCTGGCGACCACGCCGACGAGGAGCAGCGTTCCCGCCAGCAGGATGCCCGGGTCCACGGAGAACCCTGAGGTCACTGAGTCACATCGTCACGATGCGGTGTTGGACTCACTCGAGAATCGAGGTGGCCCGACGCGGCGATCATGACGTAATGGTAGGAGGCCATCAACGCCAACAGTGTGTGACATAGCGTGTCAGGTGCTCGCTGGTCCGTCGCGCGATTTGAGCACCTCTGTCATCGCCAGATAACAAATACTGCATAACAAAGATGTTTTGTCGTATCCGTTTACCGAATTCGGAAAGAAGCCTTCTCCTGACCCTCTCGTCGTTCGTAGCCCAAGATCCTCAGCGGCCACTGCGTTGAACGTGCACGACCTTGATTCGGCCAAGCGGCGCGTTGTCGTTGGTATCGACGGCACGCCTGCATCGACGCAAGCACTCGCATGGGTCCGGGACAAGCTGCTTACGCCCTCCGATGAGCGTTACGTCGTTACGGCGTGCCACACGCCGCACAAGGTCGCCGAGGTGCCGGTCAACGCATTTGACCCCCGAGATGCTGAATTCTGTGCTCAACGTGGCGCACAACGGTCAATCGATGCCGTCTCCGGGCCGAACCAACCGGCGGGGGCCTCGTGCACATCGTCGAACTCTCCACCATCGACGACATGATCGATCGACATGGGTCCGACGCGGCGTTTGTTGTGCTCGGCTCGCGTTTTCGGAGACGCATCTCGG
>JBLFZD010000239.1:0-5729 GCA_047610085.1 Ilumatobacter sp. | reverse complement strand
TCTTGGTCTCGCCTCGTACCGATTGGGCCGATACAAGCCGGCCGTAGCGGCGCTGCAGGCAGCGCAGGAACTCAAGGAGAATCCCGGCCTGTTGCCCGTCATTGCTGATGCATACCGAGGTCTTCGTCGCTGGTCGGCCGTTGAACGTGTCTGGGGCCAGATCAAGGCTGCGTCGCCATCCCAAGACATCATCGCTGAGGGTCGCATCGTCATGGCGAACTCGTTGGCGGACCAGGGCAACTTGCAGGGCGCGATCGAAGTGATGCTCGAGGGCCGTAAGGCTCCCAAGCGTGTGCGCGATCACCATTTGCGTGAGTGGTATGTGCTTGGCGACCTGTACGACCGGATGGGTGAAACCATCACCGCCCGTCGCTGGTTCGGCGTGCTGGCAGACACCAGCCCGGAGTACTTTGACGTGATGGATCGTCTTCGCGGTCTCGGTCGCTGAGACGTTTCTTTCTGGCCCCCTGTGTCGAGTCTGCATTTCCGAGCGAACGTCGTTGCCATTGTCGTGAACGACGAGGGTCTCGTTATGGCGTTTGAACGCAGTGATCTTTGTGGACAATGGCAGTTGCCGCAGGGCGGTATAGACGAAGGCGAATCGCCAGAGTCAGCCGCGTGGCGTGAACTCGGTGAAGAAACCGGCTTGAATTGTGAGCACGTTGAGTTGGTTGATGAGTTCGCTGAGTGGACGGCGTACGCCTGGCCGGCCGGCGTACGGGAAAACGGTCGGATGGGTCAGGTCCAGCGCTGGTTTACATTTCGGGTAAACAGCAGCGACGTTGAGCCCGCCCCGGACGGCCTGGAATTCTGCGACTGGAAGTGGGTCACGCCCGAGTGGCTGGTCGATAATGCGGTCGACTTCCGTCAACCGTCGTATCGCCGTGTCCTCCTCGACGGTATCGGTTAATGGCGGACGACCTTTTTGGCGCTGCCGCTGAGACCGCCAAGCTCACGCGGGCACCGCTCGCCGCGAGACTGCGGCCACGTACGATCGATGACGTGGTGGGCCAGGCACACCTGGTCGGCCCCGGTCGTCCGTTGCGGCGACTAGTGGAGTCCGATCGTTTGTCGTCGGCCCTGCTCTGGGGCCCTCCGGGTACAGGTAAGACCACATTGGCGTTGGCGGTAGCCGGCACGACCGACAGGGCGTTCGAGCAACTCTCTGCGGTTACTGCCGGGGTGAAGGACGTTCGTGAGACGATTGAACGTGCTCGGCAACGCCTTGGCGAGCGGGGCCAGGGAACGATTCTTTTCCTCGACGAGATTCACCGGTTTTCCAAGTCGCAGCAGGATGCACTCCTCCCCGCAGTCGAGGATGGCCTGCTGACTTTGATCGGGGCAACCACCGAGAACCCGTTCTTTGAGGTCAACGCACCGTTACGGAGCCGGTCGACGCTGTTTCGGCTCGAACCGCTTGAGCACGCTGACATCGAGATCCTCATTCGACGTGGGCTCCAAGCCGAAGGCGCCGAGGCTGATGACGATGCAATCACGTTGCTCGTTGATCGTTCGGGCGGCGATGGACGCCAGGTGTTGACATCGCTTGAGGTGGCCTGCGCACTGTCGGACTACACGCGTGTCAAGCTCGAGCATGTCGAGGCTGCCCTTGGAACAAGTGCCCTGCGGTACGGTCGAGACGACCACTACGACGTTGTGAGTGCGTTCATCAAATCAATGCGTGGCTCGGACCCCGACGCTGCGGTGTATTGGTTAGCTCGGATGCTCGAGGCGGGTGAAGACGCCCGATTCATCGCTCGCCGGATGGTGATTTTCGCGAGTGAAGATGTCGGGCTCGCCGATGGCCGGTCGCTCGAAATCGCTGTTGCGGCTGCTCATGCCGTCGAGCACGTCGGGTTGCCCGAAGCTCAGCTCAACCTCTCCCAGGCTGCAATCCACCTAGCAGCCGCACCGAAGAGCAACCGAGCTGCCCGGGCGATCTGGAATGCCCGAGCTGCCGTCCGCGACGGGGCGACGGGAGAAGTGCCCGCCCACCTGCGCGACGGGCACTATCAAGGTGCAGCAGCGCTGGGTCACGGGGACGGGTACAAGTATCCTCATGACCATGAGACCGGATGGGTTGCCCAGCAATACCTACCGGACGCGCTGGTCGGTCGGAGTTGGTACGAACCGTCGGACCACGGCGAAGAACGTGATGTCGGTCAACGAATGGGGGAGCGCCGATGAGTACCGCTGAGCTTGTCGTCGTTGCAGCGATTGTGCTGCTTGCGATCGGCTTTGCAGCGCTGATCGTGGTGTTGAACCGGGTGCTCGATGCAACCGGTCAACTGCGCCGCGAGGTCACCGATCTCCGAGGCGAGACTCGGATGTTGATCGATGATTTACGGATCTCGACCGATGAAGCTCGCGAGTCTGTCGATGAAGCGCGACACGATCTTGAACGTTTTGACAGGGTGCTGGGTTCGGCGGAGGCGATCGGCGATGCTGTGGGTTCAAGGGTGGCCCGATCGGCGTTCTCGTCTCCGGCCATTAAGGCTGCTGGTCTTGCACGAGGAGCGTCACGGACGTTTGCCCGTCTCCGGCGCACACCAGATTCTGCGGCGCACGACAACGTGATCGATGTGCAACGTACGGTGGGGGCCTTGTCCAGTGAGTCGAAAAGGAGACGAGCATGATGAAGCGAGTGACCTGGTTTGTCGGCGGTGTGGCCGCAGGAGCAGCCGGAGCGGGTTATGCCAAGAAGAAGGTCGTTGAGAAGGCCTCGCAGGTCTCGCCCGTCGGCGTCGCCCGATCGGCAGTGGGTCGTGTGCGCCAGACGGCGAGCCACGTTGTTGATGCCGTACGCGATGGCCGGTCGGCCATGACGCAACACGAGGACGAGTTGAAGGCCAAGCGCGATGGCCGGCTGGTGTCACTCGAGGAACACGTTGAGCCCGGCGATCAGGTGTTTGTCGATGGTGTGGAGGTCGAGTCGGGCCGCGTCGTCGTCATGCGCCCGAAGTGAGCCCCGTCGAAGCCGCACTTCGCAAGCGGATTGACCCGAAGCGGGTGCGATCCGGAGCGACCGAGATGCGGCTGTACCGGCGTGATGCATCAAATATGACAGGGCGCGCTGGCGTTGTTGTGTTCGCCGAGTCGACCGCCGACGTGCAAGCAGCGGTCCAGGTCGCCGACCAGTTCGGTGTGCCGTTCCTGGCTCGCGGTTCGGGAACCGGGCTGGCCGGGGGAGCGGTTCCGCCAGATGGGGCCATCGTAATTTCGACATCGAAGATGAATCGAATCATCTCGGTCGACGCAGTCAACCGGCAAGCCTGGGTCGAGCCGGGAGTCTTGAACCTCGACCTGTCGAAGCAGATCGCGCATCTCGGGGTGCACTTCGCACCGGACCCGAGTAGCCAGCAGGTGTGTTCGATTGGGGGTAACGTCGCCAACAACTCTGGCGGCCCGCACTGTCTGGCCGACGGGGTGACAAGCGCTCATATTTTGGGGATGGAAGTTGTCCTCCCCGACGGGTCGATCACCGAGTTCGGGGGCGAGGAACCCGAAGCAGATGGGCTTGACCTGCGCGGAGCGTTCGTTGGCTCGGAGGGCATGTTCGGCGTGGCGACCAAAATTTGTGTGCGTCTCATGCAGAACCCGCCCGACGTGGCCACGATGCTGATGGAGTTCGATTCGGTTGGCGACGGCGCACAGTTAGTGAGTGACATCATCGCTGACGGGATTGTGCCTGCTGCGGTCGAAATGATGGACCAGCTGTGTCTGATTGCGGTTGAGGCATGGCTTCACGCCGACCTTCCCATTCACGCTGCAGCAGCGTTGTTGATCGAATGTGTTGGCGAACCCGGCCAGGTAGCCGCCGACGTTGCCCGGATCAATGAATTGGCGCGCATCCGAGAGGTCGCCAACGTGCGGACCGCTGCCGACGACGCCGAACGAGCGATCCTGTGGAAGGGTCGCAAGGGTGCATTTGGTGCGGTGGCCCAGGTCAAGCCGAACTACTACTTGCACGACACGGTAGTCCCGCGGGCGCGGCTCGCCGAGGTGATCGAGAAGGTCTACGAGATCACCGAGCGGTACGGAATCGACGTGATCAACGTGTTCCACGCTGGTGATGGAAACCTGCATCCACTCTTGGTGTACGACGCACGCGAAGAAGGCATGGTCGAAAAGGTTCACGCTGCTGGTCGCGAAATCGTGACGTTTTCGGTTGAAGTTGGCGGCGTGCTTTCTGGTGAACACGGGATTGGGCTTGAGAAGCGTGATCTGATGCCGCTGATGTTCTCCGAAATCGACCTGGCTGCGCAGGAAGCCTTGCGGTTGGCGTTCGATCCCAAGCTGATTGCGAACCCAAACAAGGTGTTGCCCAATCCGGCAACGTGCGGAGACATGCATGCGGTGCCCGAAGGGGCCTGGATATGAGTCCGTTATGGACGTGACCGTCGAAGACTTTGCAGCCTCCGTCGGAACGTCAGGTCCCGTCGCTGTTGTTGGGTCCGGTTCGCATCGAGGCATCCCCGGTGGTGTTCGTGTCGTCACGGCTCCACGTGGAATCGATCGCATCGATGTGGCCGAAATGGTGATCGAGTGTGGCGCGTCCACGCCGGTCGACGAGGTGCTGAGTGAGCTTGCGGCGGTCGGGCAGACAGTGTCGGTACCTCCGGGCGGCACGATCGGTGGAGCGCTCGCCGTGGGGCACAGCGATGTGACCCGTCTCGGCCATGGTGCAGTGCGTGACGTGCTGCTCCAGACCCACTATGTCTCGGCATCGGGGAAGGCCACCAAAGCGGGAGGCCCGACCGTCAAGAACGTGAGCGGGTTCGATCTCTGTCGGTTGTTCCTCGGGTCGTACGGCACTCTGGGGTTCTTTGGCGACGTGATTCTGCGGACGCGGCCTCTGCCCCGCTTCAGCGCCTGGTTCACGAGCGACCGCGATCCGTTTGCCCTGCTGGCAACGTTGTACCGACCGGTCTCCCTCCTGTGGAATGGGGAGATGACCTGGGTCCGGTTAGACGGCAATGCCTCCGACGTCGAGAAAACCGTTCGCAAGTATGGGTTGCGCGAGGTCGACGGACCGCCGGCAATGCCACGTTCGTGTCGCTGGTCGTTGCCTCCATCTGAGTTGCACAGCTTGAAGACGACACAACCGGGGACGTTTGTGGCAGAAATTGGTGTCGGTGCGGTCCACCACACGGTTGGCCAAGAACGCCAGCCAGCCGACGCTGCCAAGCGAGCACTCCACGACAGGATCAAGATGCAGTTTGATCCGACCGGTCGACTCAACCCGGGTGTCGATCCGCTCACGGTTCGTAACGGCGCGTGAGCGATCGGGCGTACGTCGACCAACGAGTCAACGACGTTGTCGGTGCCACCGCCGCAGCGGTGTCGGCAGCCCAGAGTTGGGGTCTGAGCAGTCCCAATGTTTTGCGGTGCGGCATGAACGCGATTTTTCAATGTGGCGACGTGGTGCTGCGTGTGGCCACCCCGACTGCGCCAGCATCAGTCTCGATCCAACTCGCAGAAATGCTGGCGGGGGAGGGCCTCCGAGTCCCTCGCCCGGTGCGATCTGAGGCGCTCCTGATCGGGGGTTTCGCGGTCACGGCGTGGGAACACGTTCACGGCGTCAACGTGCCGATCGATTGGCAGGCGGTTGGTTCGATGGTGCGGCAGGTGCAGGCATTGCCGGCGGGTTCCTTGCCGATCGGGCTGCCTCGGCCATCGCCAACGGACTTCCCCTGGTGGGACCATGAGGCACTACTGAGTGAAGTTGG
>JBLFZD010000238.1:0-5736 GCA_047610085.1 Ilumatobacter sp. | reverse complement strand
ATGGTCAGCGCCTCGGAGAATCGCTTCGCCTCGTCGTACATCGACCGTTGACCGATCGAGTTGACGTGGCCCCAGTAGGTTTCGGGCTGCGGGTGGACCTGCGGGTCGCCGTACACCTCACTGGTCGAAGCCATAAAAAACTTGGCGTCGTTGCGATGCGCCAACTCGAGCAAATTTCGGGTACCGATGCTGCCGACGTCGAGCGTCTCGATCGGTAGCGCGCAGTAGTCCTTCGGCGAAGCAGGGCTCGCCAAGTTCATCACGGCGTCCACATGTCCGTCGACATCGCATGATGTGACGATGTCACCCTCGATGAGCGTGAACTCCGGGTTGTCGGCGAGGTGTGAAACGTTGGCGGGTCGGCTCGTCACAAAGTTGTCGAGGCAAACGACCTCATCGCCACGGGCAATCAGTGCGTCGGTCAGATGCGAGCCGAGGAACCCGGCGCCTCCGGCCACAACGACGCGCATCAGCGACGACCAACGCCGTCGTAGCCGAGTCCAGCACTCTTGACGCCAGCAGGCTCGAACAGGTTGCGCATGTCGACAACCGTGGTCCCTGCGCCTGCTCGCTGAGCAACATCTTCGAGGTCGATCTTGGCAAATTCTGGCCACTCGGTGAACACACAGATCACGTCGGCGTCGTCAGCGATGTCGATCAGATTTGAGGTCAGCTCGATGCCGGCCAACGTCAGCTCCTGATGGGGTGACAACTCGCCGCACGTGGTTGGATCGAAAGCCCGCACGTGGGCTCCGGCACTGCGGAGTTCGGCGATAATTGCCATCGCTGGCGATTCGCGAAGGTCGTCGGTTCCAGCTTTGAACGTGAGCCCCATTGCTCCAACTGTCACTCCACTCAGGTTCGAATGGTGGCGGCCAACAGCTTTCGCGACCTTGTCGATCATGCGCGCACGCTGTTCGTCGTTGACCTCGACAACTCCCTTCATCATCGAGAAGTTGTAGCCGTGGTCTTCGGCGATTTTGACCAATGCACGTGAGTCCTTGGGGAAACAGGAACCACCCCAGCCGGGGCCAGGGTTCAAGAACTGACGGCCGATGCGCTTATCCGAACCAATCCCCTCGACGACGGCGGCAACGTCCGCACCGACGGCTTCGCACATGGCCGCAACAGCGTTAATAAAAGAAATTTTCATCGCGAGGAAGCCGTTGGCGGCGTACTTGATCGTTTCGGCAGACGCCGGGTCGGTGATGATGATGGGCGTCACGATGCTGTCGTAGAGCGACGCTACTTTTTCCGCTGCTGCGGAATTTGCTGCTCCGATGACGACGCGGTCGGGGTGCAGGAAGTCGTTGACGGCGGTGCCTTCACGGAGAAACTCTGGGTTCGACACGACGAAGATGTCGTCACGTTGTAGAACCGCTTCGACCGCGAGCGTCGAGCCCACGGGAACAGTCGACTTGTTCACCACGACGGCGCCAGGTTTGAGGACCGATGCGATCTGAGCGGCAGCTGTTTCAATGTACGACAGGTCAGCGCTGCCATCTTCGCTCTGCGGGGTCGGAACGCACAAGAACACGATGTCGGCGTCCGCTGCTGCAGCCGCTGCACCGAACACGAACTCGAGACGCCCTTCTGACCGGGCATCCAAAACAATCTGCTCAAGACCGTCTTCGACGATGGGGATCTGTCCGTCGTTCAGAAGGTCGACTTTGCGCTGGTCGATGTCGCCACACACGACGTGGTGACCAATGTGAGCGAAGCACGCACCAGTGGTCAAGCCGACGTAGCCGGTACCGACGACACCAAGGCGAATTGCTCTTCCTGACATTGGTGTAGAACCTTCTTGAACAGTAGTGGACACGGCGTTCGCCTCCCGAGATCCAATGAGGGTGTTGCTGGCCTCACTCTCGAAAAGATGACGACCAAAAACGTATCGGCAGTTCTTCACGAAGTCTTGATCGATCAATTCGAAACGTCAGAATGATGGTGCAACCATCGCACGGGCGGATCGATCAACAGCCGATCCCGTTCTGTCAGTCCGAGCGGAACACGGCCCTCGCACCTCAGACCTAGGACCTAGGACCTGGCACCGTAGGTGCGAACGATGTATCGAAACCAATCCCTCCGTGGTGAGGCACGACGCCATCTTCCGAAGGTTCGCCCATGGAACCACGCGTGATGGCGATGGGCTCCTCACGCTCGGGTTCGTCGTCTCCGCGCTATCGGCGGCGGAGCAGGTGTCTAGCGACCGCCAGCGGCGCCGAACGGTTGGACCGGACCGGCCGGGAACACCTGTCCGCCGTTGAGGCCGAGGGCCTCGGCAATCGAACTAGTCACCGCCACGCCAAGCGACGAGCCGGATGGCGGACGAGTATCGGAGGCCGACCGGATGTAGGGGTTGCTGGAGGTGCGGCTCACCGACGCGTTTTGGTCACCTGAGGTGGCAGAGATGTGTTCACCAATCGTCGGCGACAACGCAATCGGACGCGGCCAGTTGGCCCAGCGCGAAATGTTCAGCGTCGGCGATCCTGCGGGAAGCCAATAGCGGTTGCTCCGCAGTTCAACGTTCATCTGTTTGGCGGAACGCTCTTCCGTCCAGTCATCGACGTTGAGAATAGCCGGTGCACCCGAAGAGCCGCCCATCGTATTATTGACCACAGCGACTCGACGCACATCGGAGCGAGGACCCTCTTCGACCCACACGTCTCGGTAGTTATCGAACAACGCATTGTGCCAGACGTCGACGTCACCCGACTCGAGCACCCACACCCCGGTCTCACCGTTGTTAACAACAGTGTTGCCAGCAATCACAGCTCGCGAAGACAGCTCGATCTCGATGCCGGAGCGTGTATTGCCGTCGACCCAGTTACCTATCAGCTCGATGTCGACGGTGCCTAGGTCGGTCCAGAGGCCGGGACCATTGTTGCCAGAGACCCGCGTATGGCTGACCTCGATGTTGGAGCTCTCGGTGACCTTAAATCCTCCGGCAGAGTGGAACCCGTCGAAACCCTTGGCGTTGTTCGCCTCGATCACCGAATCGGTGATGGTGATGCCCTTCGACAAGTGTGCGTGAACGCCGAGGTGGCCGTTACGCCGAGTGACCATCCCATCGATCGAAATGTTATTCCCCATCATCGAGACGCCGACAAAGGCGTTGTCCTCGACGGTGACATCGGTCAGGACCAAGTTATTTGCATAGGCACGGACGGCCGCCATGCCCCGAGTCGGCGTGGCGTAGCGCCGGACCGTCACATTGCTGATCGAGGATCCGTCGGCACCGTTGAGGTACAGGGCCGACATGAGAGCGGACCCTTCGACAAGCTGTCCTCTCGGATCGTCGTCGATCCAGACGAGGTCAGCAGCTCTGTCGTAGTAGAAGAAGCCAGGCCCGAGATCTGAGCGGTTGCGAGCTTCGGTGAGTTCGACGCCGGCAACCCAGAACTGTTCGGGCCAACCAGCTTCAGGCCGCTCTGCGAGCGTGAACGGCGCACCGGAACGCTCGAAGTCGGTCGACCACGGGGCTGTCCACGCACCGCTCCTTGGCGTCCATCCACCGACCTGCCGTGCTCCGTCGAAGACGGCGTCGGCACCGGGGGCGGCTGTGATATGGACTTCCTTCGCATACACCTGCACGGTCTCGTGGTAGGTGCCGGAAGCAAGTACAACGGTGTCGCCGGGCGACGCCATTTTGACAGCGCGGGCAACGGTTTGAACCGGATCGTTGCCGTCCCCTGAGGCTTTGTCACTTCCCGATGGCGAAACGTGGATGACGTCCTCAGCATCAGCAACCTCACCCCCAATGACAGAGAGCCCCATTGCGAGGACGCCGAGAGCAATCATTGAACCGGCCACGCGGCGGCGGGGTAGGTGGGGGTGTAAACGGGGTACTGAGAACATCGATAGCTTTCTGCCCGCTGCATAAAGCGCCGGCGAGCTGGTTTTTACCTTACCGATCTTGCCGTCTCCTTGACTCAAGATCTTGTGTAGAAAGGGTCTGTATTTCGTCAAGGGTAGCATCAACGTCAGTTGCGCGGAACCTCATTCCACGGTCCGGCCTTGTCAACGCGAGGTTCGCCCGGCAGGCCGAGGACCTGCTCACCCAAGATATTACGCATGATCTCCGAGGTGCCGCCCTCGATTGAGTTCGCCCGAACGCGAAGGAACGCGTAGCGCAGACCGTTTTCGGTACCGCTTGCAACGGACTCTTCCGGTCGACGGAATGTGTAGTCGTAGTCGACCAATGCGTCGGCGCCAAGCAAGTTCATGCAGAAGTCGTACAAACCCTTATTGAGTTCGGAGTATGCGAGCTTCGCAATCGACATTTCCGGCCCGGGGTTGCCCGACTTAGCGTTCTGGCTCGCACGCATGTTGGTGAGGCGCCCGACCTCAGCTTGGACCCAGAAATGCATAAGCCGATCCTTGGTTGCTGCGTCCTTGCGTGACCCGTCCATCGCCTCCCAGACTTCAACGGCGTCGTTGGCTGCACCACCGCGCCTGGGTACACCGCCGCCGCCACCACCGATCGCGCTGCGCTCGTTCATCAGCGTGGTCAAGCTGGCCCGCCAACCTTCGCCGACAGCGCCCACCCGGTGCGCGTCCAGCACACGCACGTCGGTCATGTAGACCTCGTTGAACTCGGCCTCGCCGGTGATCTGGCGGAGCGGTCGGACTTCGACGCCTTCGGCACGCATGTCGAGTGCGAAATACGTCATCCCTTTGTGCTTGGGGGCTTCCGGATCCGTACGGGTGACGAGCATCCCGAAGTCGGCGATGTGCGCAAGTGTGTTCCACACCTTCTGCCCATTGACGATCCATTCGTCGCCGTCTCGCTCGGCTCGACAGCCCAGTCCCGCAAAGTCCGAACCGGCGCCGGGCTCGGAGAACAGCTGGCACCATCGCTCTTCCCCGGTGAACATTGGACGCAGAAAGCGTTCCTTCACCGAGTCATCGGCGTGCGTGGCAATCGTGGGACCGGCGAGGCTCATGAAAAACGTGCTCGGATCGGTCGGCTTGGCACCCGCTGCCTTGACGCGCCGTTCGACGACACGATTCAGCTCTGGGCGGAGGCCCAGACCCCCGTCGCCTTTGGCGAAATGGACCCAGGCGAGACCAGCATCAAAACGTGCTCCACGGAACGCTACGTCGTCCATCTGCTCGGGATCGTGTGCGGCGAGCAACGTATCAACCGCGTCGTTGACCAGTTGCATCTCGGGATCGGTCGAGATCGAACTCGGGGCGGTGTCAATGACAGTCATGGTTGAAGTGTCGCAGACGGCCCTCAGCGCAACGAAGTCAAAGCGTTCGACGTTCGTCACGCTGCCGATTCCTGTCGGCTGAGCATCCACCTCTCTTGGTGCCATTGCTCAGTACGTTCAGAGATTGTGCCGCACCTCACCGTTTCCCCGGAAATCGCCGACAACAGCGCCTCGACGCTCACTGACGCCTGCGGCCCCGAGCCGACGTTCATCTGCGAGCGAGCGTTCGTAGCAACGGACGGAAACGAGACGTTGACTCAGGTCATCGACTGGCTCGTTGGGCGGCCGCTCTCGGTTCTGGCCATCGTCCTCGTCGCGTGGATCGCAACACGAATTGCCCAGCGCTACGTTCGCCGTCTCGTCAAGCGCATTGTGGCCCCCGATCGCGACGCTGCAGCACGACGGCTCGCAAAGATCGGCATCGATGATCCGACGTCGTTCATTGGCGCCGAACCCATCCCCCGACGAGAAGCTCGGGCAACGTCGATCTCCGATGTCGTGGGAAGCACGATCACGGTGG
>JBLFZD010000237.1:0-5742 GCA_047610085.1 Ilumatobacter sp. | reverse complement strand
GTGTCGCCACCTTCGGCCAACAGCCACGTCAAGCGCTCAAACGTGACCGGTGGCCACGAGGTGTGCCGAGGCATCCTCAGCTCACTCCATCACCGGAAGAGGTCACGTTCGGAGTCACGCAACACGGGGGCCATCGACGAAGTCTCGTCGCGCTCCCAGTCCATCCCGCGGACCACAGCGACCGGCACACGGCTCGTATTACCCTTCACGAGTTCCCCCGCCCCTGCCAATTCGTCAGCGGTGCAGATCTCCTGCACACGGAATTCGTGGCCGTGCGGATCGTGCTGTCCGATGTAGCTGTAGAGCGGATTCATCCCTGCGATCCCGATCGCAATATCGGTCTGACCTTCTCGCCAGGGGCGGCCAAACGTATCGGTCATGATCACCGCGACGTCCACCCCGAGTTCAGCGAATCGTGAGCGATGACTCCGACACGTGGCATCCGGGTCGATCGGCAACGTCAGGATACGGTCGTGCGCTCCGCTCGACGATTGGTCAACACCGGAATTCGCACAGCAGAATCCGTGATGCGTCTCGGTGATGAGCACCGGACCGATCTGGCGGATGATGCGCTTCGACTCGCGGAGGACCACTTCGGTCACCCGTGGGTCTTTCTCCCATTTCTGCGACCACTGAACAGCAAACGGTGACGCTTCGATCGTGTCGAGCTCAACCGTGCAGCCTTCGGCCTTCGAAACAATCTTGGAGGTGACCAGCACGATGTCACCGTCAGCGAGCGGATCACCCTGCGCAGCAGCAGCTGCGTGAACCATTTCTGCCAGGTCCATTCCGTCGGTGATCTCGGGAAGCCCTTCGACACCGAATATCTGGAGATGTGCCATCGGTTCAGCCCGCCAAATCTGCGAGGAAGGAAACGATGGCGGCATTCACGGGATCCGGACCATCGCCCCCAGTGTCTTCGAAAGAGAGCGGGTGTCCGTTCATGTCGCCAAGGGCCATGCCGGGAAGCTAGCCCAGCCGAACCGTCGGGAAGCCAGCAAGAAAGCGGTTCCTCATCAGGATCCGGGAATATGCCACCTGGCGACATCGGTTGGTCGCTCGTGAGACCACTCGGGCAGACTGGCGAGATGAGTGATGACCCCACACCGACGGTTTCAGAGATCTTCGACCCCGAGGCCTGGAAAGAGGTTCCCGGCTTCGGTTTCACCGACATCACGTACCACCGTGCCGTCGACGCTGGGGTGGTCCGCGTCGCGTTCAACCGGCCTGAAATTCGCAACGCCTTTCGGCCACACACGGTAGACGAACTCTTTCGAGCGCTCGACCACGCACGCATGTCGACCGACGTGGGCTGCGTATTGCTCACGGGCAACGGGCCCTCCCCTCGCGATGGTGGGTGGGCGTTCTGTTCAGGCGGTGACCAGCGGGTCCGCGGAAAGGACGGTTACAAATACGCCGAAGGCACGACCGCCGACACCATCGAACCGGGCCGTGCCGGGCGGCTCCACATCCTCGAAGTGCAGCGACTCATCCGCTTCATGCCCAAGATCGTGATCTGCGTCGTACCCGGCTGGGCCGCTGGCGGAGGCCACTCGTTACACGTGGTCGCCGACCTCACGCTCGCCAGCACCGAACACGCCCGGTTCAAGCAGACCGACGCGGACGTCGCGAGCTTCGACGGCGGCTTCGGCTCTGCCTACCTCGCCCGCCAAGTCGGTCAGAAGTTCGCCCGTGAAATCTTCTTCCTCGGCGATACCTATAGCGCTGATGACATGGTTGCGATGGGCGCCGTCAACAAGTCGGTCCCGCACGCCGAGCTGGAAGCAACGGCGCTCGAATGGGGCCGCAAGATCTGCGCCAAGAGTCCCACCGCCCAACGAATGTTGAAGTATTCGTTCAACCTCATCGACGACGGCTTGGTTGGTCAGCAGATATTCGCCGGAGAAGCCACACGCCTTGCATACGCCAGCGACGAAGCCGCCGAGGGTCGCGACAGTTTCCTCGAAAAGCGCGATGCCGACTGGTCGCCGTACCCGTACCACTTCTGAGCAAACGGAGTACACGAACATTTGGGGCGCGAGCACCGAAGCTCTGCACCGGATCTTCACACACTCTGCGAACTGTGCGCACCTCTGACTATCTACAGTCTGTGGTGTGATCCACCGGATTCTTATCGTTGAGGACGACCGCACCATTGCCACCGCAATTCGCGAGCGACTCGAAGCCGAGGGTTTCATGTGCGACACCGCTGCCAACGGCCCCGATGCCTTCAGCCAGGCCGCCGCAGCGCACCCTGACCTCGTCGTGCTCGACCTGATGTTGCCAGGGATCGACGGCGTCGAGGTATGTCGCCGCTTACAGGCCACGCGACCCACACCCGTCCTCATGCTGACGGCGCGAAGCGAAGAGTCCGACATGCTTGTCGGCCTCGGTGTTGGCGCCGACGACTACATGACCAAGCCGTTCAACCAGAAGGAACTCGTTGCACGAATCCGTTCAGTTTTGCGACGCGTCGAAATCACACGGTCGGCATCGGATCCAGCCAGGCCCGCATCGATCACGGTCGGAGATGTTGCGATCGACACCGAACGCCGAACGGTCGAGCGTGATTCCGTCGCCGTCGTACTCACCGCAACCGAATTCGACCTCATCGTGAACCTTGTGCAGCATGGTGGGGCCGTGCGTACTCGACGACAGCTCCTCTTCGAGGTCTGGGGCCACCGCGACGGGTCGGGCGACCGCACGGTCGACTCACATGTTCGGTCAATCCGACGCAAGCTCGGTGACCGCATGGTTCGCACCGTGCACGGTGTGGGCTACGCCTCAGCGATCGACTCCCAAGCGTGAGCCCGCTCGAACGAGTCGGCTCGGTCAAGCTGAAGCTTGGACTCCTCATTGTCGCTGCCGTCGGCGTGAGCGCTGCCATGAGCCAGATCGGGTTCAAGTTGGGCTGGCCCGTGTGGGTCCGCCCGATCGTCGCGCTCGGTGTGTCGCTCGTGATGGTCGGCTTTCTCTCGCGCGGCATGACCTCGCCCCTGCGCCAGATGGCAGCCGCAGCAAGAGCGATGGCGAGCGGCGACTCGGCCGACACGATCCGAACGCGATCACGCGACGAAATCGGCGAACTCGCTGCGGCCTTCAACTCGATGACCGGCGAACTCGGGGCATTGGAAGCTGAGCGCCGAGCGCTCGTGGCCAACGCCGCGCACGAGCTACGTACCCCGATTGCCGGGCTTCAGGCAACCCTCGAAAACGTCCGAGACGGTGTCGTTGATCCGTCTCCAGAAGTGATCGAGCGACTCAGCAACCAGGTTGACCGCCTCGGCCACATCGTGAACGAACTCCTCGACCTCTCGCGGCTCGAAGCCGTCAATCACCCGCTCAGCACCGAACGGGTCTCGCTCGCCGAAATCATCGGTCCCGCTGTTGCGACCGCGATCGACGACCGCCCCGGCGTCGAGCCCGCGATCAGTGGGGCACTTGACCTCGATGTTTGCGGAGATGCCTCCTTATTGGGGCGGCTCCTCACCAACCTTGTCCGCAACGCTGTTATCCATGGAGACCCAGCGTCGGTCACCGTCGACACCGCCAGCGACGGCAACTACGTGACCATTGCAGTCAGCGACCGAGGCCCCGGACTCTCGATGAGCGAACCAAACCGAGTGTTCGATCGCTTCGTGCGCGGCGAAACCGCTCGCAGCGAAGACCGGCCTGGCACCGGTCTTGGCTTGGCGATATCTCAGGCCATTGCGCAACGCCACGGCGGGCGCATCGACGTCCAAAACCTCTCTCCCGGATGTCGCTTCACCGTGACACTTCCGGCAGCCGCTTAACCCCAACGACCGGCTCGAGAATAGTGGCCTCTCATTCCGTTTAACTCGGTCCGGCGCTCTGAGACACGCCCGAAGCGTGTGCGGGTCTGCGCTGGCAGACTCAGGGCGTGGCCATCTCCAATGACGTGATCATCATCGATGACCCGCACGACGAACGATTCACCCAATTCCGGCTGAACGAACGCGGCCTGGCCAGCCGAACCGATAAACGCAACGACGCGGGCGCCGGGCTTTTCCTCGCCGAAGGCGACCTCGTTGTCGAGCGTGCTCACGCTGCCGGATGCAAACCGGTTGCCGCACTCGTCGACTCACTCAGGGTGCCACCGGTCGCCGCGCTTCTGGACTGCCCTGTGTTTGGCGGAGGACAAGACGTTCGACGCATCGTGTCAGGCCTCGGTATGCCCCAGACCATCATCGCGTTGTTTCACCGACCAGCTCGGCCAACGGTCGCAGAATTGGCCGCATCGTGTCGGCGACTCGTCATCCTCGAAGCGGTTGACAACCCCGTCAACGTGGGCGCCATCGTCCGCAACGCCGCCGGCCTGGGATGGGACGGCCTCGTCCTCGACCACACGAGCGCTGATCCGCTCGCTCGCCGAGCCTTGCGCGTCGCGATGGGCACGACGTTCTCACTCCCCCACGCGCGAACTACCCGCCTCGCTGACGAGCTTCAAGGACTTTCCGGGGTCGAGCTCTATGCCATGACGCCAGCCGTCGGTGCCGTCCCACTTGACCAGATCACTGCGGGCCCTCGTGCCGCGGTGATGATCGGATCCGAACGCTCAGGGCTTTCTGCCGAGCTGCTCGATTTAGCCACGCCAGTGATGATCCCAATGCATGCCGGCGTCGACTCGCTTAACGCCGCAGCTGCATCGGCTATTGCCTGCTGGGCTCTTCGCTAAGTCGACGCC
The DNA here is from genome assembly GCA_047610085.1 of Ilumatobacter sp. Classification (GTDB taxonomy): domain Bacteria; phylum Actinomycetota; class Acidimicrobiia; order Acidimicrobiales; family Ilumatobacteraceae; genus Ilumatobacter_A. The sequence continues at coordinate 1,037 of JBLFZD010000237.1, read as the reverse complement.
ATGCCAGATAGAACGAGCACATGTCGAGCGTGCTCCTCTTGTCGTGTCGGGACCAACAAGGCGTGGTTGCTGCAACCGCCCAAACAATCGCCGCTCACGGTGCGAACATCATTCACGCCGAGCAGTACGTAAAGGATCAGGTCGGCGACGACGAGGCGACCTTTTTTCAACGCGTGGTATTCGACCTCGTACGTGACGGCACCACCGACGAAAGCATCCTGGAAGCCTTCGCTCCGGTCGCCGCGCAGTTTGGCATGACCGTCGACCTCCGTGATCTCGCAGTCTCCACGCCCACGGCGATCATGTGCTCGAAGCAACCCCATTGTCTCTACGACCTTCTGACCCGTTGGCGTAGCGGCGAATTGCCGATGGAACTGCGCGTGGTCATCTCGAACCACGACGACCATCGAGACATCGCCGAGCACATGCAGGTTCCGTTCGTTCACCTACCGGTCACAAAGGAAACCAAGCCGAAACAGGAGCAACGGATTCTGTCCACGCTGGCTGAGCACGGCGTGGAACTCGTCGTGATGGCGCGATACATGCAGATCCTGTCAGATGACTTCGTGTCGCACTTTCCGATGCGGATCATCAATATCCACCACTCGTTCCTGCCCGCGTTCATTGGCGCGAATCCGTACCGGCAGGCCCACGAGCGCGGCGTCAAGCTGATCGGCGCAACCGCGCATTACGCCACGGCTGACCTCGACGAGGGTCCGATCATCTCGCAAGATACGCACCACGTGACGCATCGCGAGACGGTTGCCCAGCTCACCTCAGCGGGCCGCGACGTCGAAACCACCGTGCTGGCCCGGGCAGTCCGGGCTCACCTTGAACATCGAGTTGCAGTCCACGGTCACAAGACCATCGTCTACAACTGAGCACTTCGCGCTGGCACGCGAGCGGGGGGGGGGGCCCGGGGGGGGGGGGGGGCCAGCATGGCGTGCAAGGTTTTGCTGCACGAGGCTAGGATGATCATAGGATGATCAAGAGGCTGAAGTGTCGGTCAGATGGGGAGCAGCGGCGGGCGGGGAGGG
>JBLFZD010000236.1:0-5752 GCA_047610085.1 Ilumatobacter sp. | reverse complement strand
CGACTTCGGCGGTACACGTGTAGACCGTGCCGACATCGGTGCTTTCGGGCTCGACACATGAGGCATCGGAGACCTCGCCGCCAACGGCGGCTGACACCGTGCTGTCGTCGTTCAGGAAGTCTTGGGTCTGGTCCTTGTAGCTGCCGGTGCCGGTGCAGGCGGTTGCAAAGAGGGCGAGCAGAGGGGTGGCGATGAGAATCTTGCGCATGCCGCAAACAATATCCGCTCACCGTCGGCTGGTCGTTGCTTTTAGGTCATTTGGCGTGCGCGCCGCAACGATCCGGTCGTACATGACGACCCCGAGGGCTGCCCACACAAAGGCAAAGCCGACCAGGCGGTCGAGGGGCATCGGCTCGTCGTAGAGCAACCAGCCGAGCCCGAAGTTGATGACCGGCACGATCAGATTCAGTGGTCCGAGCAGCGTGAAGGGAATCGACTTCGCGGCCGAAGCGAAGAGCATCAACGGGATGGCGGTGATCGCGCCGGTGCCGACCACGAAGCCCCATTCCACGGCGCTGGCGGTCGACACGACACTGTCAGCGTGGCCGGAAACAATCACGAGCCAGACCATTGCGGGTGCGATCAATACGAAAGTTTCTCCGGCGAGGCTGTCGATTGCATCAAGGTTGATCTGGCGTTTTGAGAGAGCGTAGAGACTCCACGTCGCAGCGAGGATCAGGGCGACCCACGGTGGCTGACCCGACGCAACTGTCAGGATCACCACAGCGAAGGTAGCCAAAACGAATGCGACCTTCTGGGGACCGGTGGGAGCTTCTCGGAGCACGAAGACGCCGATTGCCATCGTGGCGAGCGGAGCAATGAAGTACCCGAGCGCGGTCTCGATGACCCGATCGTTCACCACCGCCCAGAGGTAGCTGCCCCAGTTGGCGCTGAGGAGCACTGCGGCAACGATGAGCCGGGCGAACGTGCGGCGATCGGCGAATGCCGCACGGATCTTCGGCCAGGTACCTCGGGCGGTGACGATGACGCCCATCACGATTCCGGCGAATACCATTCGCCAGCCGATCAACTCCACCGCGTCGAATGCGTCAAGCTGCTTCCAGTACACCGTGAGGACGCCCCACAGTGTGAAGGCGATGAGAGCGACGCGCACGCCGCGTGAGACGTCATCTGTGGGTTCGTTCACGGCCGTGGACCTTACGGACTCCTCGCCTGCGTTGTTTTGATGTGTGTTGGCGAATGTGATCGCCGATGGCGAGGGACTGCGGAGGAGGAGTCCAAGCGCGGCCCAGGCCGAGGAGGTCTGATGAGCCAGCGGTGTATCGGAGCTACGTTCGCGGGCATGTTGATCAAGGTTTCGGACGATCCGGCACAGGCCGCAGCACGTTTCATTGCAGTGCGGGTGGCCCTCTCGCTCGCCGAAGCGGGAAAGGCATCGGTCGCAGTGAGCGGAGGCAGCACCGCACCGGCGTTGTTTGCCGGGCTTGTCGAGTCGGGTTTGCCCGATGGGCAGTCGTGGAACCAGGTCGGCATCTGGCAGGTCGACGAGCGGGTCGCACCCGACGGTGACGTCGACCGCAACGCCGGACAACTCGATGCGTTTTTCGCTACGTGCCACCTGATGCCGGTGAGCGACGGTGACCTTGCTGGCGCGGCGGTCCGTTACGGCGAGTCACTGCCCAATGCGTTTGACGTCGTTCACCTCGGCCTGGGCGTTGACGGGCACACGGCATCCTGGGCGCCCTTGCCACATCCAGATGCGCTGACCTCGCTTGCGTCGTGCGAGGCGGTCTTCGCCATCAGCGAGTTCAACGGACGCAAACGAATGACGCTCGGGCCAACAGTCGTGAACGCCGCCCGATCGCGAGTGGTGTTGGCGTCCGGTACGAACAAGTCAGCGGTTGTTGCTGCGTGGGTCGGTGGAAACCGGAAGCGTGCTGCTGCATGGCTCGATGCGGACCTACCAATCGCCGCGGTTGAGCCCATTGGAACCGTGTTGTTCCTGGACCACGCTGCCGCGTCCGAGTTGTCTCCCGACCTCTACCGCATCGTTGACGCCGACGGGTTCCCCGTCGACGATCGCGAAGCCTTTGGGTACCGTTCGGTGGCGATGACCGACCTCACGATCGACACCATCGGCTCGCTGCCGCGCCCCGCCCGTCTGAGCGAACTTTTCGCCACCGATCCAGCACGGGCTGAGCGCTACGTCACGACTGCAGGTGACCTCCGAGTTGACTGGTCGAAGGCATCAATCGACGATCCGACTCTCGCCGCGCTCCTCGAACTCGCGGTGTCCTCGGGCGTTGAGGCTCGCCGCGATGCGATGTTCGCTGGCGAACACATCAACGTCACCGAAGACCGTGCCGTCGGCCATGTTGCGCTCCGAATGCCCGCAGGGTCATCGTTTGTTGTCGATGGGAGCGACGTCGTTCCCGACGTGCACGGAGTACTCGACGCCATGGGTGTGTTCGCCGAACGCATCCGCACGGATGCCTCGATTTCCCACGTTGTCAACATCGGTATCGGTGGCTCCGATCTGGGCCCGGCGATGGTCTACGAGTCGCTGCGAGCGTTTCGCCACGACCGCATCCGCTGCTCGTTCGTGTCGAACATCGACGGTGCCGACATCGCGTCGGTGCTCGCTGACAGCGACCCCGCCTCGACGCTGTTCATCGTTGCCTCGAAGACGTTCGGCACGATCGAGACGCTCACCAACGCCCGGACCGCCCGAGCATGGCTGGTTGAGGCGCTCGGCGAGAGCGCCGTGGCAGATCACTTCGTTGCGGTGTCCACCAACGCCGAGCGAGTTGCCGACTTCGGTATCGATACGTCGAACATGTTCGGCTTTTGGGACTGGGTGGGCGGCCGCTATTCGGTCGACGCGGCCATTGGCCTGTCGGTGATGATCGCGATCGGCCCCGACGCATTCCGCGAGTTCCTCGACGGCTTCCACACGATCGATGAGCACTTTCGGAGCGCTCCGCTTGCCGAGAACGCGCCGGTAATCCTGGCATTGCTGGGGGTTTGGTACGCCAACGGGCTTGGCCACGACACCAAGGCGGTATTGCCCTATGCCAATGACATGGGGCGCTTCGCGGCGTACCTGCAACAGCTCGACATGGAGTCAAACGGTAAGTCGGTCGACCTCGACGGTCAGCGGGTATCGCATCAGACCGGCCCGATCATCTGGGGTGAGCCGGGCACCAATGGCCAGCACGCGTTCTACCAATTGATCCACCAGGGAACCCGGATCATCCCGTGTGACTTCATTGGTTTCGCCAAGGGCAATCATCCTCACCAGGAACATCACGATCTGCTCATGGCGAACCTGTTTGCGCAATCCGAAGCGCTCGCATTTGGGCGCTCAAACGATGCCGAGCCGCACCGCAACTTCGAAGGTGATCGCCCGAACACCGTGATTCTCGCCGAGCGATTGACGCCGTGCGTGCTGGGCCAGTTGATCGCGCTCTATGAGCACGTCGTCCACGTGCAGGGAACGATCTGGGGGGTGAACAGTTATGACCAGTGGGGTGTAGAGCTCGGCAAGGAACTGGCCAACCAGATCACGCCGGAGCTCACCGATGAGTCGAAGCCTGACACCCACGACGCCGCAACCAACGCGTTGATTGCCTGGTATCGCTTCCACCGCTGACCCCCGATGCCCGTGCGAGCGGCGGCCGGGCGGCGCTCCTGGCTAGTGCTTGGACTTTGCGGCGGGGTGCCGGCCCATGGCGCCAGGCCGGAGCCGGTACACGCGCACTTCGCCGATGTGACGGAGGTTGCGTTGGCCGAGGCTGCGAAGGACGAACCTTTGGTCTCCGGTGAGTTCGTCGCGGAGGCTCTGGTTGATGTTGACTGATCCGGCCCGACCTATCGCCGCGAGGCGGCTCGCCGTGTTGACGACGGGTCCATAAAGATCACCATCACGAGCCAGGACTGGTCCACTCGCCATCCCGATCCGGAGCCCACTCAGGATCGGGTCCTGATCGACGGCATCGGCCAGCTCGAGCGCAATGAGTGCTCCTTGAACCGGATCGACGACGGAGAACATCGCGGCGTCGCCAATCATCTTGACGATTCGGCCGTCGTGGCCCACCACGACGTCATGCACCAACGAGTCGAAGCGGCCGACGAGGTCAGCGAGCTTGCGGTCGTCGAGGTGGAGGCTGAGCTCGGTGAAGCGCACGAGGTCGGCGAACCCGATCACTTGTGTTTCGCCGCCTGGCGACGAGGCGAGCAACACGCGCCGGCGAGCAGCGGCGCGCAGGTGCCGCCGGAACGAGTAGTCGATGACCTCGGTCATGAACGGCAGCAACTCTCCGGCGCGAACCGCGAGCGCGCTGGGGTCGTCGACGTTGTCGGCGCCCACCGCAGCCTCTCGACGTTCCACTGAGCGCGCTGCGCCGGCGTCGACGACAGCGGTTGCGACGTTGGCGAGCGACATGCCGATCACCCGAGCAACCTGGAGTGCAATGCCCGGATCGATGAGACCGTCGTCGGTCAACGCGATCAGCGACTTGAGAATCGCGACGTCCTGCTTACTGAACGAGCGCCCATCCTCGAAGTCGACGAAACCGAGGGCTCGCCACAATGCCTTCACGACATCGGTCTCGACGCCGACCTTCGCAGCCAACTCGTCGATGGTCAACTTCGCCTTGCCCGGGAGCACGACCGCATCGATTGCGAGCAGCTCGGCGGTACCGCTGGCTTCGGCTTCGTCGATCATCTCCGGCGCCATGCCATGGGCCTCGAGGACGTCGCGGACAGTCCGCGCTCTCTTTAAACGGAACTTCGACACAGGGGCAGGCTACGGATCATCGACGCCGGGGGAAGTGGTTCGCCAGATCAATGGTGGAGAACGACACAGCCGTTGCCCGTTGCCCGTTGTCCGTTGGCGTGGAGCGGAATCGGAGGGTGACACCTCCGAGTGCGATGATTATGAGATGAGCGCAGAGGGCAGTGCAGTCGCAGGGTTTGACGTTCCCGTGGTCGAGGCCTGGATGGCAGCGAACACGCGAGTGAACCCGCCGTGTCGTTGGCGGCGCCTTGAGGGGGGTCATTCGAATCTCACGTACGAGATCACTGATGCAGGCGGTTCGGCGTTCGTGATCCGTCGGCCGCCCGAGGGGGAGTTGTTGCCCAAGGCTCACGACATGTTCCGAGAGTTCCGGATTATCGACGCCCTCTATCCCGCAGGTGTGCCGGTCGCCGAGCCGATTGGGTTCTGCGACGACCGCGACATCTGCGACAAGCACTTTTATGTGATGGGCAAGGTGGGCGGCGACGCGTTGTACACCGCCGCCGACACCGCGCCACGACTTGATGAAGCGGCTCGCGGTCGAGTGGGGGAGTCGTTCATCTCGGTGCTGGCGCATCTGCATTCGGTCGATCCTGTTGAGGTCGGACTCGAAGAGTTGGGGCGTCACGACGGCTACGTCGCTCGTCAACTCAAAACCTGGTACGGGTCGTGGACGATGTCGGCCGAAGCGGCGGAGTACGACGACGATCGACTCCATGTCCTTCACGAGCAACTGTTGGCGAACATCCCGGAGGCTGGCCCCGCCCGAGTGGTGCACGGCGACTATGGCGTCCACAACGTGATGGTCGACGGCTCGGGCGAGGTCGTCGCTGTGCTCGATTGGGAAATTGGAACGCTCGGCGACCCGCTGGCGGACTTTGCTTACGCGCTCAACGCATGGATCGAGCCGAGCGACTCGCCAGAGGCCGCAACGTTGTCGCCAACCGCGTTGCCAGGCTTTGCATCGCGTGACGATCTGATCGCTCTCTATGG
>JBLFZD010000235.1:0-5801 GCA_047610085.1 Ilumatobacter sp. | reverse complement strand
GGGATGCCGTACTTCTGGGCGACACGGGCCGGATCGCTGTGTTCGTCACCGCCATCGGTGATGATTGCTGCTGCGCGCACCAAATGAGGGCGCCACCGTGGCATAGATGAAATCGTTGCAACACGCTTGCTTACTCTGACCCGACCACATGTAGGCCATGCATGCGCGCTGGTCACCGTCGTAATGCCGGCCGACTCAGGATGGTGAGCCACGCGATGGGAACGAACCACCAGATCGCTGACACGTTCACCCCAGCACCCAGCCCCTCGGTGGTGACGCTGTTGATCAACGTTGCCACGAAGATGCCCATCATGATCAGGTGATCGGCACGTGCCGTTCCGGCACCGCCGGGGCTCGTGGGCGACACCAGATGGTGTGCCCACTGGCGGTTGAGCACGACGATGGTGGCGCCGATCATCAGCGTCCACCAGAGTAGGCCGAGCAGGCCGACGTCGATCATCACGTTAATCAGCGCGTTGTGCGCGCCGCCGAGACCGGTTTCATCGAAGAACACCCCTTTGGCCGAGGTGAAACCCAGGCCGTGCAGTGGTCGACTCAGAAACGACTCCCACGCCAAGGCCCAGATTTCAGTACGGCGATTGAAAGTTCCGATCTCGTCGGCGCTCTCTCCTCGAGTGAGGAACGTGAGGATGGCCTGCCCGAAGGCAAGGACAAGTGCTCCGCCTGCGATGACGCCGCCGAGGAGCAACTGTGGCTTCATTCTGTTGCCCGACCACACCCAGGCCATGATGCCCAGCGCAATAAAGGCGCCGCCGATCGACCCGCGTGTTCGAGTCATCAGAAGAAACACCAACTGAAAGGCCAGCAAGAAGGCGTAGACGTTTCGAGACCAGGGGAGCGGCGTGCCGACGACGACTCGGACCCCTGCCTGTAGCCACAGGCCGAACAGCACACACACGGAGACGGCGAGCATCGAGCCGGCCGTGACACTGTGTACTGACAGCCACGTGAACCGTCCGATCTGGGCGTTGGTCGTCGGAGCCACGTAGGCGAGACCGATCAAGATCGAGACCGACATCAAAATGATCCAACCGTGCAACAACTTCATGATCGATTTGGCAGTCCCCTCGGTGGCGAGGAGATGGATGACGAGGCCGATGATCACGAGCTGCACCGCTCGGGCCAACCCGAGCAGCGGGAACGACGAGTAGAGCGCGCTGGCCGATGTCGTGAGAATGTATCCCCACATCGTCACAAGAAGTGGAGTCAAACGAGGCCGAGTCGGAGCCAAGCGCCAGAGTGCCCAGGCGCCCATTATGCCGAAGATGATTAGCTCGACAGCGATGAGTGGATCGATCGTTCCGGAGAGTGCCGCGTCGATGCTGCGTCGCCGAACCTTGTACTCGGTGGAGACGATCATCACCAGCGGGAAGATCCAGAGCAGCCGTCCTTGCAGCGTAGGACGGGACCGCTGGGGCAGATCCTCGGTCGGCGTTGGCCTGCCGCTCCGTCCGATGGGAACCATCGGCTCGGGAAGCCGCCGCGGAGCGTTCCAGCGGGCGGTAGCGGTGGTCAGCAGCATTACCTGGGCGGGTGCCCAGATCCAGGGCGCTGTGTCGGCCTGTTGGTCGAGAACTGCGGTTGTGACCTGGGCCTGTGGGCCGCCGAGATACTTTTCGACCGCCACACCACCGCCAGCCGGTGCTGGCAGTGCCGTGACGCTTGCCTGAGGGCCGTGTAGCGCACGGAAGAGCAGGACGGCTCCGACGGCGGTTCCGAGAGCCAAGCCAGCTGGCACGTAGTCGACCGACGCACCGATCGCGATGCCCGAGGCAAGAGCAATGCCAATGGCCGCATCGAGACAACGAATGTTGAACGCAGTGCGCGAGCGGCCGGTCGCGACCATTGCGTTGCCTGGCGGGATACCCGCCCCGTATCCAACCGAGTAGAGCGTCCACGACAGCAGCGCCGCAATGGTGACGGCGCCCGACTCGATGCGGAAGAGATCAGTGAGCAGGCCGCGAGTAGCAAGCGCTGCGACGCCGTATGCGGCCGCAATCCCGGCGACGCTGAGCATGGCGAACGGTACGGCGGGCCGGAATCGCGCACCCTGCTGGGCTTGGGCGGCATAGGTCGGGAGAAGGTACACGCCAGCGCCACTGACCGCGGTGAGCACCGGAGCGAGTAACAGACGTGCGAGTTCGAGTTGGCCGAGCAACTCACGTGAGGCGGCGGCGACAACGATGAATCGGACGACTGCCTGACTTCCTGGCCGGAGGCCGATCTGGGCGGCGCGCCAGAAGGCGAACGACGACAACTCGCGCATCCTCGAGGCGCCAAGCGTGCCCCTGGAGAGCTCGATGCTGGGAAGCTGCGTGATGCCTACACCAATGGCGACGATCGCCCCGGAGAAGAGCGCCAGCACCAGGGTTTCCAGGGTGAACTGGGTGCCGCTCATGATCACAACGCCCACGAGGCCAAACGATCCGACGGCAAACGCAACGTCGTTGACGACGAGTTTCCAGAACTCGCGACGGGCAATAAGTAGCCGTCGCATCGTTTCCTCGATCACCCAAGCGACCGAGGCGAGTCCGAACAAGATTGCAGTGGTCTGGTCGATGCCGCCGAACGGAAGCGCCAGCCCGGTTGTGACGACGAAGACCAGGCCGACAGCAGCGAACTGCGAATGGATCAGGGCCCGACGAAACCCTGGCTCAAAACGGTCGAGCACGGTGAGCGAATCGCCAATCCAACCACTCTGCATCGAGTTGACCGTGATCAGAATGCCGAAAAGTAGGCTAAACGAACCGAGCCCGGAAGCGCCGAGCTGCTTGAAGGCGATGAACTGGAGAACGAGGCTCGAGCCAGCAACGACACCCTGCGAAATGAGTGCGGCGAGCGGACGCGAGGCGGCTGAGCCGGACCTAACGGCCATGCTCCAAAGACCGATGGTCGAACACGACACCGAGCACCGGAGAGCGCAGGACGTCGAGACGCAGGCGCACGGCTTCGAGGTCGTGAGACTCGGTGCCCCGGTCGACCATGAGCAGCACGCCATCTGCTTCGCTGGCGAGAGCTGATCCGTCGGCGACCGAGAGCAATGGCGGCACCTTGATCAGGACGAGGTCGTAGTGGTTCCGCAGCTTGGCCAGCATGGTGCGTGCGGCTTGCGACCGGAAGAGGCTGGACGGATCGTCGACCGGGCGGCCACCCGTGATGAGGTCCAGTGTGGCTGCACCGCCGACGCCGATCGAGCGGCGGACTTCCTCTGTAGTGGTGAGCCCAGCGAGGAGTTCGGTGAGCCCTCCAAGTCCAGAGGAGGAGTCGACACCGAACAGGCGGCTCAGACTGCGGTCCCGAAGGTCGCCATCAATGACGAGTACCCGTCGGCCTTCGCGAGCTGACGCTGTGGCCACTCGGGCCACAGTCTCAGCGGCGCCAGGGCTCGGGATCGCGGTACCAGCGAGCACGACACCACCACTGGGGTGGACAGCGCTGAGGCTGGTTGCCAGAAGCTGGTAGGCCGCCCCTGGTGGAGTGATTGCGTTGAACGGTGTCTCGGGTGCTCCGATGATCTCACCGAGGAGCGGTGCTCGGAGCACGACGGTGACGTCTGAACTGAGCGCAGCGACTGGGCGTCGGCTTGCACGGAACCAGGCGAGCGCGGCCATGGCAAAGCTGGCAAACAACAGGCCGGCAACACCGAACTGGACGGCGGGGAGGATGCGTGAGCCTTCGTCAATTCTGGGGGAGTCGATGAACTCGACACCGCTGCCATAGAGCGCAGCGGCTGATCGGACTTCGGCGATCTTCAAGTCGATCTCGTCGATGGCGCTTGCACCCGGACTCGCGTCTTGTTCGGCGAGCAGGCGGTCTCGATCGAGGAGGTAGGAATTGACAGCGGTTTGGGCTCGTGCCGACGTGTCGTCAATGGTCAGCCGCACGTAGGTGTTTTTGACGAGATCGCACAGGAGGAGCGCCCTGGTTTCATCGGTGGCAGTGCACACAACCGTGACGTCCGAACTGGCTGTTGCGGATGCCTCGATGTCGTCTTCGAGGTTTTCGAGGCTCTCTTCGGCAGGAGGATTGTCCGGGTTGGCGGCGCGTAGCTTGTCGATTTCATCGACGATGACCTGGCGCACCGTTGCGGATTCAGCGAAGGCGGCGCGCTGGTGGGCGAAGCGTTTGAGATCGGTCGGGTTCGTCGAGCCATCACTGAAGACCGGGGTGCCCCGAGGGTCGGTGAGGTACAGCGTCGTGCGGGCCGTCGATGTGTTGGATGTTGCGAGTGCAGCCAGACTGGCGAGCACGCCGATCAGGATCGTGATGGAGACCGTCCAGGCGCGAAATCGCCAGAACGCCTCGACCGGCCCAGTCGGTGATGTTTCCAAATGGCTACTCATTGCGTCAACTCGAGCCGATCGGTGGCGTGATGGGCGTGGCAGCATTGCACTTGAAGAATCTCCACGATGTGCCTTCGGCGGTGCGGGGGGCGACCTTGAGGATTTGTAGAAAGTAGCGGGCTGATGTCACACAAAGTGGTGTAGCCATACGGAGTGCCGCTTTTTGGCGCAAGTTCTTGACCGGATCCGTGCAGCAGGCCCTTGATCGAACCCTTATCCTGAAAGAATCTCCAACGGAACGACTTGTGTCTCGTGGCTGACGTTCGAGGCCGCTGATCAAAAAGGGCTCAAGATGTTGTCTGCACGTGCCGTTGACAGCGAGAGCAGGAAAGCGGGAAGACGGGACATGAACGTGACATTGAGCAACACGGCGGGCCAGGGCGTGAGCCGGACGCGACGGTACGTTGCGCTCTCAAGCGTGACTGCTCTGTTGGCCGGAATCGCCGTCCTGAGCAGTGGAGCGATGCCAGCTGCCGCCGTGCCGGCCACCTCGATGCTTGATGGGGCGACATCACAGAACGCTGCGTCATCGTGCTGGGAGGTCAAACAGAAGCATCCTGCAAGCGGTGACGGTGTGTACTGGCTCCGTAACTCAAGTCTCGAGCGACCCGAACAATTCTACTGCGACATGACAAGTGATGGTGGCGGCTGGGTGCTCGTCGGCAGAGGGCGCGAAGGTTGGACATTCCGCGACTATGGCCAGTCCACACCGCAGAACTTGGCTGACAACCCGACCGGCCCAACAGCATTCTCACCTGCGGCTTTGTCGACCGAGACCATCGATCAGTTGCTCGACGGCGGCGACGTGAAAGATCTTGCTGATGGCGTTCGCCTCCGTCGGGCACTGAACGTCGCCGGCACGACGTGGCAAGAGCTTCGCTGGAACTATGAGTTCCTGACCAGCTGGTCATGGGCCGTTGGCGGCGGACACCGAATGGACAGCTTCTCAATCGACGGTATGGCAGGCACCGGGTCGAACACCAAAGACTCGAAGATCGAGATGTCGGGTGAGTCGGGTGCCGGCATTCGGAGTTCGACGCACGCGGACGCATGGTTTACCTATCCATGGTCAAGCCACGGAGGCCTCGCCGGGTTCTCCTATTCGGGCTACATTAACGGTGAGAACAACTCGACGTCATTTCTGTGGGAACTCGCCAGTGAGCAGCATGCCATCCCCTTTACTCAGGTGTACCTCCGACCGCAGATCTCGACCCCTTCGCTGGCGGCGATACCCGACACGGGCGTTCCGTCACAAACCCTGGTTCCCGGCCTCGACGACCGACCCGCTGAAATCGCAGGCGGTGTGCGGGGCGTTTTGAAGATCGGCGACAGCGAACCACAGGTTGACGCGTCCGTTTTGGCGATAGCCACCACTGGCGATCGCGTCTACGTCGGCGGCAAGTTTTCCGATGTCCGAAGCACGGCGACCGGCAGCCT
>JBLFZD010000234.1:0-5823 GCA_047610085.1 Ilumatobacter sp. | reverse complement strand
CGGCCAGAAGATGGCTGCAGCCCTCGGTGACAAGAAGGCCATGATCCATCAGAACCACGGCCTGATCACCACGGGCGGCTCGGTCGATGCTGCCGTCTGGTGGTTCATCGCCCTTGAGCGCGCCTGTCAAAGCCAGCTCGTCGCCGAAGCTGCAGGAACGCCGATCGAGATACCCGAAGCCTTCTGCGAAGACGGTCTCAGGTTGCAGGGCAGCGACACAGCAGGCTGGTTCCAGTTCCAGCCGTTCTGGGACGAGCTCGTTGCTCGTGAACCAGAATTCCTCGACTAGGACCAGAACGCGACGATGTCGTCCAGCGTTTCGCGTCGCTTACCGATGCGGACCGAGGTGGCCACGTCGCTCGACCGATACAGCAGCACGGTCGGGAACGGCCGGCTGCAATGACGTGACCAGAGCGCGAACGTGTTGGCTCCGGTATGGCCTGCCACCAGCCAGTCCCCCGGTTCCGGGACTGGCCCAGGGACTGACCGAGCGATGACGTCCCCTTCGAAACACAGCGGGCCAACCACGTCGAAATTGTCGTCACCTTCACGGACACCGGTTCGGCCAACGAATTCGACCTGCCAGTTCTCGGCGTCGTACACCTCGCGCACGAACGAGTCGGCCCCGACGTGAACGACCACATGCGTCCGCTCCGAGGAAGTCGTCACGTACTCCACCCGAGTGGCGGTCTGGCCGGCACCGAGGTGGTGGAAACGCCCGAACTCGGTCACGATCCGATATCGGCCGTCGAAGAGCGCCGGCACCTCGCTGGCCAGTAGCGCCGCGTAGCGTTCTACTGACAACGGATGATCCGCGTGGTCCGTGTGCTGCAAGCCACCACCGATGTCGATGGTGTCGATCCGACCGTGTGTCGACGGACGATCGTTGATCTCGTCGGCCACTCCAACAACCACAGCGACAGCATCGACCATCGGCTGAAGCGATCGTGAGTTTGATCCGCTGTGTACGTGAAGCGCCGAAAGGCGTGATTCGACATCGAACGCCTCGATGATTCGCGAACGCTCGGAGATGGGAACGCCGAACTTCGACCCGGCGACCCCCGTGGCGAGCGAACTGATCGTGTCGGGCCGCTGCTCCGGGTTGACCCGCAAACCGAGGCGAACATTCCCGGGGGGATACCGATCGAGTTCGGCGAACGAATCGACGTTGATGAGTGCTGGCGGCGCCGACATCACCGCCTCGATCTCACCGCGAGTCTTCGCCGGGGAGTCCCATACGGTCCGATCGCCAAATCCAGCTGCGCTCGCGAGCCCCAGTTCCTCTGCGGAGGCGGCTTCGGCATACATGCCAAGCTCGGCCAGTTCGCGCAGCACGCACATCAGCGGATTCGACTTCACCGCAACGGCATGCCACGAAGCATCGGGGAATGACGCTTTCACACGATCGACCTGACGTTCGAGAACATCGAGGTCGTACAAAATCACGCTTGAGTCGGCGTCGTCGAGAAGTCCGCGTGACCTCGCTTCGCGCAGCACGTCGTCATGGCTCATCGCAGTTGGCCCGCCGTTTGCTCGACCGCAGCGATCAACGCCAGGTCGCATGCCGCATCGAAACCCGAAGCGACGGCACGCCGAACGTCCGACGAACCAAGAGCGAGACGAAGGAACGAGCCGGTCGGATAGGCCACCGGCTGACCGATCGTGGCTCGCCGATACGGAAGGATCTCCGGTGCACCGTCCGCAGCGAGGCGCCGATGCACCTCAGCCAACTCCTCGTGGTCGAGGTAGCCGCCATCCGCTGTACGGATCCGAAATGACACGATCGAGTCATTCGTCTGTTCCTGATCGCCAAGCAGTTCGAGGACGCAGGACTTCTTGATTCGCTCGATCACACAATCGTGCCACGATGCGATCGCCGCTGCGGAGTCGGCCACCGGAACGTCGTCGAACGCTTCCATCTCCGTGAGTGCCGCTTCCCACCTCAGCGACAACCCGACGTTCTCCACCGCAGGGAATGCCATTGCAAGCAACGCGAGCGCAGGCGGAAAATCGAACATCGAGAAGATGTCGTGAAACCCGGCGGGAGGAGCGACGTCGGCGGCGGCCAAACGCTTCATCCACACCTCTGGCACCAACATCGCACCACAGAACGGAGGCGCCTCATAGAACTTGGATCCGGTGCAGAGCAGCAGACAACCCAACCCAAGAAGATGCTCAAACAGTGCCGGGCGCGCCCGCATCTGGCAGAGGTCGACGGTCCAAATAATGTCGTCGGTACCAAAGCGTTCGACGATGCGCACCCCGTTCTCGATGCCCGACTTGCTCCCTATCACCAGGTTGATGATGAGCACGTCGTCAACGTCACGCGCGGCGATTAATCGCTCGATTTCTCCACCCTGATCAACGATCCCACCCTGGTCGTCACGGGCAGGAAGGAACACACTTTCGACGTCGAGGCGAGCCGTCACCGGATCGCCGATCTTGCAACCTTCACCGATCTGGGTCTCGGCTGCAAAGAAACGGGCATCGTGGGCGAGCAGCGAACCCGATCCCAACTCCTCGCTGGTGGCGACCACATTCACGATCCTGCGACCCGGATCGACCACGGAGGAGAAGAGCAGCGGCAGGTAGCAAAGATCACTGCCGGACGGCGCGAAGATGACGTCAGCTTCGCCGTGAGGTCCGGGCAAGAAAATCTTCGACAGCCGGACGCGCTGCTCGAAGAGCAGCTCAGTGAAATCTACGTCGCCCGACCGAAGCCGTGCGAGCGCATGGGCCGCAGCACGCCGCCCCCCGTCGTTCAGAGGTGAGCACGTACACGAGCCTCGTTGAAAGACCCCAGCAGATGTCCGCGGGTCGAGGTGATACTTATTGCGACCGTCCACATCCAATGTGAGGCGTTCGTCGCCTCCCGACACCAGGAGCGCGTCGAGTTCCTGATCGAGCGTCGAGTCGGCAAACGCAAAGGATTGTGTCCGTCCGTGCACTGCTTCGAACCTACCGAGAGGGGCACGCTTGACTCCGGTATGTGCCCGATGACGCTCGAACCAAGCAATCAGTGATCGAGGCCAGGGGCGCAGAGCCCGTCAAGCTCTTCGATCCGAATGCGATCACGATTTGCGTAGGTCACTTCGTTGTCCGGGCTTGGCTTCAAGTTAAAAACGCGGAATTCCATGTCATTGGTGTCGACCGTGAGGATGCGACCGATCAACGGCTCGCCCAGGTCGAGGATGACCTTGATTGTTTCAAGCGCCTGAATCGATCCGATGATGCCGGGCAACACGCCGAGCACGCCGGCCTCAGCGCAGCTCGGGGCAAGCTCGGCAGGAGGAGGCTCGGGCACCATGTCTCGGTATGTCGGACCCTCGGTGGGGTGGAACACGCTGACCATGCCTTCGAAGCGGAAGATGGATCCGTGCACGACGGGAATGCCGAGCTTCACGCTGGCGTCGTTGAGCAGGTATCGGCTCGGGAAGTTGTCGGCGCCATCGACGACCACGTCGTACCCGTCAATGATCTCCATGATGTTGGAGGCGTCAAGGCGAGTGTCGTAGGTGACGACGTTGACATCCGGGTTCAGGCCCACCAGCGTCTTCTTGGCGGAATCAACCTTGCGGTCGCCAATGCGGTCCGTGTTGTGCAGAATCTGACGCTGCAAATTCGATGCGTCGACGTCATCCATGTCGACGATTCCAAGTGTGCCGACACCAGCAGCTGCGAGGTACATCGCGGCGGGCGAACCGAGACCGCCAGCACCGAGTAGCAGCACTTTGGCGTCGAGCAACTTGAGTTGGCCTTCGGTGCCAACCTCAGGCAAAAGCAGGTGACGCTTGTAGCGATTGTTTTGTTCGGGGGTGAGGGTCAGGGGCTTCTTCCAGTCACGCCCTTCGTCCTTCCAGCGGCCGTAGCCGCCCTCCATCGACAACGCATTGGTATAGCCCAACGCCTCGAGTGTCTGAACAGCAAACGCCGAACGGACGCCGCCAGCGCAGTACACGACGACCGGCGAGTCTTTGTCGATGATGCGGCCTTCGATCTGGGCTTCAAGGTGACCGCGTGGGATGTGCATCGCTCCGCGAAGGGCACCTTCTTCGTATTCGTCCGGCTCACGGACGTCGAGGATGAGCGCGCCGTCATCGATCTTGGTCGATGCGGTGTCGGTGTCGATCTCGTTGATCGCTGATTTGGCTGCAGAAAGCAGGTCACGGAACGTTGCCATGTGAAAAAGCCTAACGGAGAAAGTCGAGTGGTTCGGTCGGGTATTGAACAACCATGGCCATCGCCCACGAATTCCCTCTCAGCCTTCAACCCAACACTGGCGGGTTCACCCCCACCCTTGTCCGAAACCGGCGACCCGACCGGCGGTGGGCCGCCATAACGTGATGTTGTGAGAACCCCCACGACACAGCGCAAGCTGTTCGAACAGTCCACCGCCGCGAACGACGGGACCTTCACACCCCAGGACTGGGCCCTCTTCATCAGCGTTGCGGCGATCTGGGGCTCGTCATTCCTGCTCATCGACATCGGCCTTGACGCGTTCCCGCCCGGCCTGATCACCCTGCTGCGAATCGCTTCTGGCGCCGCGGCGTTGCTGCTGCTCCCGAAGCCCAAGGTCACCATTTCCGCCGACGACCGAGCACGACTTCTGCTTCTGTCGGTGATTTGGGTCGCCATTCCATTCACGCTTTTTCCGATCGCCGAGCAATACATCAACTCGTCGGTGACCGGATTACTGAACGGCGCAACACCCATCTTCGCCGCCACCGTCGCTGCAGTGCTTCTCCGCCAGCGGGCCAAGGGCGCCCTGCTTGCAGGCATCTTCGTTGGTTTCGTGGGTATTTTGCTGATCAGCCTTCCCTCGGTGAGCGATGGCGCCAGCGAAGCGCGCGGCGTTTGTCTCGTGCTCGCTGCGACCGTCTCGTACGGGTTCGCCATCAACCTTGCTGCCCCGCTTCAGCAGCGATACGGCTCACTCCCGCTCATGGTTCGGATGCTCTCTCTGGCGACGGTCTGGACCTTGCCGTACGGGCTGTGGGACATCGGTGATGCATCGTGGGATGTCGGCCCGCTCATCGCGGTGCTCGTTCTTGGAGTGTTCGGCACTGGCATTGCATTCGCGATCATGGGCAGCCTGGTCGGGCGGGTTGGTTCCACCAGGGCGAGCTTCATCACCTACTTGATCCCCGTCGTTTCGCTCGCCCTCGGGGTGGCGTTCCGCAACGACACCGTTGCCCCACTGGCCCTCGCCGGAATCGTGTTGGTGATCGGCGGCGCGCTGCTCGCCAGCCGAGCACGTCGCTGAGCGTCCTTCAGATCAGCGCGGGAAGAATCTCACTGATCGGCCCCAGCAGCCGATGGTCGGCGTAGCGATCCATCGATGTCTCATCACCATTGACGATCACGACCTTGGCACCGCCGGCCTTCGCCCGGGGGACACAGTTCGCGGCAGGAAACACCGAAAGGCTCGAGCCCACAGCAAGCAGAACGTCGCACTCGTCGCTCGCCTGAAGTGCCCGGTCGATGACCTCAGGTACGAGCGCCTGACCAAAGCTGATCGTGTCGCTCTTCAGAATCCCTTCGCACAGCAGGCAACTCGGATCGGCGTCCCCCGCGCGCACGCGTTCGAGGGCCTGTTCCATCGGACGTTGATCTTTGCAGCCCCAACAACGCGTGAACCACACCGTGCCGTGCACCTCGACCACCTTCGACGGGTCGTTGCCCGCCTTCTGGTGCAACCCATCGATATTCTGCGTGACGAGCGCATGCAATTTCCCACGCCGCTCCAGCTCGACGAGCGCCGCATGCCCAACGTTGGGTTCCGCGGACCACGCTGGTGCCGTCAGTCGGTTCTGCCATGCAAGT
>JBLFZD010000233.1:0-5826 GCA_047610085.1 Ilumatobacter sp. | reverse complement strand
TCATCTCGGGCAGAGCGGTCCCGATGTGCAACATCGCAGAACCGCCGATGCTGGACGTCGCCGACTTGCCGGCCACGTTGACACCGAGCCGCAGCATCCGTGCAATGTTGGCTGCCGCCATGAATCCCGTGATCCCGCCCATCTTGATTGTCTTCATGCTCACGCCGGCCACGCCGACCTCAGCCTGCACGATGAGGTCGAGTGGCTCGGTGAGACTCTCGTCGGTGTAGATCGGTACGGGACTGCGCTGGGCAACCGACTCGAGCCGACTCAGGCTTCCCGCTGCGATTGGTTGCTCGCAGAATGCAAGATCGAGGTGGGCGACCGACTCGAGAAACGCAAGTGCCTGTGCCGGCGCCCAGGCTCCGTTCGCATCGATGGCAAGTTCGGCGTCGTCGCCGATGGCGGCCCTGATCTCGGCAAGAGCGGCCCGCTCGGACTCGGGGTCAGACACCGAGACCTTGGCCTTGAACGCGCGTACGCCGCGTTGTTTCCAATCAGCAGCTACCGCAGCCTCGGCGGTTTCGGCGTTGAGGCCGACCGACGGCGGCAGAGCAGTACGGCTTCGTCCGCCGATCAGTTCGTACACGGGAACTCCGAGGTGCTTGCCCTTGAGATCGTGCAACGCGATGTCGATTGCGCACACCGCACTGTCATTGTGCAGCATTGCCTTCGACAGTCGAGCGTGGATGGCAGCGATCGAGCAGGGGTCCTGGCCGATGAGGAACTCTGCGAGAAATTCGATTGCCGACGCGATGCGCGCACCGGTATCGCCGGTCAGCATCGGCGCCGACGCAGCTTCACCCCACCCGACGAGGCCGGTATCGGTTTCGATGCGAACGAGGGCATTGTCCGCATCGTGCTGGACGCGCCCCGCCTTGCGGAACGGAGAGGTCATGGGAATGGTGAGATGGAGCGCTTCGACCTTGGTGATTTTCATTTGTTTCTCCTCGGGTGGGCAGTGGTGGGTGGTGAAATCGTGGTCGCCTGCGGGGCGGCACTGACCGGGCCCGATCGATCCGACAACAGGTTGACCGAGACGCCGGTGAGGACCAGCGCCATGCCGATCAAGAGTGCGGCGGTGATGGTCTCGCCGAGCACAACGGCCGAGGACACGACGCCAATGAGCGGAACGCCCATCATCGAGAGGTTGGTCGACACCGCCGAGAGGTTTCGCAATACGACGATTTGCGCCAGGAACGCTGTGCCCGTTGCGAGGCCGGCCTGGTACAGCAGGACTCCGACCAATTGTGGAGTCCACTCGATGTGCGGGACGCCGTCGACGAGCAACGCGAGCAGCGTGAGTGGGACGGCCGCACCGACCAACTGCCATGGCAGGGCCTGCAACGGGGTGATCGTCCAGCGGTGGCGCTTGATATGGACGGCCGTGGACGCGTTCACGATCGACCCCAGCAGAAGGAGCCCGGTACCGACGACGACGCCTGGCTCGCGCCAGTTGTTGGTCCAGACCTCCGAGATTACGACGATGCCGCCGAGTCCGACCAACAGGCCGACCCATTTCTGGGCCGAAATCCGCTCGCCAAGGAACACCGCCGCGATCGGAACCGTCCAGAGCGCGGTTGTCCAGACGAGGACCGACGCGCGGCCGGCCGGAAGAAGCCGCAACGCGAAGAAAACCAACGTCATCAGCGTTGCAAGACGGAAGATCGCAATGGACAGGATCATCGGCACATCGCGCCGCGGCGGAATGACGATATTGCGTGTCGCTGCTGCTGCTGCGCCAACCACCAGGGCTGCACCGCCGGTACGGAACGACGCCATCCAGATCGGCGTGATGGAACGTAGCCCGGTCGTCATGATCGGCCAGTTGAGGCCGAGCACGACGACGGCGTAGACCAGTAGAAGATAGACGACGGGTCGACTCAGATGCTGCCCCGACGCGTGTGGTTCCTCGACATCCCAGAGGACGTCCCGACCTGGTGCGCTCACGACGACGCCCCGGTCGGCAGACGTGCGGTCGATGGATCCTCTGGCTCGTCGGGGGTGTGGTGGTAGTGGAGGAACTGTGGACTCCAGCGCGTGATCACCAACGCTCCGACGGCACAGGCCACGCCGCCCGACACCACCGAGAACCTGACCGACGTCAGCTCAGCCAGAACCCCGGCCTCTAAGTCGCCGAGGGCCGGCCCGCCGCCAGCTGCCGCGCCGTGAATCGACGAGAGCCGGCCCCGCATCGCGTCAGGAACCGACAGTTGGATCATCGACTGGCGGAAGATGGCCGACACGACGTCGGCGGCGCCAGCGAAGGCGAGCATCGCCAGGGCCAGAATGGTCGAGCGACTGAGCCCAAAGACGGCGATGCCGAGTCCCCAGCAGGTGATGGCAATCGCGACCGCCCGGCCTTGTCGTCGGACGCGCGGCACCCATCCAGACGTGAAGGCTGCGACGAGGGCTCCGGCGCCCGGTGCGGCGAAGAGCAGCCCGACAGTGGATTCATTGCCTCCGAGAACTTCAGTGCCGAACGCCGGGAACAGGGCCGTCGGCATCCCGAATACCATTGCGCTCAGATCGATCAGCATCGCTGCCTGGAGCAGGCGGCGCGACTTGAGGAAGCTCAGCCCCTCGCGAATCGACTGGACGGAGAACACGCGCTTGCCGCCCTCGATATCGACGGGCGGGATGCGCGAGATGACCGCGGCTGCGAGCAGGAACGTGACGGTCTGAACCGCATACGTGGCCGGCAGACCGGCCGTAACGATCAACAGTCCGCCGAGCGCAGGGACGCCCGTCTTGGCCAGGTTCGTCTGAGTCTGATTGAGCGCCAGTGCGGCGGGGAAAAGTTTGCGACCAACGAGGCCCGGTACCAGCGCCTGGCGCGCTGGATTGTGAATCGCGCTGACACCGGCGTTGATCGCGCTGAGCACGTACAGGGGCCAGAGTAGCGGTGTCGACCCGAGGGCGTTCCACCACAGACCAAGCCCGCAGAGGGCCAGGACCACTTCGGCCACGATGAGCAACAGCCTTCGATCGACGGCATCGGCGAGTGCTCCGCCGACCAGTGAGACGGCGAGCAGCGGAAGGAGCTGGGCGAGGCCGAGCAGGCCGACGGCCAACGTCGAACCGGTGATGCTGAAAATCTGGATCGGGACCGCAACGACGGTGAGTTGGCGACCAGTTTGCGCGAGCAGCATCCCGGAAAACAACCACCGATATCCGGGTACGAGCCGGAGCGGAGACGTGTCGACCATGGCACCTCTGCCAATGCGTCGAAGTCTGTTCGTGCTGCTCATTCGTGGATCAACCCTCTGGCCTCGCCCGTTGTGCCGTCTGGCGCAGGTGGGAAGCTGACCCTTCCACTAGATCATATATGATCCAAGCGTCAGCGCAACAGACCGTGATCGGGGATCATTATGACTGCGCAGAACTAGCGTTTCGTCGAGGTGCGCCCGATCGCCGGCTCGCTCGGAGCCGAGCTGTCCGGCGTCGATGTCGGCGCGCTCACCACGGATGAATTCGCTGAAGTCCACCGGGCCTTCGTCGAGTACCAGGTGATCGTTTTCCGCGACCAGACCCTCGAGCCAGATGCGTTCCTCGCGTTTGCGCGGCGGTGGGGTGAGATCGTTCGGTACCCCTCTATGGAAGGACTATCGACTCACCCTGAGATTCTGGAGATTCTGAAGACTGAGCAGGACACGTACGCGTTCGGCAACCAGTGGCACACCAATTCGAGCTTCCTCGCGATCCCTCCGAAAGCCACGATGCTCTACGCCCTGGAGCTTCCATTCACCGGCGGCGACACAGTCTTCGCCAACATGTACCAGGCGTACGACTCGCTCTCGGCGGAGATGCAGCGGGTCCTCTCGGGCCTGCGTGTGTTGAACATCGGGGACCGAAAGGTGTCCCGCGTCAACGAACTGCACAGGATGACACAACAGGATCCAGGAAAGGTGCAAGTACGCGCCGCTCACCCGGTTGTGCGGACGCATCCGGAGAGTCGACGCAAGGCCCTGTTCGTCGGCGCCCACTCTGTCGAATTCGAGGGCATGACCGCCGAGGAGAGCGCCCCTTGGTCGAGTTCCTCAAGCAGCATGGCGTGCGCCAGGAGTTCACCTGCCGCGTTCGCTGGCGCGAGGGGACGCTTGGCATCTGGGACAACCGTTGCGGCCAGCACTACGCGATCGATGATTACGCGGGCCGCCGCTGGCGGATGCACCGCATCACGATCGCCGGCGAGGAAGCCCCCTACTGAGCAGCGGGAACGGTGCTCTCGAGGTCTTGGATCCGAGCGATGAGCCGGTCGAAGTTCGCTGGCTCCATTGGGATTTCTCCGCGGTCAATGTGGCGATGGAGATCGGTCACGATGGCGTTGTAAGGCGTCTCGATGCTGGTCTTGTTACCCATCCGCACTACGAGGCCGCTGATGAAGTCGTACTCGCTGCGCCGGCCTTTCTTGTAGTCGACCACGATCGCGGTTTGGGACTCTCGGCCGACGTGGTGCATCAGGGTTTCGACCGCCAAGCTGAGACGCTCGTCGACCGAACCGACAAAGTCTTCGGCCGTCAAGCCGAAGATCGGTTCGAAGTCGTAGCCGAGCGCCTCGCCCACGGCCACAGTTTCTCGACCGAGCGCGATCTGGATCTGATGGATACCCGGAAGTCTCAACGCGTCCCAGTTCAACATGCCGAACAAACCGAACAGCCCCATGCTCATCGAGTTGGCGATGAGCTTGCTCCACTTCAAGCTGGCGATCTTTGTCGTCACCTCGACCACCGAGGCATGCCCCAGAACCGTCGAAATCATCTCGGTGCGCGGGGTGAGCGAACCGTCGGGCTCACCGATGGCGAGCCAGGTGCCGTCACGTGGTGTGTTGCGGATCACTTCGCCCGGAACAAAGAGGTCAGCCGAGAGTTCGATAGCGCAGCCCATCGTCCGATCCCGGCCGACGATGTCTGCGAGTAGGTCGTCGTTCATCGAGTTCTGGACGCCGACGAGGACGCCGTCGGCGGCGAGATATGGCTCGATCAGGTGCGTCAGCCATGTCGTATCCTGCGACTTGGCGCACATCAAGACGACGTCGAACGTCGGCTTCAGCACGGACAGGTCGCAGACGTGATGGGCGTTCACGTCGACGTGCAGAACTCGATCGGGCATCGTGATTCGCAGCCCCTTGGAACGCATTGCTTCGACATGTGCGGGCCATTGGTCGATGATCGTCACGTCGAGGTTCGCCTCGGTGAGATCCGCGGCGATACTGCTGCCGATTGCGCCGGCTGAGACGACGGCGATTCGGGTCACAGCGGCGCGATCTTGACGGCATCGCCGGTGGCGAGCGACTCCTCGATCGCGAGCGTCACGGCCAGCACGGTGCGCGCTTCGCGAACCGTCGTGATGTGACAGTCGGTGCCGGTTACTAAGTAGTCGATCCACGCTCGCGTCTCGTTGGCCAGCCGGCCGAACATGGTGTCGCCAACCCATTCCCCGGTTGTCCGGCTGCCGAGGAACGCAAAGTTCAACACTTGTTCCGTGTACGAGTTCCGATAGCCGTGCTCGGTGTACATCATCTGATCGCGGTGGTCATCGTCGATCATCAGCGCACCGTCGGTCCCGAACACATCGAATCTGATGCTCTGACCGGACGTTGGGAAATTCTCGGGCAGCATGTAACACACGCCGGCATCGACGACGGTTCCGTCGCTGAAACGAATCATCGAGAACGCGACGTCGTCAATGTCGAACCCGTTCTCGCGGAACACGCGTCCGTGGCCCCGTGACACGACCTCGACCGGAACCTGAGGGGCCAGATACCAGCACGCGACATCGACGAGATACGTGACGATGTCGATCACCGGCGTTGCCTCTGCCGAG
>JBLFZD010000232.1:0-5839 GCA_047610085.1 Ilumatobacter sp. | reverse complement strand
CGGCGGTCGATGAACTCGATGGCACCGACGACTCGATCCTCGAGTTGTACCGGGAGGTCATCGACGCTCGCGCCGAGTTCGCCACACCGCAGGGCCTCGTTGCCGCGGTCATCGAACTCGGTGACGGGTTGGTGGCAGTGCGCCGAGGCGACCTCATCGCCGTCACGAACGTCACCTCAATACCAATCGCACTCAACCTGACCGACGACCACCTCGAGATCTCGATCCCCATATTCGCTTCTCAACCGGCGGAAATGCACACTCCTGGCGTGATTCCGCCCGACTCAACGATCTGGTTCGTCAGCTAGCCAACGGTGTACCGGGCGCAGGCTTAGGTGGCTCGTGTCCGCTGCTCGTACGATGGGGGGGTGGAAAATCCTTGGTTCAATCCGTGGTTCGAATCGATCGCTGTCGCGCAGAAGCGAGCGAAGCGGCGTCTGCCGAAGTCGGTCTACGGTGCGCTCATCGCTGGCGCCGAACGCGGCGTCACCCGCGATGACAACTGTGCAGCCTTCGATGAGCTGGGATTGCGGCCGCTCACTGCTGGCCAACCAGCCACCCGCGACATGGCGACCGAAGTGATGGGCCAGCCGATGTCGATGCCGGTGATGATCAGCCCGACCGGAGTGCAGGCGGTCCACCCCGAGGGTGAAGTTGCTGTTGCCCGTGCCGCTGCTGCCCGTGGCGTGGTCATGGGACTCAGCTCGTTCTCGTCGCAGCCGATGGATCAGGTCATCGCTGCCAATCCACAGACCTTGTTCCAGATCTACTGGGCTGGCGACCGCGACTCGATGGTCGGACGCATGGAACGGGCAAAAGCCAACGGTGCGGTCGGCATGATCCTCACGCTCGACTGGTCATTCGTGCACTCGCGTGACTGGGGCAGCCCGGCGATCCCCGAGGCCGTCGGCCTCAAGACGATGATCAAGCACGGGCCCGAAGCACTCCTGCGTCCGCGGTGGCTGCTCGACTGGCTGCGATCCGGAGCCATCCCCCAGCTTGGCGTGCCCAACTTCCGAGTGTCGTCCAGCGACCCGGTGCCCGGATTCTTCGAGGCATACGGAACGTGGATGGGCACCCCTCCCCCCACATGGGAAGACGTCGCCTGGCTCCGCTCGCAGTGGGACGGCCCCTTCATGGTCAAGGGCATCAACCGCGCCGACGAAGCCCGGCGCGCCGCCGACGCTGGCGCATCGGCCATCTCGGTCTCGACGCACGCCGGCAACAACATCGACGGAACGCCTGCTCCCATTCGAGTGCTGCCCGAAGTGGTCGCTGCGGTCGGTGACGAGATCGAAGTCGTGATGGACTCTGGAATCCGCCGTGGCAGCGACGTGGTCAAAGCGCTGGCAATGGGTGCAAAAGCCGTAATGATCGGCCGTGCGTACCTGTGGGGCCTCGCCGCCAACGGCCAAGCCGGCGTCGAAAACGTTCTCGACGTGCTCCGCATGGGTATCGACTCAAACATGCTTGGCATGGGCAAATCCTCGATAGAGGAACTCTCGCCCGACGACCTCGTGATTCCTGACGGCTTCTCGCCGCCGTCACGAAACTGAGACGTGCATGCGACTGGGTGAGACAACATGGAACGAGGTCGACGTCGCGACGCGTCTCATGGCCGACGTCGATGGCACGCTGTCGCCGATCATCCTGATTCCGGTCGGGTCAACCGAGCAGCACGGCCCGCATCTGCCGCTGAACACCGACACCCTTGTCGCCGAGGAGATCGCCGGACGGGCCCTCCATCGCACCACCGGGTTGATACTCGGGCCGACGATCGCCGTCTCTGCCTCGGGTGAACACGCCGGGTTCGCAGGCACCTTGTCAATCGGCTCCGAGGTCATGACCCAGGTCGCCATCGAACTCGGGCGCAGCGCCGACTGGGCAGCGGGTGTCGTGTTCGTGAATGGCCACGGCGGGAACCATGAGGCGCTGACCGCTGCGGTCGAATTGCTCACCTCGGAGCGCCGCAGTGTCGTGTCCTGGTGGCCGAAGTGGCGCCGCCGCCAGGATGGCGGCCCACCCGACTTGCATGCAGGCCGTATCGAAACATCACTCATGCTCGCTATCGATCCGGGACTGGTTCGCCTCGAACTCGCCGAGACCGGGCCGGATACGCCGCTCGACGCGATCCTGCCCGCCCTGCGCAATCACGGTGTGAAGCATGTGAGTCCGAACGGCGTACTCGGCGATCCCGGTGGCGCGTCAGGCACCGAGGGCGAACGATTCATCAATGACTTCGTCGACGATCTCGTTCTCTCCATCGAACAGTGGCGTCCGATCGACCCAACACCAATGCAACTGCCGAGTCAGCTCGTCGCAGATGCCGAATGACCAGCCCCAAACACCGGGCGGCACCGACATCGAGTGTCAGACACGCAATGTCGGACAACGGGCGCCAGACGTTGATGCTTGAGCGAAACTTCGTCGTCGACTCGACGTGGACTCGCGCTGGCTGCGATGGCCGAATTGTGTTGGCCGGATCACCACTGCGCATGTTTCGACTCACCGTTGCGGGCGCTTCCATCGCCTCCGCAATCGAAGCCGGCGACGCAGTGAGTAACTCATCGCTGGTCGATCGACTTCTCGATGCTGGAGCCGTGCATCCAGTTGCAGGGAAGTCGCCCACCCAGCGCTTCACCGCTGCCGATGTCACGCTCGTCACCCCGCAGCTCGGTGGACTGATCCGCCGCGATCGTCAGATCACCGTCGACGATGGCTCCACACCACCGATCGCTGGCGCCACCATCCGACTCGATCGGAATCAGGGGCCAGCCGCAGCACGCAACGCGGGCCGGGCCCACATCGACACCGCGCTCATCGCGTTCGTCGATGCCGACCTCGAACTACTCGACGACGAAGTGGCGGCCTACGGTGGAGCCAGCTGGCTCGACAAGCTCCTTCCACACTTCGATGACCCCAAGGTTGGCCTCGTAGCGCCTCGGGTTGTCGGCGACGAGGGCACCTCGCTCGACCTCGGAGCCGAACCTGCCCGCATCCAGGCCGGGAGCCGGGTGAGCTACGTGCCGGCTGCGGCGTTCGTCGTCCGGGTCGATGCCTTTGATGCAGTGGGCGGATTTGACGAGGGATTGCGATTCGGGGAGGACGTCGATTTCGTGTGGCGCCTCGATCAAGCCAACTGGACGTGCCGGTTCGAGCCGTCTTCCCGCGTCTGGCATGAGCCTCGGGCGACGTTGATCAGCCGGCTCAAGCAACAGGCCGGGTATGGCTCCGCTGCGGCCCCACTCGCTCTTCGGCACCCCCGCCTGCTCGCTCCATTTCGTTCCAACGGATCGACTGCAGCGGCTTGGACCCTGGTTGGGTTTGGTCACCCGATCAGTGCAGCTGTGGTCGCCGCTGCGGGGACCGCGGCGGTGGTACGCAAGCTTTCATTCGTGTCCACACGTACCGCAGTGCGGCTCTCGCTCAGTACCCAGGTCGCCAGCGCACGACAGCTGGCCAGTACGATCCGACGCGTCTGGTGGCCAATCGTTGCGGCGGGGTCGCTGATTTCGAGGCGCGCCCGTTGGGTTGCCGTCGCTGCGATCGCAACCGACCTCCGAGCAACGCCAAACGACGTCGCCTACGGTTGGGGTGTGTGGCGGGGAATGGTCCGACACCGAACGTGGCGCCCCCTCATTCCGGCAATCAGTTCGTGGTCACCGGAAGCTCGGAATCGACAGGCGCCGTCTCGCGAGCACGCAGTACCGCCTGCGCGAGACGTTCACTGATGTCGTCACAGTCGTCGCATCCCCACATCGCCGAATAGGCGATACAGCCGAGGCAGACCGCCGCGAATGCTTCGAGCGATGCGGCGACCAGCAGGCCGCTCAGGAGCGAGTACGCAAGCCAGGTAGCGCCGGTTTCCCAAGCCACCATTGCGCCCGCGGTCACTGCGAGCCCGATCATCTGGGCGAAACGTTTCGGCGGTCCTGGCATACGACGCGTGGCAACGCCGAAACGCCGCTCGACGAACGGCGTGGCCAGACGAACGGAAAGCTGACCGAGTGGCGACATGGTCGGCCCAGTGAGTACCCGAGCACTGAATCCGTAGACCAGCGGGACGAGCAACCATCCTTCACGAAATGCAAAAAACAGCAGCGCTTGAGCAACAACACCGAGAGCGACGAGGCGCGCCGAGGTCTCGTTCACTGCACCAGGGAAACTGAAGAATTGGCGCACCTCCATAGCAACGCCACACACCTGGAGGACATTCCCGACCTCGATGGTCATGTTTCAGGACCAGTGAATTCAACCGCCGATGGCGCGGTACACCCGCTCGACGGGACCCCGCCCAAAGCGCCGATTCCAGAGCATCCCGGCGGCGATCGCAACCACCCAAAAGCACAGTGCGAGCGCCAGAGCCGTGCCCAACCCATCGGGCTCAACGATGCCAAGCCAGTCGACGAGCAGATTGAACACGAGGATGTGTGCGATGTACAGCGTCAGCGTCATCTGTCCAGCGCGGCGCAGCGGATCGATGATTTCGGCACCGGCGGCTTGGTCGGCGAGCCAGGAGATACCAGCAAAGGCGACGAGCGACGAGCCCAATGCACTCGCCACGTAGACCAGCCCGCGATCGTACGGATGGCGCGACAGCAGCGTCTGGGTGAAGGCCGTGTCTGCCAGTTCCGATGAAATGAGCGCGACAAAAAAGAGTCCGAGTCCAATGCCGCTGCACCAGAGCCGCCAATTCGCCATGTGCAGCGCCCTTCCAAGCACGATCCCAGCGCACAGGAAAACAAGCCACGGGAGGAGCGGATGCGTACCGTTCACCATGAGGTCAAACACAAACCGTCGGATCGAGTTCTGCCCTGGTGATGACAGCCACGAGACACTCTGGCCATCTTCGCGCTGCCAAAACGCCCACATCTCGATCCACCAGCCGGCGAGGGCGGCCGCGATGCCGATCGCGACGATGACTCGCGACGACAGCGCGAACAGGCCGGCTGCGACAACAAACATCGCGCCGTAGAAGAAAATGATCGTGCCCGACCAAATCACGTCAAGGACCTGTCCGAGCACATACAGCACAAGCCCGCGACGCACGAGACGCCACCGCATCTCTGTCACCGCTTCGCGTGCCCTCTCGCGCCCCACACGAAGATCGGACACGACCTTGCGAGTCAGCAAGGTGATGCCAACTCCAGCGGTCAACACAAACGTGGACGCGAACCGGGTCGAAAGTGGACCTTCGAACGGGTGAAAGAACCGTTGAAGTGCGGTCTCGCTGGGAATGACTCCGCTCCCGCGAAAGATCAGGTATCCGTGGTAGTTCATGATGACCACGCCGATCAGGGCGACGGCGCGCACAACATCTGGGCCGGGGAGTCGATCGGTTGACTCTGAGGGCGACACAACCGTCGACGCCGCCTGATCGACGTCCTCGGCGGTGGTCACCTCACAACCATTCGTATTCGTCAACGGTCGTGGCATGGAGCGGTCGCTGCAGGTCAACTCGGTCACCGATGTCTGGCAGCGCATCACCTGCGGGAACGAAAGCCATCGACGTATGCATGTGAGGCGACTCATGGAGCGCCAAGCGAGTGCGCTCGAAATGGAACGGGCTGCGACCGTCAGGGAGCGGCGCCACTCCATTGGCCGTGCCGGCACCGATCATCACGAGGTGGCCATCACCGGGGACCACAGCCAGGCGGTACCCTGCCGTCTCTCCGGATGCGACTCGGCGTACCTCGATCACGTCAGCCGAAAGGTGCAACGCGGACTTGTCGCCGTGCCACAACGACGTGCCAAGACGAAGGCGATATGAATGCGTTGTTGGCAATTGGCCGTACGTCGCAGCGTCGATATGGCTCGCCCACACCGGCACGTTCGAGTC
>JBLFZD010000231.1:0-5861 GCA_047610085.1 Ilumatobacter sp. | reverse complement strand
CGTCTCACCGGCATCAAAGAGGCCGACACCAACCAACATGTCCTCACGATTGAGTATCTGACCGCGCTCGAGCGCATCGGGGACGGTCGCGCCACCAAGCTCGTCATCCCCGTGGAGTTCTCCGGGCTTCTCGGCACCGTGGCAGCGATCACCGAAGCAATCCGGCCAGAGGATCCCGAAGACGAGGTCCGACCCAAGGACGGCCTGCCGATCCCCGCTGACGACGATCGCGTCGAACTCCCCCAGCCCAACCGGGACGATCACCGGGACCGCTGACCAATGCGCTACGTCGACGCTCCTCGGGCCGGTTGGTATCCAGACCCAGAAAGCCGCACCAGCCTGCGGTGGTGGGACGGATTCGACTGGAGCGAGATCAGGCGTGCCCCACCAAGCAATGTCGAGCTGATAGCGGGTGAAGCCGAACACGACGAACGAGATCTTGTCGCTGCGGGGCAACAGGTGGCCACCGCGGTGACATCGCGGATGAACCAACGCGACAACCAACAGCTCGTCGACGAGGTTCGTATCGCCGCTCGTCAAGAGGTTGACCGCGCCGCGCAAGAGTTCAGCGACCGAGCGACCACCGCGGTTCGGCGGGTCGCCCCCCTCATCTCGGAGTACACGAATCGGCTCACCAAGTGGGTGCGGCGGGCCGCGATCATCGCGGTCGTTCTCCTCACGGCCTACTTCGTCTTCCAAGTCGTGGTGCAGGCGTCATTCATCGACTGGATCGGCGACCGCATCGACAACGTCACCGACGAGTCGGGCTCCTCGCCTCCTTCATCTCACACGTCCGGCACCGGCTGACCGACATCTGGTGTCGGACACCAGATGTCGGGTCGTCAGCGGGCGCTGAGGCGGTAGGCGAATTCGTGCTTGCCGGTGGGGATTTCGTACTGCGGCAACACGTCGGGACCGCAGCTGGCCGTGCCGATGCCGCGGTGGGCGACATCGATCTTTACGATGAGCTGCTTGCGCGACTTGAGGTCAGTTTCGTGAGCCGCAGCATGCAGGTCAGCATCGGTACAACGAGTCGCTGAGATGTGCAGCGCGATCGGCGCCACCACGTCGAGGCGCACGACTTCGCCTGTGTCGCTGCGGGTGAACTCGAACCAGCGACAATCGGTGCGCAGGCCAAACTCTTGAGGCACGAGATACGGGTCGACGTCGACACCGGCCTCCCAGGTCCCGAGCATCGAACCGCGGTTGCGGTCGGGATAGTTCTCACCGGGGCCGCGGCCGAACCAGCGCAGCTGATCGAAACCCGCCGGCAGTTCAAACTGAGTACCGACACGACCAAGGTCGGCGAGGGCGTCTGGCACCACGACTCGATGACGGTGCGTGACCGACCCGTCGTCGGCGACCTGGATCGTGTGAGCGTGATTGACCTTGGTGGTGGCGTCGGCGGTGTCGAGACCGGCGGCGAGCCAGTTCCAGTACGCATGGCCGCCAATGCCGTGCTCTGCGGTCATGTCTGGCATCAACTTGTACCCGTCATTGTCCGTCGGCGCCCGGAACACCGACAGCACCGGCTCGATGGCAGCGATGTCGACCGACGACTTCGCACGCGGTTCGTTCGCGGGGCCTGCAGGGCGGATGCGTTTCGGTGCCCGCAGCTCGACTTGATCCCAGGCAACCAGGTGACCTTTCGGGGCCCACGCAGTTGGCGCCAAGCTGTGCCACCGAATACTCAGTTGGGCATCGGTCTCGGTGGGCGTCGCGCACGGCATCGCGATGGTCGCCGACTCATGGGGACCAACTTCCACGTCGAGTCGGCCAGCGTGGACCACGTCGCCTGCGATCGAAAGTTCCCACGTTGCCGACATTGCCGAGAGGTCGGAGAAGCTCTGGCGGTTGCTGACCTTGAGCCGTGCTTTGCCGACTGATTCGACTGCGACGGGGCGGTAGACCCACTCGACTTCACGAATCGCGGGATGCGGCGTGAGGTCGGCAGCCATGATCCCGTCGGCCACGAAGTTGCCATCGTGAATGAGTTCGCCGAACTGGCCGCCGTAGGCGTAGCCCTTCTTGCCGTTCGGCAGCTTGGCGGTGAGGCCGTGATCTTTCCACTCCCAAATGAAGCCGCCCTGCAAGCCGGGTGTGGCCAGAATCGCGTCCCAGTAGTCAGCGAGTGAGCCATTCGAGTTGCCCATTGCATGGGTGTACTCGCACATAATCAGCGGACGGTCACCGAGCGGATTGTTGCCATACTCCACGATGTCAGCAATCGTCGGGTACATCGGGCAGACGATGTCACTCGACACCCGCCCACCGTCGAGCCACCCTTCATGGAAGGCCGCCGGCTCGTAGTGCAACGGCCGAGACGGGTCGATGTGACGCACAAAGCCCGCCGCCGCTGCGTGGTTCACACCGTGACCGGCTTCGTTGCCAAGTGACCACATGATGATCGACGGGTGGTTGCGGTCACGCTCGACCATGCGCGACACGCGGTCGACCCAAGTCGAGCGGTAGGCCGGGTTGTTGCACATGCTGGTGTTGTATGCGTGCGCTTCGATATTAGCCTCGTCGACCACGTACAGCCCGATCTCGTCGCACAGGTCATAGAGGCGATGATCGTTCGGATAATGCGACGTGCGCACTGCGGTGATGTTGTGGCGTCGCATCGCGAGGAGGTCGTTGCGAATGTCCTCGAGGGTGAGGGCCTTGCCACGCTCCGGGTCATGGTCGTGCCGGTTCACACCAAAGAACCAGATCGGCTGGCCGTTCACGAAGAACTGGCGCTCACGGATCTCGATCGAGCGGAACCCGACGAGTTGGCTATGCACCTCGGCGACCTTGCCATCAGGGTCGATGAGTTCAACGAGTGCCCGGTAGCGGTTGGGTGACTCTGCTGACCACGGGTCGATGACCGCGATGTCGAAGGTTTCATCGACGTCGAAGCCGGTGAACACCATCGGCGCGATATGACGGTGGGGCACAGCGGACGTGACCGGCTTTGCGAGCCGCTTATTGCGGAGCGACTCGATGGTCGTGCGCACCGACCAGCCTTTGCCGGGACGCTCCCCGCCGACGATGGTCTTCACTGTGAGCTTGCCGGCGCCCGAGATGTGGTTGTACCCGGCGTCGCAGATCAGTGACGTGATGCGCGTTGTTGCGCGAGCTTCCATCCACACGTCGCGATGGAGGCCGCCCATCCACCACTGGTCTTGGTCTTCGACATAGCTGTCGGCGCTCCACTTCATCACGACAACAGCAAGGTCGTTCTTGCCCACGGACACGAGGTCGGTGATGTCGTATTCGCTGTCAAGGCGACTATCGCTGCCGTAGCCGGCGAACTCACCGTTGACGTAGATCGCGTGCACGCTTTCGGCACCGCCCAGATGCAGGATGATGCGGCGTCCTTCCCACTTCTTCGCGACGGTGAGGTCGCGGCGATATACGCCGGTGGGGTTGCGGTCAGGAAGCAACGGCGGCGGGCCAGCGAACGGCATCTGCACGTTTGTGTACTGCGGCAGATCGGTCACACCATTCTGGTCAACCACGTTCTGCATGGTCCAGTTGCCCGGCACGGCAACCTTGATCCACTGCTTGCCGTCAGCAGGCTTGGTGACTGCTGTGGCAGGCACGTTCTCGGGCCGATCAAACAGACGGAACGCCCATTTACCGTTCAATGATGTTCGCCACGGAGCGTCCACCGGGTCGAGCGGGTTGGCCGCACGTGCATCAGCAATCGAGGCGTGACCCGCAGTCGGTGGCGCCATCATGAGGCGATTCATCGACGTGACCGCCGGATCTTTCCACGGCTGAACAGAACCAATGACGGGCAACATGGTGTTCATTCTCGCAGGTGCGTCAGCGAGCTGGCTCAGGCGCCGTCGTGGACCCAGACGGAGGTATCGAGCGGCATGATGCCCGATTCCCACACCCAGTCCATGGCCGGCACGCTCACTCGAACACATCCGTGCGATGCCGGGTAGTTCGGGATGCTGTTCGAGCCATGTACGGCAACGCCGCCCACGAAGTACTTCGGTCGGTAGATACGACCCAGGTCGCCTTCCCACCAGCCCTCGGCACGCTGTCGGTTGACCTCGTGGAGGCCGCTCGGTGTGAGCGACACACCCGCAATTTCTTCGCCCGGGGTGTTCTGGTCGGCCTCGACGTAAGCCTCGCCGTTGCCGGTCGAGGCGTTCAAAACCCATTCGGTCGTGCCGTCGATCACGAAGAAGAGAAGCTGTTTACCCTTGTCGACTTCGACCAGGGTGCCGGAGTTTGCACGGGCGTGCGGGCGAACGGTTTCGAGCGTGAGCGCCTGTGCGGTCTGTTCGTCGACCTTGCCCGACGGATCATCGAAGCCGTTGTACTTCTGGAACGCCATGACGGCTTGACGGGTGGTTACGCCGTAGTCGCCATCGGCGGCTTGGATCCAGAAGCCGAGTTCGAGGAGGCGGGTCTGCACACGAGCAGCTTCAGAACCGCTGCTGCTGCCGATTGCCTGGATCGGCACGTCGAGTGCAGCGACGGTGCGAATGGTGTCGGGGATCGTGGTCGGCGGAATCGTCGCCGTGGTGGTCGTGGTTTCCGGCGCGTGGGTGGTGACCGGAGCGGCGGTGGTAGCGGGTGCTTCGGTGGTGACCGGAGCGGCAATCGAGGTGGTCGCTGCTGCAGACGCACCTTCGCCGCCACCCGTGTTTCCACCGGTCATTGCCGACGAGCAGCCGACAAGCGCGGCAATACCGAACACAACACCGGTGCCGATCATCGATTTGCGTCGTTCATCCATGAACATTTTCCACAATGTTAGCTCTGCTCCGCCCGGCCCAACAGGCTTTTCTGTCCAAAGACTGCGTGTTTATGGACCGTTTACAAGCGTGAACGTCGGTGCACCTTTCGCCGCGTCTGGCGTTGCCGAGGCAAAGACCGCAACTCCCGGTGTGATCGCCCCGATGCCAAACCCTTCCGCGACTTTCCTGAGCAGGGATGACGTATCTCCAACGGGCGTTGTCAACGCGACACCGCAGGAGCGCAACAACACCTCCACGATCGCCTGGTCCGACATGGCTCCGGATCGAAGTTCGGCGAGGGTGACCGAGCCGTGGCGCTTCGACAGCCGCTCCCCGTCGTCTCCAAACACGAGCGGCACGTGTCCATAGGTCGGCGTGGGGAGACCGAGCAACTGCTGCAGGTGAATCTGGCGCGGCGTCGACGGGAGGAGATCGTCACCGCGCACGACCTGTGTCACACCCTGTAGCGCGTCGTCGATGACGACCGCGAGGTTGTACGCGGGGACTCCATCGTTGCGCTGCAGCACGACGTCGTCGACGCCACCTTCATGATGACCAACGACCAAATCGGTGAAACCAAGCAGCAGCCGATCATCACTCGACATCGACTCGGTCGCCCGCAGCCGGAGCGCTGGGCGACGGCCATCGGCTTCAAACCCGACACGCTTCGATGTCGTGAGCGTCCGGCAGGTGCCCGGGTACGAACCTGGCGGCAGGTGCGGAGCACTCGGTGCCGCCTCGATCTCGGCACGCACTTGGCGGCGCGAACAGAAGCACTCGTACACAAGGCCGAGCGAGCGAAGCGTGGCCAGCGCGTCTCGGTACAGATCGAACCGTTCGCTCTGGCGGACAACGTCGGGCTGCCAATCAAGGCCGATCGCGGCGAGGTCGGCTAATTGACTCGCTTCGTGTTCGGGCGCCGCCTGCACTCGGTCCAGGTCTTCCATCCGAACTATGAAATCGAGGCCATGCGACGTGGCCGCAAGCCAGGCGAGCAGCGCGGTACGCAGGTTGCCGAGGTGCAGCGTGCCCGTCGGGGATGGCGCAAATCGGCCGCTCATGGATCTGATCATGGCGCGTCGTGGGACCATCTTCGTGCGGCGGACGCCGGTCGTTGCG
>JBLFZD010000230.1:0-5889 GCA_047610085.1 Ilumatobacter sp. | reverse complement strand
GTCGCTACGGCGATGAGGTCACGATGCCTGCTGGCATCTCCGAACTCACCAGAACGACCGGCGTCGATACGCCCCGACTGGCGCCCGACCGACCGATCCGCCGCTCATGCGAGGCGCCGCTGCTTACGGTTGACGGAGCATTGCTGCCCCTCAAATTTGATACAACTGCTGCAACCCTTATCAAGGGGCAAGCAGTGACGGCGACCACGTGCGGTGGCTCGCTGGCATTGGGCACCGGCGAGCACACCATTGTCGACCGGGCTGCAGGCTCCGGTTTCACCGTTGATCGTGTCGTGCTGTCATCGATCGACGGTGCGCCCACTGAGGTCTCCCCCGCCGACCCGCCGTCAACCGTTGTCGTCACCAGGTCGGACACCCGTCAGCGATCCGTTGAGGTCGACTGTCCGCAAGGGTGCTGGTTGGTCTTCGGGATGGGACACAACGCCGCGTGGTCAGCTTCAAGCCCATCGGGGGACCTGGGCGAACCCGAGGTGGTCGACGGCGGCTTCAATGG
Source organism: Ilumatobacter sp. (assembly GCA_047610085.1). Classification (GTDB taxonomy): domain Bacteria; phylum Actinomycetota; class Acidimicrobiia; order Acidimicrobiales; family Ilumatobacteraceae; genus Ilumatobacter_A. Next base: position 5,375 of record JBLFZD010000230.1, on the reverse strand, counting down.
TTGGTGGATCGAGCCGACCAATGGGCCGGAAGCCATCAACATCACCTGGACCGCACAACGCCTGGTGACCATCGGCCTCGCTGCGTCTCTTGCTGCGGTCCTCGCCTGCGCCGGGGTGCTTCTTGCTGCACGCCGGCGCCAGCCGCAGGAAGCCGACATCGTCGACGTCATTGGCCGACCGGTGAACGGCTCGTCGACGCGCGACCTAGCCACGCTCGCCTTGATCGCAACAGGTGTTGCGGTGCTGGTGACGCCATTCTGGGGGGCCGCGGTCCTCGGCATCGGATCGTGCGAGCTCGCCGCCCGTCGGTGGGCCCGCCCCGTTCGCCTCCTGGCGGTCTCCGGCATTGCCGGGGCCGCGTACGTGGCAATTGCAGTGACGTTCATCGAGCGGCGCGATGCACCGTTCCCCGGCGCCGGTTGGACCACATCATTCGAACACCTCAACGGTCTTGCGTTAAGTGCAGTCGCTCTCGTTGCGGCGTCGGCGCTGCTCGCCCCGGTGACGGATCAAAGCAAAATGCTGCCGCAGTCGGGTCAGTAGCCCGCAATCGGCAGGACAAGCTCCATCAACGTCACGGTGACGTCGCGCTGGAGTTGCCCGGCGTTCCGGAAGTGGAGTCCATCGGGTCGGAGCGAAGCGCTGACCGTGCAGTCGTACTCGGGGCACAACCAACCTTGATAGTCGAAGACTGCGGCACCGAGATCGGCGACCAGTGCGTTGAGACACCGGGCCCCTTTCTGGACCTCTGCACTCGCCCCGACTGTCGGGGCGATGTTTGCCACAACCACAGGCGCGCTCGCACTCAGTCGGTCGACGAGGCGCCGATAGTCGCTCTTCCAGACTCGATCGAATCGCTCATCGCAGGCACTCAGCAACTCGCCGTCGTCGAATCGTCGATCCCCCACCCCGGGCCACCCGAACAACGTGAGGATCACATCGGGATCAAATTGCTCGACGTCGGCGGCAAAACGATCGTCTCCCTGGCACGGCGCCGGTTGGGGGAAGAGCGCGCCATTCTCAAACACGCCAGCGCCCTGATCCACGATCGAGCAGCCGATCACCCCTCGGTTGAGGATGTCGACTGTGCCGTAGCTCGCCACGTCGAATGTCTCCTGGGCCGGAATCGAGTCCGGTCCGTCCCGCAGCGACAACGCCACAGAGTCACCCAGGATCAGCACCCGCAGTGGCCGGTCGACAGGAACCGGCAGCGTCGTCGACGTTGTCGTCGTCGTCGGGCTCACCGTGCTACTGGTGAGCGCTGGACTTGGCTCTGTGGAGTCCGCCCCCAACACCGACGTTACGGTGACCGCGCTGGACACCGGCGGCAGCGGTTTGGGGATCCCAACGGCAGAAGGAATTGTGTAGTCAGCGTTTTGTTCGCGAGTGTTCGCATCGCTGGAGGCCCACACCGCGACGACGCACAGCAGGAAAGCAACACCGCAGTAGCCGACCGCCCGGAGGGGGCGACGCATCGACGGAATCAGGGCGCGCGACTCAACGAGGAGCCACGATGCTGTGGTCAGCACTCCGGTCACGACCACCCAGCTCAAGCCGAGCGGCAGGCCGCTCAACCCCGTCCGCTCCGTATCCAACACGACAATGACGGGCCAATGCCAGAGGTACACGCCGTACGACACGCGTCCGAGAGCGACGGCTGGGCGCACTGCAAGCAGGCGAGCGAGCCGGCCCTGCCCGAGCGCCGCATTGATTGCAATGACGCTGAGCAGAGCGACCGCTAGGAAGCCCGGCCCGTACAGCCAGGTCTGGCTGCCGTCGATCACGAAGCAGAATGCTGCAAGACCCCCCAGGGCGGCCACTCCGCACACATCGCGTCTCGTGCCCGGGCCCGTGCGTTGCCCGATCTGCGACGGCTTCAGCACAGCACCGAAGACCGCACCAACGGCGAGCCCGACCGCACGCGTGTCGGTGCCGTAGTACAGGCGGGTGAGCGAGGTGTCACCGGATTCTTTCAGCCAGAGAGCAGCGGCGACCGATGCTGCCGCGGCCACACCTGCGGCCACACCAACAGCCGGACGCAGCGAGATATCGAGTCGCCGCACCAGCATCAACAAGCCGGCGATGACGAGTGGCCAGACCACGTAGAACTGTTCCTCGACGGACAATGACCAAGCGTGTTCAAGCAACGGTTCGGACTCGTATTGTGCGAAATAATCGCGTCCCTCTCCGAGCTGCGCCCAATTCGCAACGTAGAACGTGGTGGCGAGCACGTCATCTCCGATTCGGCGAAGTGCCGCGCCGCCTTCCCATACCGAGTACGCAATTGCCGCAGCCGTCACGGCAAAAATCGCTGGGAGCAATCGACGGGCGCGCCGGGCCCAGAACGCACCTAGTGCCAGGCGGCCGCTATTTTCAATCTCGCTCAAGATGAGCGACGTAATGAGAAAGCCTGAAATCACGAAGAAGACGTCCACACCGATGAAGCCGCCAGACAGCACTCCAGCGTGGAACAGAAAGACCGCCGACACGGCAATGGCGCGAAGCCCATCAAGGCCCGGCGCGTACCCAAGGCGCGAGGGCACCCAACCGTCGTTCGTCACATCAGTCGACTAACGTATCGAGGCTTCGATTGTCCGTGCCTGCGGGAACCAGTTCGTAGAGGAACTGATATCCAAACATCTGGGGACGTAGCTTCACCAGGCCTCGGTCGACAGCCCGAACCAAACCGAGCTTGCCCGATAACTTTCGCGATCCGGCGACCCCGTCTGAACCATTGTGTGCCTGATCGCTCCCCCGGTCCGCAACCTCCAGCGGGAGTCCGGTGGCGTCCCGTCGGGCAATTGCCAACCCACAACGGTTGATCAACTGTTCGAAGCTTCGACGCGTGAAAAAGCGAATGTGCGTTGCGTCGAGAATTCCCCGACGGTCGTAGTCGAACAGGCCGAACCCGACTCGGGCTCGCGGGTACCAGTGCCCAAAGTTCGGCACAGAGGCCAGCATCGATCCGTGTGGACCGATCCGACGCCGGGCAGCAATCAGCAGCCCAGCCGGATCGCGGACGTGCTCGATCACGTCAGCACACAGGACGACGTCGTATTGCTCACCAATCGACTCGGGAAGACCCGTGTCGAGATCGTGTTGGATGAAGACATCGAGCCGATCTTCCACGCCCGGCGCCCGTTCGAGATCGACGCCGGTCACATGGTGGCCGAGTGTCCTCAGGCGCTGCCCCAAAGAACCATCCGAGCAGCCCAGATCGAGTACCCGCGACGGCGGCCGATGGGACATCCAGCTCAGCAGACGCCCGTGCGAGGAATCGACGCTGGCCTTCATCTCATACGGCTGGGAGGCAAATGTCAGGTCACCTGAACCAAAGCCCATCTTGTGCATGCGGTACCGGGTGACCAGCTTCGTGACATCCCAGGCATATTTGATGCCGTTGACATGGCAGATCTCATCGCCGTAGTAGGTCGGGATGGGCAACTCGGCGATCCGGGCGCCTGATTCGACCAACTGCACGATGATCTCGGTGTCGAAGTCGAACCCGTCTGAGTTATCGGCGAACGGGATGTTCGCAAGCGCAGCGACCGAGTACGCGCGGTACCCGCTGTGCCACTCGGTGAAGTCAGTTCCGGCCATCGCGTTCTGGTACGTGGTCAAGATGCGGTTGCCGTAGTACTTGTAACGCGGCATACCCCCATCGAGCGCCTGACCTGGTTCCATCATGCGCGACCCAAACACGGCGTCCGCCTCGCCACGCAGGATTGGTTGAACGATCTCGGGAAGAAACTCGGGCGCGTACTGGCCGTCACCATGCAGCATCACGACGATGTCGAGACCCGCCTCGATCGCCCACCGATACCCGGCCTTCTGGTTGCCGCCGTAGCCGAGATTCACGGGGCGCCGTGTAATCGCCAATGGAAGTGTCGCGGCGTTGACGCTTCCACTGGCGCCATAGCTGACGCCAATTTCGTAGGTCTGGTCCTGGCTGGCGTCGTCAGAAACGAGTACCGCCGTGATCTGGTCAATGAATTCGGAAGGAATCCGGTCAAGCGTCTGCGCGAGATGCTGTTCGGCGTTGTAGGCCACCACCAACACGCCAATCTTCATGGGTGCCGATCTTAGCCATCACCCGCCAAGAACATCAGCGTGGAAGACGCAGCCGTATCGACCGAAGCAGAGGCGTCGGTGTCGTCGAGGCGGGCGAGATCTGCGAACAATCCTTCGCAGGCGCCGGTGAACGATGCAGAATCGTCGACGATCGAGGCGACTGCCATCACCTCGTCGAGTTCGTCGACGTTGCGACCGACGGTGACACCGACAGCGTCGTCGCTTATGAGTAGCTCGGTGAACAGGGCGAATCTGCCGTCGACGAATACCTCGAAACGTCCGAGTATCGGATCGGCAAACACTTCCCAGGCCACAGATGTCCCGACACGGAGAGGAAGGGCAGGGCCCCGAGTCACGGCTCCATCAGCGAGGGCGAGCGCAGTCATCACGCCGCCTGAGTTATCGACCTCCAGGGCCACCGTGATCCGCGATCCGGCGTTCGTGACATGGACCAGTGGCGCTGCCGCCCGCTGGTCGACGTCGAGCACAATGCTGCCCCGAACAGATCCATTGGTCGTCGACCGCTCCACGAGCCGCCACATCGTCAGAGCGCCATCTGCTGACTTCCCGCCATCGCTCAGGTACAAACCTTCGCAGTCCCCGATGATCGCGAGGTCACCCAGTGCGCTGTCGTCCGTCAATGTCGCTGCCTGGGACACATCGCCCAGCACCCCGTCGCCCAGTATGCGGTCGACACTCCGTTGCATCTCGACATACGACGAAACCACGTCCGGATGCGTCGAGGGACCGTATGCCCGCTGGTAGCTGTACCCCAGTGCGAGATTGACGAGGCAACCGACCGCAGCGAGGCCGACGAGGATCGAACCGCCAATTGTTCGGCTAACGGCCGATTCAGTCGCGCGGCGTCCGGTCTGCCAATGCACCGTGACAGGCAGGCCGATCAGGGCGGAGACGGCGAGCAGCGGGAAAAAATCGCTCTGATATCTATTCGCCAAATAACCAATAACGAGCACGGCCCCGGCGCCGAGGACGCACCCGGCCTGCAGGGGCCAGACTGCACGGACTGTGGGGTCCGGACGCCGGACTACCGCCCATGTGCCGATGAGCGCGAGCAGCACGAGCAGCGGCATCGTGGCCGTCACGCCCGATGTCAAATCAATCAAGTCGTAGACCGGGGAGCCAATCGTGGTCTCCGGTCGCGTCGGTTCGATGAACGGAAACGTGGCATCGAGGCCAACCAAGTCGGGACGCAGATAGGTGACGAGGTTCGTTGGCACGAAGTTTGGATTGAAGAGCGTGCCCCCGTTTGCCTCCAGCATGTCCCGGCGCTGCTGGCTCAGCA
>JBLFZD010000229.1:0-5908 GCA_047610085.1 Ilumatobacter sp. | reverse complement strand
AACGGAAATACCCGACGCAACGGAAATACCCGACGCAACGGAAATACCCGACGCAACGGAAATACCCGACGCAACGGAAATACCCGACGCAACGGAAATACCCGACGCAACGCAAATGCCTGACACGAGGTGGGGTGGAGTGAAGCCTCAAGACGGGAGCAACAGGTGCCGAAGAAGTCTCATGCTGACGTTGAGACCGCGCGCTCGTACGTTACGGTCTTATGTCATGAGCAAGCTCAGTCTGAGATCGCGCGGACGGCGAAACCGTCGAACCGCTGCGCTGGTGGGAGCACTGCTTGCTGCGGCGTTCGTTGTTGTTCCAGTGGCCACCTCGACCGACACTCCAACGGTGGAAGCTGCTGCTGACGACATCATCGCAATCGTCATCGACGGCACCGGCAACGGACATGGCCGCGGACTCAGTCAATGGGGTGCGTACGGCTATGCGGTTGATCACGGCTGGGGATGGCAGAAGATCCTTGATCATTACTACGGCGGCACGATCTCGGCCGCCACCGCTGCGGGGCAACGGATCAAAGTCCGCTTGACCGCGTACGACGGCATGGGTGAGGTCGGCGTGATCTCGCACGGCGCCGACGTCGCATGGGGCAGCTTTCGGGGCTCGTCGATGCGGGCGGTCGAAACGTCTGCGGGAGTCTTCGATATCTACAGCACGCCGACGATTGCCTGCCCGAGTGCGAGCTCACTGACCGTCCCAAACGGCCCGGTTGTCCAGTTACAGGGATACAACGCCGACGCTCAGCGGGTCCAGCGTTTCCTGCGAACGTTCTTTGACGCTGGCATCGCAATCGATGGCTACTTCGGGCCGCAGACGGCGGGTGTACTCGCCGCGTGGCAGGCCGACCGAGGCCTGCCCGTGGACAGCAGCACCTGGAACCGCGATGATGCCGATGAGGCCCGAGTCCAGATCGCGGCGGCCGGTGGATCGGTGTCGTGGACCAGGGTTGGTACCCATACCCAGACCACCGCGAACCCTGTTCGTTTTACGACCGCAGCCGGAGACAGCGCAGCGGCCGACCGGAGCGACGTACTCGGTGTGTGTTCGTCGAGCGGGGCCGTCAATCACTACCGCGGGGCGATTGAAGTCGTCAATTCGTCGGATGGGAACCGGGTCGTCAACAATGTGCTCGCCGAGGCGTATGTGCGTGGCGTGATCCCGAAAGAGATCGCCGCCAGTTGGGCCTACGCGGGGGGTGGAGCAGGCGCCAACGCTGTCCGGGCTCAGGCAGTCGCGGCGAGGTCGTACGGACTTGAACAGAACCGTGACTACAGCTACCCGGAGTCGTCCACTCGCTATGCAACTACCTGTGACACCATGTCATGCCAGGTCTACGGAGGCTCAGCTCGGCGTGGGTCGGCAACGGGTTCCGCCACTGCGGTCGAGCACGTTGCAACCGATGCCGCGGTGGTTGCAACGGCGAATGTGATTCGCCAGTGGCCAATCGGTCACCCCAAGGCGGGTGAGGTCGTGTCGACAGAGTTCTCCGCGTCGAACGGTCCACGCACGGCCGGGGGAGCGTTTCCTCCGGTTGATGACATCGGTGACGACACCGATTCGAACCCGTATCACCGATGGACGCGCATCATCGATGCCGACACGTTCGCCACACAGAACGGTCTCGGCGAGATCACGGGTGCCTCGATGGAACCGACTACGAGCCCCAACTACAAGGGTTTCGATGGCATTTGGTTCGACGACATCGTCATCACCGGAACCGGAACCGACCAACCATTCCGCCAGCAGGCGTGGGACTTCCGAAATGTACAAGGCTTTCGGTCCCCGGGGTTCACGGTTCGGGTGATTCGCGAGAGCACCACCAACAAATCATTTGGCTTCATCGGCGATTCGGTTGGTAACGGCATCACTGCATCGAACGGTGAGTTCATGCGTGTGAACGACGGAACGTATACGAGCATCACTGTCGATGCAGTCGACAGTCGCTGCACCACCAACGAGTCGTGTAGCGGAACCACCGGAGTGACGGCGGCGGGTTCGTTGCCAAGTGGGCTCGATCTCGTCCTGGTTGAACTGGGCTACAACGACAACCCGAAGAACTTTGCATCTGACATCGACGCGATGATGACGGCACTCAATGCGCGAGGCGTTGGCCAGGTGGCATGGGTCAACATGGCTGACCGGCGCACCACCGGGGGGAATCTCTTTTATACGCAAGCGAACAACGCGTTGGCTGCAGCGCCAAGCCGGTGGGGGAACCTGACGGTGCTCGACTGGCACGTTGCAAGCAATACCTCGCAAGCCTCGCGATGGTTCAGTAGCGACGGCGTACACCTCACCGCCACTGGCGAGGCAGAATTTGCACTGTTTCTGCGTGGTCAGCTACTCGAACTGTCACCACGGCACTATCTCTCACCGCCTAAACGCATCGAACTGCCCATCATCGGCGAGGCGATGACCGCACCAAACGGTACGTCGATCGTCGTTCCCCAAGGCGCTGCAGGCGTGTCGTTGAACATCACGATGGTGCGCCCGGGAAGTCGCGGCTTTGCGGCGGTGTGGCCATGCCAGGAAGAACGCCCCGAAGTTTCGAGCCTGAACGCTCAAGCCGGTGAGGTGATTGCCAACAACGTGATTGCTCCGATCAGTCCCAAGGGCACCGTGTGCTTCTACTCATCGGTGGGAACCGACTTCGTGGTCGATGTCGCCGGCTGGTTCCTCGGCTCGACCGACCCGGATGCAACGGACCCGTTCGTTGGATTGTTGCCCGAGCGTCGTATCGACACGCGCAGTGGCGTGGGTGGTCGGTCGGTGCAGGTCACGCCGGACTCGCCGCTCGTCATCCTTGTTGCCGGTGTCGATGCGAAGCTTCCGGACGGCACGTCCACGTCGGTCCCGATTGATGCCGCGGCGGTTGCGGTGAACGTCACGGTGACCCGCGCCGATGGTCAGGGCTTTGCAACGGTTTGGCCATGCGGTACGGATCGGCCGTTGACCTCAAACGTGAATTATCGAGCATCAAATCCGACGAGCAACGGGGTTGTTGCCCCGGTTGGTCCCAACGGCACGATCTGCATCTACACCAACCGAAAGGCCGATGTGATCGTCGACCTTGCTGGCTACTTCGATGGCGCTGCGGCCGATGCCCCGTTCACCGCAGCGACACCGACTCGCCTTGTCGATACTCGTGAAGGCTTGGGTGCAGCGCTCGCCACAGTTGGGCCAGCGGCGCCACTACAGGTCGCCGTGCGAGGTGTCGAACTTACAAATGGATCCGGTGGTGCTCTGGTGGTCCCCGACGATGCGACCGCCCTCGCAATGAACCTCACCATCGTGAACCCGAGTGGCCAGGGTTATGCAACGGTTTGGCCGTGTGGCGTGAACCGACCGCTTGCTTCCAATGTCAACTTCGAGCTCGGGCGTACCCGAGCGAACTCCGTGGTCGCTCCAATCGGCGCAGATGGCACGGTGTGTATCTACGTCCACAAGGACAGCCATGTCGTGGTCGATGTGGCCGGTTGGTTCCGTGGTGGCGAGGATCCCGCATTCGCTGGAGCCGTGCCCGAACGGCTCGTCGATACCCGTGCAAGCCTCGGGCCGCCACCTGAGTAGGGACGATTGCAGAGTGCAACCATTCGCCCTCTAAGTTGGAGCGCATGGACATCAATGGAGCAAGTGCAATCGTCACCGGTGGCGCCTCGGGCATCGGCGCAGCCTCGGCCCGTATGTTGGCCGAGCGTGGCGCCAAGGTCGTCATCGCCGACCTGAACGAAGAGGCCGGCAACGCCCTCGCTGACGAGATCGGAGGTGCGTTCGCCAAGGTCGACGTCACCAACACCGATGACATCGTCAACGCCGTCGAGATGGCCAAGTCGATGGGCCCGGTTCGCGTGCTCGTCAACTCGGCCGGCATTGGTTGGGCGCAGCGCACGATCGGGCGCGACGGAACGCTCGACTCGGCAGCAAACCTCGATGCCTTCAAGAAGGTCATCGCGATCAACCTCGTTGGTTCATTCGACGCGATCCGCGTCGCAGCGACGGCCATGAGCACCACCGAACCACTTGAGCATGGTGAGCGCGGCGCAATTGTCAACATCGCATCCGTTGCAGCGTTCGACGGTCAGATCGGCCAGGCGAGTTACTCGGCATCGAAGGGCGGCGTGGTCGGCATGACCTTGCCGATCGCACGCGACCTCTCGGCAGCGGGCATTCGCGTCAATACCGTGGCGCCCGGCCTCATCGATACGCCAATTTACGGCGAAGGTGAAGCTAGCGAAGCATTCAAGGAGAACCTCCAGAAGGGCGTTCTCTTCCCGAAGCGCCTGGGCGATCCGGATCAGCTCGCTTCGATGGTGATGGAGTGCATCACCAACAGCTACATGAACGCGGAGTCCATCCGCGTCGACGGTGGAATCCGCATGCCTCCGAAGTGATCGTTGATCGACCCTTCGGCAAGCCGACGGCCTGGACGAACTGTGATCCGGACTTGGAAGTCTGAACTGAAGTCTCTGCGACCGAACCTCGTTGTGAGGTTCGGTCGTTTGCTTTTTCGTCGGGTCCTGTTTCTTGCATCGGAATGGATCGCGACGTGCTCTAGCTTCAGCTCGTATGAAAGCGGTGTTCAACGGTCAGGTCCGTGCAGCGTCTGATGAGACGGTGGTTGTCGGAGGCAACCACTACTTCCCGGCCGCGTCGGTGAAACACGGGTTGTTCTCTGAGCCCACCGCGCGATCGACCCGCTGCCCCTGGAAGGGCGTAGCAAACGACCGCGACATCACCGTCGATGGTGAAACGGCGGCAAACGATGCCTGAGTGGCTACGTGGTGTAGTCGGCGTTAAAGCGGACGTACTCGTCGCTGAGGTCGCAGCCGTACACGGTTGCCTCGGCGTCGCCAGTAGCGACCGAGACGTGGATCACGACGTGGTCCGATGACATGTATCCAGACAGGTCAGCGAGTGCATCGTCGTCGAGCAGCCTCGGGTACACCTCGGTGCCGCCGAACCGGATGGTGACGCTGTCTTGGTCGATGTCGGTGTCGTCAGTGCATTTGCCGATCGCCATCGCGACCCGGCCCCAGTTCGGATCGCCGCCGTGCACGGCGGTCTTTACGAGTGGCGAGTTGACGATGGTCTTCGCGACCCGCTTTGCCTGGGCTCGGTCAGTTGCAGTGTCGACGCGCACTTCGATGAGCGAGTTGGCACCTTCGCCGTCGCGTGCAATCTGCTTCGTGAGATCCAAGCAGACATCTTGAAGTGCGGACTCGAACGCGGTGGTGTCGACCGCCCCAGCAGCTCCCGAGGCCATGATGACCGAGGAGTCGCTGGTGGACGTGTCGGTATCGATACTCACGCAGTTGAAGGTGTGATCGACCACGCGTCGGTAGATGGCATTGAGTTCGGGTCCAGGAATGTCGGCATCGGTGAAGACGAGCGAGATGTGGGTGGCCATGTCGGGTTCGATCATCCCGACGCCCTTGGCCATGCCGACGATGCGCGCCGATGAGCCGGGCACGGTCACCGATGCAACCTTGGCCACGGTGTCGGTCGTCATCATCGCGGTCGCCGCAGCCTTGGCGTCGGTGCCGATCGGCTGCTCGGGCATCACGGCGATACCCGTGCGCACCCGGTCCATTGGGTACGGCCGGCCGATGACCCCCGTCGAGGTGATGATGATGTCGCTCGGATCGGCGCCGAGGCGCGCAGCAACCGAGGCAGCAACTTCGCGTGCGTCGTTCATGCCAACCGCACCGGTGGCGACGTTCGAGTTCTTTGAGATCACGACGACAGCTTGGGCCATGCCGCTTGCGGCGTGTTCCTTGCTGAGGATCACACTCGGACCGGCGAATCGACTTTTCGTGAAGAGTGCAGCACATGGAACTGGCTGCATAGCGGTGATGACGACGAAGTCGTCCGTCTTGTCCTTGATGCCGA
>JBLFZD010000228.1:0-5926 GCA_047610085.1 Ilumatobacter sp. | reverse complement strand
GGACTTACGAGCGGTATTGGATGTTGTGCCACGACCCGAGCGGCGACACGATGGTCGCGGTCGGGGGCAGCTTCTATCCGAACCTTGACCGGGCCGAGGCCTACGCCATCGTCAACCACAAGGGCCAACACACCACGGTTCGCGGGTTTAGGGCACTGGGGGTTGATCGTGCCGACATGGGTATCGGGCCGATCCAGCCACGGATCGTGCAAGGCATGCGGTGGTGGCGTTTCGAGCTTGAACCCAACGAGTGGGGCATCAGTTATCAACTCGACTTCAAAGACACCACCCGCCAGACCTTCCGCGAACCACTGTCGAACTCGTCGAGGGGTACGCCACCTGGGCGCCGAGGTGACGTCACGACAGGATTCGAGAGCTTCGGCACCGTCGAGGGCTGGGTCGAGGTGCAGGGCAAACGCATCGAGTTCCCGGCGGGGTGTTTCGGCACTCGCGATCGGCACTGGGGGGTTGGTCGAGGTGTGGGCGGACCTCCGATGTCGCTCGGTGGCCGTCTACATGTCGGAACTTCGGGAAATGGTTTCGCTGCGTTCCCGAGTTGGACCTTGTGGGGTGACCGAGCGTTTTACCCGTTCGGCGATGAACGCAAAGGACACGCCGTGGTCCACAAGCCGACCCGGCGACTGCGGTTCGAGCCAGAAACGAACATCTTCATCGAAGGGATCGTTGACTACCGGCTCGACACGGGCGAGACGAAGCAGGTCCACTATGAACGCATCGGTAACCAGACCGCGTATCTGCGCTGCGGCATGTACGGAGGCACACCCGACAAGCAGATCCACCAGGGTGGTTATGAAGGCCCAGATCTGGTCGAAGGCGAGACCTACGACGTAAACGATCCTGCTGTGCGTACCCGACTAGCAGGGCTCGACGAGCACCTGTGCAAGGTGACCTGCGACGGCGAGGTTGCCACCGGTTTCTATCAGCCGATCGACCCGGTGGCCTACGAGGCGTGTCGCGATGGGCGACCAGGGTGGGCGTTCCTCGAATGAGTCTTGCCGGGATCCGTGTACTCGAGTTGGCGGCGGTAGGTAGCGGGAAAGGTCGCCCCAGTACTGCGAGCGGCATTGCTATAGCGTGGGTAGCCAAACTCTTCGGTGACCTAGGTGCCGACGTGATCCGTGTCGAGAGCGCCGACGGCGACGATCGGGTGCGTGCCCGGCCCCACCAGCTGCACCGGTGGCTCACTACGAATAAGCGGTCAATCCGACATCGGCCAGACGACTGGATCGATGCACTGCTTGTCGCCGCTGACCTGGTGATACACGACGGTTCGTGGCCCGAACTTGCCCCCGAATTGGCCACTGCGGCATGGCCGGGGCTCGTCGTTCTGGCGGTCACGCCGTTCGGCCAGACTGGCCCGTACCGCGACTATGCCGCCGAGGAGCTGTCGGTGATTCATGGGTCGAGTTGGGGGTTTCTCTCGCCTAGCGCCGCCACAGACAGAGAACTGCCTCCGCTCAAGGCCGCTGGTCATCACGCGACGATCAATGTTGCGACCGCAGCGGCAGCAGCAGCTGCGGCGGCTGTTGATCACGCAACCCGCACTGGTCATGGCGAACACATCGACTTCTCCATGTATGCGGCCGCAGCGAAACTCACCGAGTTCGCACCCGCTGCGGCGAGTTTTCTTGGTGTTGATGCGTCGCGACTCGGGACGAAGACCGTGGTGCCATGGGGCATCTTCGAGTGCGCCGATGGTCTGGTGTCGATCATCTGCCCAGAGCAAGAGCAGTGGGAGTCGTTGGTTGAGTTGATGGGTAACCCGGAATGGGCGTCGCTCGATGCGGTCGCTACCCAACCGGCTCGGCGTGAGAACGCCGACCTGGTCGGTATCTATCTGGGGGAGTGGTTGGCGACACAGTCGGTCGACGAGATTGCGGTCCAGGCGCAACACGCACGGGTGTGTATAACACCGGTGACGACGATGGCACAGCTCGATGCCAATGAACATCTGAACGCACGTGGCTTCTTCGCAACAGCGCCCGATGGCACCCGTCAGCTTGGCCCGGGTTACAAACTCGACCAACCGTGGTGGGCTCTGGGTAGCGCCGCTCCAGCTCTGGGCGAACACGACGGCGAAACATGGCTACCGCGGGCTGACCTGCCGGGCGCCCGGGCTGATGGCAAGCGACCGAGCGCTAGGAAATCAAATCAACCGAGCCGTCCACTCGAGGGTATTCGGGTCTGCGACTTCACCTGGATCTGGGCGGGACCGTTCGCAACCCAATATCTGGCGCACCTGGGTGCGGAGGTCATCAAGATTGAGTCTCCTGAACGTCCGTGCCTGTTCCGTCGGTTCCCCTTTCATCCACCGGGCTTCGAAGATCACATCGATGGGTCAGGGTCGTTCCAGATCTACAACACCGACAAACTCAGTCTTGGTGTGAATGTACGTGACCCTCGTGGGCGCGAGATCATCGAGCAGCTCGTAGGCACGAGCGACGTTGTGATTGACAACTTCGGCGTCGGCACGATGGCTGATCTGGGCTTTGGCATCGAGGAGCTGCGAGCGATCAATCCTGACATCATCGTGGCCTCGCTGAGTGGTTATGGACAGACGGGACCGAGTGCCTGGTACATGGCCTATGGCCCGGCTGGCGGATCCCTGGCCGGTCTCTATGCCGCGACCGGATACGAGGGTGGGCCTGCGACCGAGACGGGGATCTCCATCGGGGACCCCGGCACAGGAATGACTGCTGCGTGGGCAGTGGTCGCAGCATTGGCTGCTCGGACCCGCACCGGTATTGCGGCTGCTATCGACGTATCCATGGTCGAGGCGGTTGCTTCGACCGTTGGCGAACCGTGGATGGCGTACCTGGCCACTGGTGATAATCCCGAGCGGATCGGCAATCACGACCCTGTCTGGGCGCCCCATGGGTGCTATCCCGCCTCGGGCAGCGATAACTGGGTCACAATCGCTTGCACGACCGACGACGAATGGCAGCGACTCGCAGCCGTGCTCGACCCTGAGCTGGCCAACGCCCCACGGTTCCTGACCGCCGTCGACCGCAAGCGCAACGAGTTCGAACTCGATCAGATCATCAGCGCGTGGACAGGTGGACGTGACCATTGGGAGGTGGCCCGCCAGCTTCAGGCGATAGGGGTTGCAGCGTTCCCGTCACAATCTCCGCAGGCGTTATGGGCGGATGACCCGCAGCTCGATGCGATCGATATGTTGAGCCGACCGTCCCATCCGGTTACCGGTGAGCGGATTGTCCCGGGGTTGCCATGGCTGTTACATCGCGGTCCGAATGGTGTGCGGAGGCCAGCGCCGTGCCTGGGTGAACATACCAACGAGATCCTGACCGACCTGCTCGGTCTGTCAGCGGCAGAGGTCGCATCGGTGAGCGACGCGACTTACACCCCGACCTAATTCCGCCGGGCAGCGGCGCTGCTATCTGAGTGTCTCAGCGAACGTGGGCGGGGTCCGGTGTCGTGTGGCCTGTTCGTAGGAATACGCGATGTCGATGAGCGTGGGTTCGCTCCAGGTCGTACCAAAGATCGAGATGCCAGCCGGTAAACGTCGAACCTGGCCCATAGGCATGGTGATGTTCGGTTAACAACGATCGCGGCGGACCCGGCGCTCGATCTGGCGTCGCTACGGTCGCCTTTGATGTGATCGGCCGGCCACGCCCCACCGCTGCATGGAGGTCGGCCACCGTGGCCTCGAGCAGTTCGGAGGTTTCCCGCTGCGATAGCAGCCGATCCTCCGACATTGTGGAACAGTCGGGGGCTTACGACAGCGATTCGGCGAAAGCCGGGTCGGCGACGGAGCGCAGTGCATCGGCCCGAGCTGCGCTGTTCCGTCTGGTGAAGTCGGCTACGCCATGTTCGGTGACAACGATGTCGACGAGAGGTCCGGCCACGGTGGCTGGGACCCTGAGCTCTGGCACGATCCGCGACAGTGTTCTTCGGGCAGCGGTCGAAGGAAGCGCAACAATGAACCGCCCGCCCTCGGTCGCGTGAGCGATGGCGGCGTAGTCGGGGGAGCCGCCAGGACCAGAGATCACCCGATCGCCGACTCGTTCGCAATTGATCGACCCGTCAAGCGCAACTTCGATGGCAGAGTTGATAGCGGTGAACTGATCGAGCCGTCCAATGGCTGCATATCCGTGGGTGATCGTGGGGGGAACCATCACGATGTCGGGGTTGCGGTCGACGAAGTCGAGGAGGGTTCGAGTGCCGCCGATCATCGCGGTTACGATCTTGCCAGGGAAGTCCGGGTGTTTCGAGCCGGTAAGCGCACCCGATGCCTGCAGCCCGATCAGGCCGTCGCTGACCATGCCGCTGTGGATACCCAAGTCGCGATGGTTCGCCAGTTCTGCGCACACGACATCGGGAAGTGCTCCCAGCCCGAGCTGCAACATGGAGCCGTTCGCAACTAGCCGGGCAACGTTGGCGCCCACCTGCCGGGTTGTTTCGTCGGGAGTGATCGCGGGGAATTCGACCAGTGGGTGGTCGACCTCGACAAATAGGTCGACCTCGTCTCGTTCGATCTCGGCGGCACCGAACGTGTAGGGCATCTGCGGGTTGACCTGGGCGATGACGAGTGTGGACGAAGCCATGGCATCGAGCGGCGTGACCGTGTTGACACCAAGACTGAATCGGCCATCGGGCCCCGGTGGACTCACGTGAATGATGGTGGCATCGAGAGCCAACGCTCCGGTGGGAGCGAGCAGGCCTGCCCAAGTAGTGAGCGCCGAGGCCGCCGAGGTGAATGCGCCGGCTTCGACCATTGACGCGAGCGCTCGACTCGGCTGCAGCGACGTCAAGGTGAACGGTTCGTTGGGGTGGTCAAAGACCGGAAGTGGCTCGAGCAGGTAATCAGCGACGAACTCGATCGCTGACCACCGGTCGTGCTCGACTGTCATCGCCTCGAGGATGGCGGTCGGTACCGCTGATCCGCCAGGGATGAAGAGGCGGCTTCGGTCACTAATTGCTTCAAGCACCTGAGTCATGGTGGCGGAGCGTCCTGCCCGGCCCCGTCGCTGGGGTCGATCAATCATCTGATGGCAGCCTGGATCGTCAAGGAGGTGTTGGACATCATGTAAGTGTCGCCGATGAGTCGGCTGCAATCCGATTCGCTGCCCGCATCGTTGCTGGGGAAGACTGAGTGAATGGACCAGCTTCCCGAGTTTGATTCACTGCCCGAGATCCCAGAGCTCGGCCTTCGCCACGCCTGGGACGTATGGGGCCGCGATGATGTGTTGGGTTCCATGAACCAGGTGACGCCCGAACGTGTTGCCGCCGCAGCGAGGCTGGTCAGGACCGGCGTGCGGGTCTCACTCGATCTCCCGCTGAACCTGCCCAACCCGCCGCTGTTCGGTCGTCAGGCATACGAACATGTTGTGTTTCCGCTCAGCCGCAATGAGATGGACGATCGGCTCAACAACTTCCATCCCCAGGGCTCAACCCAGTGGGATGCCCTCAATCATGTGCGCTGCCGAGAACACGGCTATTGGGGTGGGCGCACCCAGGATCCAACCGACGGCCCGATGGGGCTCGGCATCGACCAGTTCGCTGATCACGGCATTGCTGGGAGGGGGGTGCTCATTGACATCGCCGGCTGGTTCGAGCGAACCGGCGACTTCGACCCGCTGCACCCAAGGCCGATCACGGTCGAGGATCTCGAATCGGTGCTCGACGCTCAGGGTGTCGAGCTGCAGCACGGTGACTTTTTATGTCTGCGGACAGCATGGAGCCGGGGTTACCTTGCTCTCACCGAAACAGAGCGGGTTACCTATGCCCGAGCTCCGACGTTCGCTGGACTAGCTGCCGACGAGGACATGGCCAGATTCCTGTGGAACGCACATCCAGCAGCGATCTGCGCGGACAATCCGGCGGTCGAGGTTGTGCCCGGTGATCCAGCGATCGGATCGCTGCATCGACGGTTGCTGCCCACACT
>JBLFZD010000227.1:0-5933 GCA_047610085.1 Ilumatobacter sp. | reverse complement strand
TAGCGGGCGAACCCTCCACCGATGTGGTCGTAAATTCCTCCGGAGGCCATTGCGTCGAGCGTGGTCGTGATGATCGTCTTGGCCGGCTCGGAGCCGCTGGTCATGTAGGCCCTCATCATCAACTCGATGTTGAAGGTCGAAGGAAACTTTGGGGCCCCGCCAAATCCGCCCCACTCTGGGTCGAACACTCGACCGAGAGTTTGGACAGCGTTGTTCAGCTGTCCGATCGTTGGTATGTCGTTGCTGGGCTTGAGCTCGGCGGACGCCTTGATCGCCGTGGTCATCGACTTGATGTTCTGGGTCACGTCGTCAGGTTTGCTGGCGTATACGTCGGCGATAAGCGCGAGGGTTTTGAGGAACGTGTCCTTCGGAAAGTACGTGCCGCCGTAGAACGGCTGGGCGTCCGGCGTGAGGAACATGGTCATGGGCCAACCGCCGCGCCCGGTCAGCGCTTGTAGTCCATCCATGTACAACGCGTCGACGTCGGGGCGTTCCTCGCGGTCGACTTTGACATTGACGAACAGCGTGTTCATCGAGTCGGCGACTTCGGTGTCTTCGAAGCACTCGTGGGCCATCACATGGCACCAGTGGCATGCGGAGTAGCCAACCGACAACAAAATCGGCACGTTGCGCTCCCGTGCAGCGGCGAATGCCGCGTCACCCCACGGGTACCAGTCGACCGGATTATCCCGGTGCTGTCGTAGATACGGCGAGGTCTCATTTGCCAGACGGTTCACCGAATCAAGGGTATCGACGGGGCCGCTCCGACGGGCTTAGGCGCCGATCGCGTGATATCCGCCGTCGACATGGATGATTTCGCCGGTCGTGGCAGGGAACCAATCGCTCAGCATCGCAACAACTGACTTTGCGACCGGCTCGGAATTGCCGACATCCCAGCCCAGGGGAGCGCGCCCGTCCCACGTGTCTTCGAAAAGGGCAAATCCCGGAATCGACTTGGCAGCCATTGTTTTGATTGGGCCCGCAGCGATGAGGTTGCACCGGATGCCCTGGGGGCCGAGCTCTTTGGCGAGATAGCGCGACACGGACTGCAAGGCTGACTTCGCAACGCCCATCCAGTTGTAGGCAGGCCACGCCTGGCTGTTGTCGAAATCGAGCCCGACGATCGATCCGCCTTCGGTCATGAGCGGAACGAATGCGTCGGCGAGTGCCTTGAGTGAGTAGGTCGAGACGTGCATGGCGATCGCCACGTCGTCCCACGGCGCCGCCATGAAGTCGTCACCGAGGCACGACTCCGGGGCAAAGCCGACGGCGTGAAGGACCCCGTCGACACGTCCCCATTTCTCGGCCAACGCTTCGCGAACTGCCACGCCGTGTTCGGGCACGGTGACGTCGAGCTCATAGACGTCGATGTCGGTACCCAGTTTCCGTGCGGTGCGCTGTGTCAGCTTGAGGGCGCGCCCGGCGCCGGTGAGCACAATCTCCGCGCCTTGCTCCCGTGCGATCTTTGCGACGCCAAATGCGAGCGACGCATCTGTCAGTACACCGGTGATTACGATCTTCTTGCCGTCGAGGAGTCCCATGGGTGATGAACGTAGCCTGTCAACCGATGCAGCTCTATGACACAGCCCGCCGCGCCGTCGTTCCGTTTGAACCTAACGAGCACGTCTTGATGTACACCTGCGGAATTACGCCGTACGACGCGACCCACCTCGGTCACGCAGCGACGTTCATCGCGTACGACACTTTGCAACGCCACCTCATCGACAAGGGCCATACGATTCGTTGCGTTCGTAACGTCACCGATGTTGATGATCCCTTGTTCGCGAAGGCCCGTGAACTCGGAGTGCACTACCTTGATCTCGCCGCGGCTGAAGAAGCTCGGTTCGATCGAGACATGGTTGCGCTCAATGCGCTGCCCGTCGCGTCGTCACCGAGAGCATCGTCGGCAATCCCCGACATTCGCGGATTCATCGGCATGGTGATGGACCGCGGATATGCCTACGAGGCGGGTGGGTCGGTGTACTTCGACGTCTCGAAGTTTGATTCGTTTGGCTCGATGAGTAATTACACCGAAGCCGAGATGCTGGGGTTTGCCAAGGAACGCGGCGGCAATGTCGACGATCCGAACAAGCGCAATGCACTCGACTTCGTGCTGTGGCACCCGTCGGCCTCTGATGAACCAGCGTGGGACACGTTGTGGGGCGCTGGGCGCCCCGGCTGGCACATTGAGTGTTCGGCCTTAGCGCTGCGCGAACTCGGCACCACAATCGACCTCCACGGTGGCGGTGCGGACCTGATCTTCCCGCATCATGAGTGCGAACGGGCGCAGTCCGAGGCAGCGACGGGGGAGCAATTCGTGAAGCACTGGATGCACACGGCACTCATCTCGATGGATGGCCAGAAAATGTCGAAGAGCCTCGGAAACCTCGTCTTCATCGACAAGCTGCGCGAAGAGTGGGACGCTCGAGCGATCCGCTTGGCGATTGTGGAGCATCATTACCGCACCGAGTGGGAGTGGGATGACGATTTGATGCCCAGGAACCAAGCCCGGCTTGAGTTGTGGCAGGCCAATGCATCGACGAACCCCGACCTCCTCAGCGATGTCCGAAGAGATCTCGACAATGACCTCGACACACCCGGAGCTTTTGCCGCAATCGATGCCGCTGCTGCAGCAGGCGATGGTGTTCTTGACTCGGCGGCGTTGCTCGGCGTCACGCTCGAGTGACCAAGTTGGTGTCGCGCCTGATTGTGCGAGCTCAACTCGTTTACCTACTGTTTACGAAGTGATAGCAAACACGACACCGACGTCGTCTACTGTCACCAACATGAGTCCGTCGCCGGGTGCCGGCACACTGCAACGAAGAACTCGTCGTATGTTGAATCCGGTGGCCACACGACTCTGGGATATCGACATGAAGGGCTACGAGCGGCTCCCCGATGAGGGCCCCGCCATATTGTGTCCCAACCACATCAGCTTCTTCGATTCGACGCTGCTCACCCTCACCGTGCCAAGGAATATTTCGTTTGTGGGTAAAGCGGAGTACATGGACTCATGGACAACCAAGTTCCTGTTCCCCGCACTGGGCATGATTCCAATCGATCGGTCGGGTGGCGTGAAGAGCAACGCAGCACTCGAAGCCGCCGAGCAGGTCCTGAAGCGAGGGGAGCTCTTCGGCATGTACCCCGAAGGGACGCGAAGCCGTGACGGCAGCCTTTACAAGGGTCGAACTGGTGCTGCGCGACTCGCAATGGCGCTGGGGTGCCCGATCTACCCTGTCGGCATCGTTGGAACCGATCTGATCCAACCGCCTGGTACTCGGCTCCCCAAGGTCAGGAAGTCATGTTCCATCACCATCGGACGTCCGATCAAGCCCGAGCGCTACGCCAATCGTGCAGCGGAGCATCTTGCGTGGCGCTCAATGATGGACGAGGTGATGTACGAGATCCGGGAGATGACGGGGCAACGATACGTGCACCACTACGCAGGGCAAGAACCGCAGCAGGATCACGAGCCAATGGTCGCTGCTCGGGTTGCCACAGTTTCCGATATCACGCCATCTTCTGAGGCTGATCGGAAACTGTTCGTCGCCGCTGGTACCTAGCCCCCGTATCATCGGGCCGATGATCACCGTCGCACTGCCTGATGGATCCGAGCGGGAACTTCCCGAATCGTCCACTCCTCTCGATCTTGCTGCCAGCATCGGCTCAGGTCTGAAGAAGGCAGCCGTCGCGGCGACCGTGAATGGCACGGACACGGACCTCACGATCGAGCTCGCCGATGGTGACCTGGTCGCGATTATCACGAACAACACCGATGAGGGTCGACACGTGCTCCGTCACTCGACAGCTCACGTTCTCGCCCAAGCGGTCACGCAGCTGTACCCGGGTGCCAAGTTCTCCATTGGTCCGGCGATCGAAAACGGCTTCTACTACGACTTCGACCTGCCGGACGGCCAGACCTTCGTCGAAGCCGACCTGGGGACTATCGAGAAGAAGATGAAGGAGATCGTGAAGGCAAACCAGCCGTTCGTGCGCTCCGAGCATTCGATGGATGAAGCCAAGGAACTCTTCGCTGATCAGCCCTACAAGGTCGAGATCATCGAACGCGTTGAATCCGCCGGTGCCGATGACCTCGACGCCGGTGAGGTGTCTGGCGACATGATCAGTGCCTATCGCAACACCGATGAGTTCGTCGACATGTGTGTTGGCCCGCACGTGCCATCCACCGGCAAGCTGCCCTGGTTCAAGTTGCAGAAGGTTGCCGGAGCACATTGGCGCGGTAATGAGTCGGGCAAGATGTTGCAGCGGCTCTACGGCACGGCCTGGGAATCAAAGCAGGCCCTCGCTGACCACCTTCACCAATTGGAAGAGGCTGCCAAGCGTGACCATCGCAAGCTCGCCAATGAGCTTGATTTGCTGAGTTTTCCTCAGGAGTTGGGTGGTGGCCTCGCTGTGTGGCACCCGAAGGGCGCCATTATCCGAAAGATTATGGAGGATTACAGCCGTCTGCGTCACGAGACGGGTGGCTACGAGTTCGTCTACACGCCGCACCTGGCGAACGGAAAGCTTTTCGAGACCTCTGGGCACCTCGACTTCTACGCCGACGGCATGTATCCACCGATGGAGATGGACAACGGCACGTACTACATGAAGCCGATGAACTGCCCGATGCACTGCTTGATCTTTAAGAGCCGTCAGCGCAGTTACCGCGAGCTTCCACTTCGATTGTTTGAGCTGGGCAACGTGTACCGCTACGAGCGTGCTGGAACGCTTCACGGCCTGCTGCGGATCCGCGGTTTCACACAGGACGACAGCCACATCTATGTCACAAAGGAGCAGTTGGCTGAAGAGGTCGCAGGCCTGCTCGACTTCGTGCTGTCAGTGTTGCGTGCGTTTGGGTTTGAAGAATTCACCTTCAACCTGTCAACAAAGGACCCAGAGAAGTACGTCGGGAGCGACGAGATTTGGGTCGAAGCGACGCAGGCGTTGCGCGAAGCGCTTGACGCTCACGGCCTCGAGTATCAAGTGAAAGAGGGCGACGCGGCGTTCTACGGGCCCAAGATTGACATCGACGTCCGTGATGCAATCGGCCGCTCGTGGCAACTGTCGACCATTCAGGCTGACTTCAACCTGCCGGAGCGGTTTGATCTTGAGTACATCGGCGCCGACAACGAGCGGCATCGTCCAATCATGTTGCACCGTGCGCTTTTTGGGTCGATCGAGAGGTTCTTCGGTGTACTGATCGAGCATTACGCCGGCGCATTCCCGACCTGGCTCGCGCCAACCCAGGTTCGGGTCCTTCCCGTTGCGGAGCCGCATGAAGCGCATGTCGCCAAGGTCGTCGCTGAACTGAAGGCGGCAGGCGTGCGTGTCGACTCGGCGAAGGCCGACGTCGGTCTGGGTAAGCGGATCCGTACAGCGAAAATAGAAAAGCTGCCCTACGTTCTGGTCGTCGGTGACGATGACGTCGCAGCGAACACGGTCGGGGTCAACCTGCGCCACGACATGGTCCCCACACATGATGACGGGACCCCCGGCGAGGACGTCGAGCGTGACGTCCCACTCGATACGTTCATCGAAAGGTTCCGAGCCGAGGTCGACGGCGCTGCTGCAGCGGCGCTCAATGCTTGAGCGGATTTGGTCGGGCTGGCGGGCGAATTACGTCGGGGGAGCAGCGTCCTCTGAAGGCAGTCCGTTCATTCAGATTCTTGAGTCTGGGGAGTCTGACGAGGCCACCCATATCGTGCACCGTGGGACCACGGTCTTTGCAGTGATGAACATTCATCCCTACACAACGGGTCATGTTTTGGTGCTGCCGTACCGAGAGGTTGCCGATCTGTTGGACCTCAACCCTGAAGAAATCGCAGAACTGTGGGGCACCGTCACCGATGCTGTTACTGCAGTTCGGGCGGCCTACAGCCCGCATGGACTCAACGTTGGGCTCAACCTGGGGCGCCCGGCTGGCGGGTCCG
>JBLFZD010000226.1:0-5977 GCA_047610085.1 Ilumatobacter sp. | reverse complement strand
AACCAAGTGAAATGTGCCTAACGCAGGGGAAACACCCGTGCGGGACTCGCATCTCGAAGCTTTTCCGGCGGCGACTGCCGCCGTGAAGCGAAGAACTAATCTAACCCGATCGAACCAGTCCAACAACGTGCTGTCAGGAAATGATTCGTACGAGATGATGGTTCTTCTTTCCTCGGCGGATCAGAAGGTACGCCCCGTGGAGTAATTTGTAGTCGCTGAGCTGGTCGTTTACCCCTAATGGTCTGCCGTTGACCGAATACGCATGTTGCTCCACGTTGCGACGTGCGTCACCTTTGGACTTTGCGAGATCCAAGGCGACCAGTGCCTCGACGACATCATCGAGTTCCGCGGCGTGCATTTCGGTGCATGGGATTTCGGAAGCCAACACTTCGAAGGCCTGCTCGGATGCCCCTGTTGGGTCCGCTGCAAACAGCACGCCGGCAGCTTCGTTCGCCGCTCGCATGGCCTCTGCTCCATGGACAAGGGCGACCATGTCATCGGCGAGCGCCCGTTGCCCGAGTCGTTTGCGGGGTTCGGCTTCGTGTTCCGAGACGATCACGTCGATCTCGCTAACCGGGCGCAGCGAGAACGTCAGTAATTGCTGGCGGACGTCAGCGTCCGCGGTTTGCATCCAGTACTGACGGAGCGCATATGGACTGGTTTTTGCGGCATCGAGCCAGACGCGGGCCCCCGATGTCTTTCCGAGCTTGGAGCCGTCGGCGGCCGTCAGGAGTGGCCACGAAAGTGCGTGCACCGCCGTTTGGCGTTTTCGCCTGATGAGGTCAACACCCGAAATGATGTTGCCCCACTGGTCTGATCCACCGATCTGGAGCACACATCCGTGTGTGTCAAAAAGATGGAGGTAGTCGTTGGCTTGGAGCAGCATGTAGCTGAACTCGGTGAAGCTGATGCCGTGCTCGGAGTTGATCCGGACCTTCACACTTTCTCTTGCAAGCATCTGATTCACGGTGACGTGCTTACCAACATCACGCAAGAACTCGAGGATCGAAATCGGCTGCGTCCACTCCCGGTTGTCGACCAACGCTCCATGCTCGGCGTCGCTCAAGTCAACAATGCGTCCCAGCTGTTCCTTAATGCACGCAACATTGTGATTGAGCGCGTCGTCGTCGAGCAGGTTGCGTTCCTCGGACTTCCCGCTTGGATCACCCACCATGCCGGTGGCGCCACCAGCGAGCGCAATCGCCTGATGTCCCGCATCTTGGAACCTGCGCAGCATGACCAGGCCAATGAGGTTGCCCACATGAAGGCTGTCGGCTGTGGGGTCGCAGCCGTAGTAGACGCCGACCGGACCGTCGGCAACCTGCGCCCGCAGATGCTCCCGGTCGGTGGAATCATGGATCAGCCCACGGGCCTCAAGGTCGGTAATCAGATCGAAAGTGCTCACAACGCCGAGAGTACTCTCGGGTGATGCGCGACCCCCGGAACGATTCGGAGCTGATTCGCCGATTTCACGCAACTGCGGCATCTTCACTCCCGCGTGCACCACTGAACGCGGCACTGTGCACGATCATCGGCCGGGACCCCGAGCTGGTGGGCATGCTTACTCACGCTCCAATCACCCAGCAGCAGCCCGTGCTCATGCTCGCCGCGATTCATCACCTTGTATTGGACGAACCCGACCACCGTCTGGCTGAGTGGTACCCGAACCTGACCACGGGCCATCACGCTCCTGATGACCCTCAGCTTGCCGCTGTGCTGCACACGTTCGTGCTCGACCGAGCGCCGGTGCTGCTCGCTCTTCTTGCGAGCCGCCGAACACAGACCAATGAGGTGGGCAGATGCGGACTCTTTCTTGCGCTGTTCGACGTCATCGCTTGCGACGTCGAGATGCCGCTTGCTCACATCGATGTGGGAACCAGTGGCGGGCTCAATCTGCTCCTCCCGAGGTTTGCCTATCGATACGACGACGACCCGGTGATCGGCGACTCGACCGTGCAGATCGACATC
Organism: Ilumatobacter sp.; assembly: GCA_047610085.1. GTDB lineage: Bacteria > Actinomycetota > Acidimicrobiia > Acidimicrobiales > Ilumatobacteraceae > Ilumatobacter_A. The sequence goes on along the minus strand of JBLFZD010000226.1, from coordinate 4,009 downwards.
GGGACCCGCGGAACAGGGCCACGGCCGACCACCATTCCGACCGTTACCGCCTCTTGTGGCATTGATACAGCACCGATCGACGTGACCGACCCCACCGAGGCTCGTTGGCTCGAAGCGTGCTGCTGGCCTGACCAAGCGGACCGATTCCATCGGCTTCGCATGGCGATCGACCTCGCCCGAGAACATCCTCCCGAAATCTTCGCTGGTGATGCTGTCGAGTCGATTCGACCGGTGGTCGAACGAATGGCCGGACGCGGCCACCCGGTGGTCACCACGTCCTGGGTGCTCAGCTACCTCACCGGTGGACAACGCACGGCGTTCGTCGAAGCGCTTGCCCAAGCTGCAACAACCACGGACATTTCCTGGGTCATCGCCGAATCACCAATCCTCACGCCTGAGATACCACACAGCCGAGACCACGCCAGCGAGCACATCACCGAACTGACACTCGTCACATGGCGCAACGGCGAGCAAGTCGTCCGGCACCTCGGCACATGCCACCCGCACGGCTACTGGATCAATTGGGCTTGATGCCAGGGTCTCGCTTCGGGGTGCGAATGGTGACGTCGTTACCGTTGCCGAGGTGACGACCAACGAGTTGACATTCGACCCCAGCGCCCTACGCGATAAGTACCGCCACGAGCGGGACAAGCGTGTCCGGGAGGACGGCAACGAGCAGTACACCGAAGTGTCTGGCAGTTTTTCAAATTTCGTCGACGACCCCTATGTCCAAGAGCGGATCGAACGCGACCCCCTCAGCGATGACACCGAGGTGATCGTGATCGGTGGCGGGTTCGGCGGGCTTCTTGCCGGCGCCCGACTGCGAGAGCACGGCGTCACCAGCATCCGTCTGATCGAGAAGGGCGGCGACTTCGGTGGCACGTGGTATTGGAATCGATACCCCGGCGCCATGTGCGACGTCGAGTCGTACGTCTACCTGCCGCTCCTCGAAGAACTCAGCTACGTCCCGAGTGAGAAGTACGTCCACGCCGCGGAAATCCTCGCCCACAGCCAGGCGATTGGTGAGCACTACGGCCTCTACGACAACGCGTGCCTCCAAACCGAGGTCACTGCGATGCGATGGGACCAGGGTGAGCAGCGGTGGATCGTGTCGACAAATCGGGGTGACGAGATGCGAGCGAAATTCGTCACCATGGCGAACGGACCGCTCCACCGCCCCAAGCTGCCAGGGATCGAGGGCATCAACGAGTTCGCCGGACACACGTTCCACACCAGCCGGTGGGATTACGACTACACCGGTGGCGGCCCCAGTGGCGGCCTCACCGGACTCGCCGGCAAGCGCGTTGGCATCGTCGGTACGGGCGCCACCGCTGTGCAGTGCGTCCCTCACCTCGGTGAGGGCGCCGCTGCGTTGTCTGTCTTCCAGCGGACCCCGTCGTCGATCGACGTCCGCAACAACCGTGCCACCGATCCGGCGTGGGCCGCATCGCTTGAGCCAGGTTGGCAGACCGAACGAATGCAGAACTTCAACGCACTCGTATCCGGGCAGCCCCAGCCGGTCGACCTGGTCGACGATGGTTGGACCGACATCATCGGCAAACTGCTCGTGCGCATCCAACGCGACGGGCAGGCCGCTGACCTCTCCCCCGAGGGCATTGCTCACTCGATGGAGCTCGCTGACTTCGAGAAGATGGAGGAGATCCGACATCGGGCCCAAGAGATCGTCGACGATCCGGCCACCGCAGAGTCCCTGAAGCCGTGGTACCGACAGTTCTGCAAACGGCCGTGCTTCCACGACGACTACCTGGCGGCGTTCAACCGGCCGAGCGTGACGCTGGTCGATACCGACGGACAAGGGGTCGACCGGGTCACTGCGGCTGGCATTGTTGCAAACGGGATCGAGTACGAGCTCGACTGCATCGTATTCGCCACCGGCTTCGAGGTGGGGACCGACTATTCGCGTCGAGCCGGCTACGAGGTCACCGGCCGGCTCGGTGAAACACTCACCGAGAAGTGGGACGGCGGTATGGAGACGCTGCACGGCATCTTCAGCCACGGTTTCCCGAACCTCTTTATCATCAGCCCAGGGCAAGCCGGTTTCACCGTCAACTTCCCCCACTTGATCGACGAACAGGCTCGTCACATTTCTCATGTCGTCCAACAGGCGATTTCACGCGACATTGCGACCGTCGAGGTGACCGACGCTGCCGAGCAAGATTGGGTTCAGACCGTAATCGAGAAGTCCCGAGTCTCGCTGCCATTCCTCGAGTCGTGCACGCCTGGCTACTACAACAATGAGGGCCAGCCGGAGCGGCGCGCTGCCCAAAACTCGACGTACGGAGGCGGATCCATCGAGTACTTTCAGATCCTTGCGGACTGGCGATCCGAGAGTTCGATGCCTGGGCTTCATCTCACCGAGGCAACTCCGACGCCGATGAGCGATTCATGACCGGGTTCACCGGCCTGCGCGATCTGACCGCCATCACCGCCACCGAGGTGGACGACGGAATCGCGCTCGTCACGCTCAATCGACCCGACCGCCTGAACGCCATTACCTCGACGATGATCAATGAACTGGACCGGGTCGTTTCGGCCGTCGACCTTGACCCGAAGTTGCGGGCGGTCGTGCTGACCGGGGCAGGTCGAGGTTTCTGTGCCGGACTCGATCTGTTGGAACAGGGCACGGCGCCCGGAGCCGATGACGTTCGGCCTGTCGTCTCCGGCTTCATGTGGCAAGACCATCTGGCGACGTTGCACGAACGTATCCACCGATCGCGCAAGCCATGGATTGCGGCCATCAACGGGGCGTGCGTCGGTGGAGGGTTTGCAATGGCACTGGCGTGCGACATTCGGACCGCATCAAACGCTGCGACCTTCGGCGCCGTGTTCTTGAAGATCGGTGTTTCCAACTGCGACATGGGGACCAGCTACTTCCTCCCGCGCCTCGTCGGAGCGAGCCGCTCGGCCGAGTTGCTGCTCACCGCACGGATCTTCGACGCGAACGAGGCGGATCGCATCGGCCTACTCAGCGCTCTGGACGACGATCCGGTCGAGCGAGCTCTCGACACGGCTCGCCTCATTCGCACCAACGCCCCATTCGCTACATGGATGACCAAAGAAACCATGTGGCAGACCGTCGATGCACCTTCGCTCCGTCACGCGCTCGACATCGAGAACCGAACCCAGATCATGTGCAGCAGCAACGGTGATGTCGCCGAAGCACGGGCTGCGTTCGCCGAGAAGCGCCCGCCGAAGTGGTCCGGCCTCTGACTCAGGCGGGATCATCGCTGAGGAGTTGGTCCGTGGCAGCGCGCAGGTCAGAGAACAACACGTCGCCGAAGTTCGCCTCATAGGCATCCTCCGGATTTGCACGAACTGCTTCGTCGAGACGATGTGCGTCGTCGCCCACCAAGATTCGCCACCGGTCGGCACGCACGCCGTCGAGGATCACCGTCGAGGCGTCGGCCGCTGTCATCGGCGCCAGGTCGTGGAACATCTGGTCAGCAACGATCATCATTTCGCGCTCTTCATCGGTGAGGTCACGTGCGCCGTACAGCATCGAGCTCTGGACGATGTTGGTTCCGATGTGGCCAGGCATCACGACCGATGCCTTGACGTGCGGAGCGTTGACAGCGAGATCAGTGATCAGCGCTTCGGTGAAACCCTTGACCGCGAACTTCGCTGCCGAGTAGGCCGTATGTGGCCGGTCGTTGCCGATCGACGCCCAGAAGCCGTTCACACTCGACGTGTTGATGATGTGCCCTTCCTCCGATGCGACCAGTGCATCGAGGAACGCCAGCGTTCCGTAGCGGACACCGTGGAAACACACGTTGAAGCAACGCTCCCATGACTCTCGAGTGTCGGTGAACAGCGAGCCGCCGCCACTGATCCCTGCGTTGTTGAACAACAAATTGATGTGATCACTGTCGTGCGCAGCGAGTGCCTCGTCGCGAAACACCAGCATCGCGGCTTCGTCCGAGACGTCGGCGGTGTGGGTGGAGATCCGCACGTCGGAGGCTGGCGCTGCTGCCCGAGCGAGCGTTGCGGT
>JBLFZD010000225.1:0-6007 GCA_047610085.1 Ilumatobacter sp. | reverse complement strand
AGTGCTCGTGCGGCGCTGGGACGATATGGCCAAAGTTCCCGGCCGCATCGTTGCTGGGTTCGATCACTATGTCGACGTGCTGGCCACGGTCGCGATTCGCTGAAAGACCCGAGCCGGTACCAGGCGAACAGCCACGAAACGTTCGTTGAGACCCCGTGCTGCGGCTCGTGATCCATGAGAGGCTCCTGTCATGGATGAATTCTCCGATCTCTCCGCGGTGTTCCTGAACTGCTCGCTTGCCCATCAGAACAAGGATTCCCACACTCAGAAGTTGCTCAACCGAGTCGGTGGCATCATGCGTGTTGAAGGTGTGGCTGTCGAGATGATCCACATGCTCGAGCACCAGATCGGCTTCGGCATGGTCCCCGACACGACCGCGATTGGTGATGCGCGCGATGACTGGCCCGCCATCCACGCCAAGGTCATGGCCGCCGACATCCTGGTGATCGGTACCCCGATTTGGCTCGGCGTGAAGTCAAGCGTCGCGACCCTTGCCGTCGAACGTCTGTATGCGATGAGCGCCGAAAAGAACGCCGCCGGGCAGTACCTGTACTACGGCAAGACTGCGGGCTGCGTGGTCACCGGCAACGAAGACGGCGTAAAGCACTGCTCGATGGAAGTGCTTTACGCATTGGGACACATCGGCTACACCATCCCGCCGCAGGCCGACTGCGGTTGGCTGGGCGAGATCGGCCCCGGTCCGAGCTACAGCGAGATGGTCGAAGGCGCCGACGTTCCCGCTGGCTACGACAGCGAGTTCACGAACAAGAACGCCACGATCATGTCCTGGAACCTGATGCACACCGCCAAAATGCTGCGCGATGCGGGCGGCTTCCCCGTCGGCGGGAACGTGGCTGACACCTGGCGCGACGACACCAACGCAGCCGACCAAGATCCCGACGCCACCTTCTGATCCGCTCCGGTCACACTGTGCCAGGCACAGTGCGACCGCTAGGCCGACTCGTACTCGGCGATGTATTCCCCGAGCTTGGCGACCGCCGCGAATGCGTTGTCACCGAGCTTGCGGAGGATCGCGATCTTGGCTTCGTCGTCTTTCGGAACTGCAGCAATGGTCTGGCTGAATCCATCGAGGCGGTTTGCCAACAACCATGCTTTGATCTCGGGGTCCTGACCCCAGTTGAACTGGTTGACCATGAACGCCGACGTCAACTTCAGGTAGTCGAGATCAGCGTTCGGGAGGGGAACAACCTGGCACAAGTGATTCTTTTCCTCGACGGTCTCGCGGGTCGCATCGATGTGTGCGACAAACGCGGCGCTAAAAGCTGGCTGGTAGCTCCGCACGGTTTGCGGGGTGATGAGGCCATCTTCAAAGATCGGCTTCGGCTCAAGGTTGGAAATGGCCGATGCCGAGCAGTCAATGAATAGATGCTCAGCAGTCGTCGGTACCGTGCCGCCGTCGAGCACAATCTCGTCGGTACTGATGGTCTGGACGCGGCCCATGCGCACGATGTTCTTGACACGTTGCAACTCAGCGAGCTCGAGTTCACTGATGGTCGCGGCGTGGAACATCGTTGGGCGGACGGCGGTGTCGAGCCGCAGGAAATAGCCGCACGCTTCAAGCCGATCGAACATGTCGGCGACGGATGTTGAGCTGGCGATTGCTTCGAACTGGTTGGCCTGGGCGCCGATCGTGTTCTCGAAGAACTCGAGACCTGGTTGAGCGTTCTTGCGGTTCAAGAGCCATGCATCGCGTGACACGATCCACGTGATCTGATCGGGATCGACGCCTACATCGATCAGCCACAGGACAGCATCGATTCCTGTCTTGCCGCCACCGACGACGACGTAGCCAGCGCGAGCGTGCTCAAGTTTTGGGAGGTCATTGAGTGGCATGAACTGCACGCCTACGCCAACTTCGAAGTTCGGCGTGTGCGTGGAGGGCACCGTCGTGTTGAGGTAAGTGCAGTCGACCGTCATTTGCGGCGTGACGTGGAAGTGCTCGCCGGAAAGCTTGTGTTCAAAATTGCCATCGCCGCGGTAGTCGCACATGGGGAAGTAGCGCACCTGGCCCGTCGGCAGCAGCGTGTGGCGCATCACGTCGTCGTAGTAGGCACTGACCTCGGCACCGCTGGCCAGGTCGCTGAGGCCCCGGTTGAGGCCAACTTCGTCGATCCGGCCTTTGCTCAGCTCACGCGAACTCACCCCGTAGAACTGCGACGGCTGGTGCAGCGTGACAAACGGATACGCACTGTTCCAGTGGCCACCGGGCTTAGCGAATCGGTCGACGATGACGACGTTCTGGTCGGTCTCGCTGATGATCACGTCGGCGAACGCCATGCCGACGGCCCCGCTCCCGACGATCAGATAGTCAGTCGCAAGTTCTGTCGCCATGGTGGTGCCCCGTTCGAGATCGATCCGTCATCCTGCCACAGCCGTGGGCCACCACATTGGGCAACTGGCACGCGCTACATTCGCCGTGGTGAGGTTCCCACTACATGCCAATACATGACGAACAGAGCACGGATCTCGCTGAAACTGCACTGCTCCGTGCGCTGAAATTACTGGACGACCAATGAGGCAGTTGTCATGAGGGAGCGCGCCGAACACTCCGAGCTGGCTGCCGTTCGCGATGTCGAAGTCGGCAAGGTCACGGTGGTGTGCCACGGGTGGCGTGGTGGTTCGCTCTATGTCGACGTCGAGCCGGTGACCGACCAAACGGGTTGGACCGAGTTCCGGATCGTCGGCGTGCAGCCGCGGATGTGGTGGATTACTGGACACCCCGACGTGACGACCGACGTGCATGGCGACTGCGTCGTCGTGCGGCTACCGATTGCCAGCGCGGCCCTCGAGTTAACGCCTGCCAGCTACTGACTCAGAGGCGGCTGGCGAGGAATGCACGGGTGCGGGCCCGACCTTCGGGGTCCGACGCGAACTCGGACGCTGCGAGCTGCGTGACACCGGCGGCGGCGAGTTCGTCGAGTCGAGCAGCGCAGGTCGCCTCATCACCGATGATGGCGAGGTCTTCGGGGCCGCCGAGGCCTTCGCGGTCGAGCATTGCACGGTACGACGGAAGCTGGCCGTAGATCAGGAACGTCTTGGCGGCATTGGCGCGCGCTGCGTCGACGTCGTCGGTCACCCAAATCGGCATGCCAGCAACGACCTGTGGCGTCTCGCGCCCGGCGTTTGATGCTGCTTCGCTGATCGTGGGCACGGTGAGTTCGCTGAGCGTCTTCGCGCCGGTCATCCACGTGATGGTGCCGCCGCAACGCTCACCAGCGAGCTTCAACATTTGCGGGCCGAGTGCGGCAAGCAGCACCGGAGATTCAGGGGCGTTGATTGCCAGCTGCCCGCGGGCGGTGAGGGTTTCGCCGGCGAAGCTGACGCCTTCGCCGCGCATGAGTGGCATGAGCGCTTCGAGGTATTCGCGGGCGTGGCGGAGCGGCTTGTCGAACGAGTGGCCCCACATGCCTTCGACCACCGGCTTGTGGGAGAGGCCGATGCCGAGGGTGAAACGGCCGCCAGTGATCATGCTGGTGGTTTGGGCCTGCTCGGCCATGACCATTGGGTGGCGAGGGTAGGTCGGGACCACCGATGTTCCGAAGCGAATGTTCGGAACCGTTTGTGCAGCGGCGCCGATGATGTTCATCGCCTCAGCCTGTTGCACGATTTGTGGGAGCCAGTAGGTGTCGAACCCTGCTTCGGCCGACGCTGCTGCGTCCGCCACGATCGAGCTGAATCCGCCGCTACTCGCAACGCCTGAGAAAATACCGATGTCCATCGCGCCAGCATGGCCGCGCCGTGCTGCCAGAAGTGCATCGAAGCTGTTGAGGATCACCGTCTGGCGTCGAAGCAGCCGACCGTTCGACTGCCAGGATGGGCCGATGGAGATTGTCGATCACACCGCTGTTGAACTGGCCGACCTACTCGGGTCGCGAGAGCTGTCGGCGCGTGACGTGATGATTGCTCACCTCGACCGAATCGATCAGGTCAACCCACAGGTCAACGCCATCGTGTCGATGCGCGACCGTGCCGACGTGCTCGCCGACGCCGACGCGGCCGACGCCCAAAAACCGACGGGGCCGCTGCACGGCCTGCCGGTAGCAGTGAAGGATTTGGAAGACGTTGCTGGGCTTCCGACACGGTCGGGTTCACTGGTGACGAGCACCCGGCCGGTAGCGGCTGACGGTTTCATCGCGGCGCAACTCCGTGCCGCCGGGGCGATCATCATAGGAAAGACCAACACACCCGAGTTCGGCACCGGCTCGCACACGTTTAACGAAGTGTTTGGTGTGACTCGGAACCCGTGGGATCTGTCGAAGTCGGCGGGCGGGAGCAGTGGTGGCGCGGCGGCAGCCCTTGCCAGCCGGATGTTGCCCATCGCCGACGGCAGCGACCTCGGCGGCTCACTGCGCAACCCTGCAGCCTTCTGCAACGTGGTCGGCCTCCGACCGACGATCGGGCGAGTGGCCCAGTCCGCTGCGACGTCGACTTCTACTCACCTGGTGCGGCTGAGTGTGCGCGGCCCGATGGGGCGAACCGTGGCCGATACAGCGCTACTCCTCAGTGCGCTCGCCGGGCCCCAGGCCGACGACCCGCTGTCGCTTGCTGACGACCCGGCGACCTTCCGGGCTCCGCTCCCGACAACGACCTCGGCGCGCCTGGCCTGGGGTGGTGACTTCGGGTTGTTTACGGCGGAAGCCGAAGTACTCGACCTCTGCTGCAAGGCAGCCAAACAGATCACAACAGCCGGGGGCACGTTCACCGAAGCAGCCCCCGACCTGTCGGCATCAATGCAGATCTTCCGCACGCTGCGAGGCCTGGCCTACCGCCAACTCGGTCAAGCAATTCCCCGTGATCGGTGGTCACTGATGAAGGCCACTGTGGTCGAGAACATCGAGTTTGGTTTGTCGATCACCACCGACGACGTGTTACGGGCAGAAGCATTACGCGCGCGGCTCCACGTCGAGATGACAAAGTTCTTTGATGAATACGACGTGCTCGCCCTGCCGGCTGCACAGGTCGCACCATTTCCCGTTGAAACCGAGTTCCCGATGGAGATCGATGGCGTCGCGATGGCCGACTACCTCGAATGGATGACGACATGCTGCGCCATCACGCCGACCGGTTGCCCGGCGCTGTCTTTGCCAGCAGGGTTCACCTCCGCAGGCCTTCCCGTTGGGCTGCAACTGGTGGCGCAAGTCGGTAACGATCGCGCGCTCCTCGAAGTCGCGTCAGCTCTCGAAGCTGTGAACCCGCAGTACCAACATGTCCCAGTGTTGCTGATCGCGTAGCTTCCGGGAATGCCTGTACAACTTGCCAAGTCCGCCATCGATCTCGGCATTGTGATCGAACAGAGCGAACGTTCGCTCGCGTTCTATGTCGGCCTCCTTGGCCTCGAGCACGTTGGCGACATGCCGATGCCCATCGGTGGCGGTGGGACGATGCACCGTTTGCAGTGCGGCGACACGGTCATCAAGTTGGTCAACCTCACCGCGACCCCGCCACGCTCGCCGCCCGGCGGCATCGCCGGTGGCCTTGGATTTCGATACCTCACCCTGATCGTCTCGAACCTTGATGAGATTCTCGCCGAGTGTGCTGCCGCCGTCGTCAACGTGGTCGTGCCGGCGTCGGAGATCCGGCCGGGCATCCGCATCGGCATGGTCGAGGATCCGGACGGCAACTGGGTGGAGTTCGTCGAGGCCACCTGATGCCAGACAACGGGCTCGCAGATCGAGGTTCCCGCCAACGCCAGTTTCGCGTCCGCAGCACAGCGGTGAGCGAGTTTTATTGTGGGCTCGCAACGACGACCGAAATTACAGCCACATGTAGGTGGTCGTGGCGCTCGCGGCGCGCTTGCCATTCGGCAGAAAGAGGTCGATCTGGCCGAACACGAGCGATCGGCCTGGCTTCGTGGCCCAGGCCTCGAACGTGACCGTGCCGACATCTTCTGGCACCCCTCGCTCGAAGTTGGTGGCGAGCGACACCGTCGTGAAGCCGACATCGGCGTCGGGGCGCAGCGACATCATCACGAAGACCATGCCGGTGT
>JBLFZD010000224.1:0-6018 GCA_047610085.1 Ilumatobacter sp. | reverse complement strand
TTTGCCGGGTCCATCATGTCGATCGGAATCGAGATCGCCGCTGGCAGGAGTGACCTCCATGTCGTCGCGTACGACGCCTCGCTCGGTCTCGGTAACCAAGTCGTGTACGAGTCGCATATGAATAAGTCGCCCGCCGACGTGATCAAAGCAATGGCCTCAGCGGCCGGACTGACATCGGATATCGACGCCGTCTTGTCGACATCGCAGGAACACATCCAGCAATTTTCGACGCCCCACGAGTTCCTGAGCCGTCTCGCTCACGTCTACGGCTGCGAATGGTTCGTCGACAACGCGAAGAAGCTCACCGTGAAGCAGCGTGTGAAGAAGACATCAGTCGAGCTCAGTCCCAGCAAAGGCCTCCGCACCTTTTCGGTGCGGATCACCGCTGCCGACGAAGCCAAAGACGTCGAAGTGCGTGGCTGGGATCCCGCAACGCAAGCAGCCGTTTCGGGCGTCGCTACACCAAGCGGCACGACCGCCCTCAACACTCCCGCTGCGCTCAGCGCAGCGCGCCAAGCGGTTTCAGCCAAACGTGCGATCGCGTGGCCGGTGGCCACCGGGAGCGAGAAGGACGCCAAGACGGTCGCTGACGGTCTGAACGCGCGGATGGAAGCGGCCATGGTCTCAGGGCGCGGCGAAGTCGATGTCGACGCCCGAATCACGCCGGGCGTGGTGCTCGCCATCTCCGAGGTCGTGCCCGATTGGGATGGCGAGTACTACGTCACCGAGGTCGATCACATCATCGGAAAGAATCAGCCCTTTGTGAGCCGCTTCAAGATTGGCGGCACGTCACCAACCACACTGGTCGATCTGTTCGGCCCGCGCACGGGCAACCGAGCCAGTTCCGTGACTCGGATGGGTTCGGGAGTGACCATTGGCGTCGTGACCAACATCGACGACCCCGACAAATTGGGACGCGTCAAGGTGAAGCTCCCGTACATCTCCGATGACAACGAAACCGACTGGGCACGGGTCATGCAGCTCGGCGCAGGTGAAGAACGAGGTCTCAATCTGACCCCTGAGGTCGAAGACGAGGTACTCGTGGCCTTCGAGCACGGAGAACTCCAACGCCCGTTCATCATCGGCGGCTTACACAGCGTCAAGCACAAGCCATCGACGGTTACTGTTTATGACGACAAGGTGAAGGAACGCTCGCTGACCACGCGCGAAGGCCATCACATCACCCTTTCCGATGGCCCCGACGCGGCGGACCAATCGATCCTGATCACCCTGCGCGGCGGTGATAAGACGAAAGCCTCTCTGTACATGAACGAGGAGAAAATCGAACTGATCGCCGATGGCATCCCCATCGAAGTGAAGACCACCGACGCGAACATCGTCCTCACCGAGAAGGGCGACATCACGCTGAAGGGCAAGAAGATCACACTCGAGGCCTCGGACTCCGTCACGATCAAGGCCAAAAAGTTCGAGGCCAAGACTGATATGGCCACCGACATTACGGCCGGGTCGCAGTTGACACTCAAGGGCAGCACCGGCGGCACGCTCGACGGCGGCGCCAAAGTCGATATCAAAGGTGGAATGGTGAACCTCAACTAATGAGCGATGCATCTGAATTCATTGGACGGGGCATTTCGTTCCCGATGCGGGTCGACCAGTCCGGCTCGATTGCGACCACGAGCGGCGCCGGAGACATCGACTCGTCGATCCTTATGGTGCTCACCACTGCGCCGGGTGAGCGTCTCATGCGGCCCGCCTTCGGTTGCAAGATCTGGCAGCTTTTGTTCGAGCCGATCAACGCGAACACACTCGGCCTCATGAGTGAAGCTGTGCGTGAAGCGGTCGCCCGCTGGGAACCGCGTGTCAAAATCGAAAACATCCGGGTCGAACCCGATCCGGGTGCTGTCGGGGCTGTGAAGATCTACCTCGACTACGTGGTTCAAACGACCAACGACCGTCGCAACCTCGTGTACCCCTTCTATGTGATTCCCCGAGAGGAAGACTCATGAGTCTGCCCATCACCAACCTGGACGACCGTAAGTTTCAGGACCTCGTCGATGAGGCCAAGCGGATGATTCCGCAGCTGTGCCCCGAGTGGACGAACCACAACCTCTCCGACCCTGGCGTTGCGCTGATCGAACTGTTCGCGTGGATGACAGAAATGACGTTGTTTCGCCTCAATCAGGTGCCCGACAACTTCTACACCCACATGCTCAACCTGCTCGGCTTCGAGCAGTTCCCCGCTGCTGCCGCCCAGACCGACCTGACGTTCTGGCTCAGCGGCAGCCAACAACAGAGCGTCACCATTCCGGTTGGTACCCAGGTGACAACCCGAGGCTCGACTGGCGAACAACATGTGTTCACAACACTCGACAGCACCCGAGTCGAGCCGCCCGAACTGAAGTCGGCACTCACCTCGCAGGGCGACGACAAGTTCGTCGACGTCTGGACCGAACTTTCGCTTGGGCTATCGAACATCACGTGTTTCCCACGCTCCCCAATCACCCCCGGCGATTGTTTTTACCTCGGATTCAAGGGGTCCCTCCAAGGGAACGCGATCCGCTTATCGATCGAAGCCACCGTTGAAGGAATCGGCGTCATTCCAACCCGCCCGCCACTCGTTTGGGAAATCTGGCAGGGCGAAGGCTGGATCCCCGCCACGATCGCGCTGGACCCAACTACCCATGAGAGCGGAGACACCACCGGCGGCCTCAACCGAAACGGCAAGCTGCTGCTGCTGATTCCGAACCAACACGAGCCGCTCACATTGGGTGGAGTCCGCGCCTATTGGCTACGAGCTCGGTTGTTGCCGCCTGCCCCCGGTCAACCCGCGTACCGGGCATCACCGCGGGTGCGCAAGATCTCGGCGGTCGCGGTTGGTGGAACCGTTCATAGCGAGCACAGCGAACTCCTCAAAGAGGAGTACCTCGGCACCAGCAACGGCAAACCCGACCAGTCCTACGCTGCTGCGCAGACGCCGATCCTCCCTCGAACGCCGCTCGAAACCCTCGAAGTCGTCAACGACGGCCCCGGTGGCAGCGACGTCGACAGCTGGCACGAGGTCGGAGACTTTGTTGACTCGGCGCCGACCGATAAACACTTCACCTGGGACTCCTTTACCGGCGCGATCAGATTCGGCCCACTCATTCGCTACCCCGATGGCACCCGACGCCAACACGGAGCGACGCCGCGTGAGGGTGCCGCAATTCGGGTGACCGGCTACCGGACGGGAGGCGGCGCGTCGGGCAACGTTGGCGCTGGAACACTCACCGGCCTCCGATCGGCAATTCCGTTCGTCACCGGCGTCACCAACCTCGTTGGCGCGGTCGGCGGCGTCGACGCCGAGACCGTCGAGAATGCCAAGAATCGTGGTCCCCAATCGGTACGCGCTGGAGGCCGGGCCGTCACGGTGACCGACTTCGAACGTCTCACTGTCGAGGCCGATTCTCGCGTCGGCCGGGTTCGATGCCTTCCTCCATTGAACCCAGGCGACCCGGTTCGCCTGCTGGTGGTTCCTCGGATCGAATCTCGCCCAGAGACCCTCGCCCTCGACGACTTTGCCTTGCCCGACGACATGATCACCCGGATCTCGGAGTACCTCGACGAGCGCCGAATTCTTGGGAGCAAGATCGAAGTCGGTACCCCGTTCTACCAAGGCGTCACCGTCGCAGCACTGCTGACTGCACAACCTGGACGTCCAGCAAACCTCGTGCGTGAGCGGGCGATGCGAGCCTTGTACGACTACATCAACCCGCACACGGGTGGACCCGAGCGGACAGGTTGGGCCTTCGACGCTGACTTGAACTCTGCGCTCGTCTTTCAAGTCCTCGAGGCAGTCGAAGGCGTCGAACGAGTTGACGAAGTCTTGTTCTTCGAATTTGATCTGCGCAACCAGGAACGTCTCGGCTTCGGCAAGGAACTCGTGAAACTCGCATCGGACTCGCTCTTCTTGTCCACCAACCACCAGGTGGTCGTGCGATGAGGCAGGACGACTGGCTCATCAACCAACTCCCTGTCGGGATGACTGACGACGATTTTCTCGTCCGATACCTCGGAATCTTTCAAGCTCTGGCCGACACCGTCATCGAGCAGGTGGACAACCTCCCAAAGATGTTCGACCCCAGCGTCGCTCCCGACGAGATGGTCCGGACCATGGCGCAGTGGCTTGGCGTCGAGTGGGTGGACTCCTCACTCCCGGATCGCGTGCAGCGCGAGATCGTTCGTCGCTATGCCGAGTTGATTCAGTGGCGCGGCACGAAGACCGGCGTGCGGATGCTGCTCGAACTGCTCACCGATGACACCGTGGAGGTTCTTGACACCGGCGGCGTCTTCCACGAAGGTGAATCGCCGGGTGCTCCGAGTCATGTCCGCCTCAACGTCGTCTCTTCGGGATGGAATCGCACCGACGACCTGATCCGCATCGTGCGGGCCGAGTTGCCTGCCACGGTCACCTTTGACATGTGGGTTGGTAGTGAACATGTTTGGCCACCGGCCGACCCAGCGACCGCCACGGTTGGCCATCTTCCGAGTCCGACGGAAACCGTCGCGGCCGGCACTACCGACGCGATGGCTGCGACACGCAACAACGGAGGTTCCAGCGATGCCTAACATCACATGTCCAGAGTGCGGGCAACTCACCGAATTGGTCGCAGTTCGCCGAGAGGCTGGCGAGTTCTGCTCGCACTGCGACTTTCCTCTTTTCTGGGCTGCTTCGGCGATTCCGGTGACGGCTCCTGGTGCCAACAGCGACACCACCCTTCGGCGGCTTCCCGGTGCAGGTGGCCGCCGCCGTATCGGTAGCAAGATTTGCCCCGACTGTGGGGAACTCAATGCAATGGGTTTGATCCACTGCACGCGTTGCGCAGCAGAACTCGACCCGAAGCCACCGCCACCGAAGCCAACACCAACACCAACACCACCTCCACCCGTCGTGGTTGTCACGCCAGCCCCGGGCACCCGGTGGGACTACTACGTCCTCGGCGCGGGCATGGCCGCGGCAATCATCTACGCCGTCGCGATCACCGTCTTTTAACGCAGCTATCGAACCGCGCGGCGCGCCCCATCCCCGCGAACCCAACGCTCGCTGCCCCCAACACGTGAGAGTGTTGCGGCTCACAGCCGCAAGAACCTCACGTGAACGTTTCGGGAACGGTATGCGTGAGAGTGTTGCGGCCCAGAGCGGCAAGAACCTCACGCTCTCCTTGCTGAGCACAGCAGAGCCTGGCGGGTCGGATCAACCCTGGGCCGAATAGGTTTGGGGAAACCCGGTCAGGTGAAGATCGCAACGGTGACAACGCCGACGGTGTCGGTGGCCGGTGTCACCGAACCATCTGCGTTCACGGTGAACTCGACATTGATCGGATCCGGAACCGGGCCGGGGTCGGGGTCGGGCTGCACCAATTCGACGAAGTAGGACTGCGGCGCAAGCGGACCGAACGTCGGAGGAAGCGGACTGAGGGCTGGCGAAAATGGGCTCGTGCCCACATTCGTCACGCCGACAACGGGGGCGTCGGTGCCGGTGCCTTCGCACGTTGCACCTATTTGACCTCGACAGATCCGGAACGTCGAGCCAGTGGGTGCCCCCGTGATCGTGAGCGCCAACGGCTTTTGGGCGAGTCTGGCGTTAACCGTGACGTCGGTAGTTTGTGCTCTCGGGTCAAAGGAACCGGTGTCGACCTCAAGCGAAGCCCCTCCACCAATCGCTGTCCATGAGAGCGGGCCCTGGGTTTCTCGAACCGTGAACCGGAGCGGGTCGCCGGGGACTGCGGTGGCGCCGGTCATCGTCACGTTGGCTCCAGCGACGACGTCGAGGTCGACGCTCCCGTCCTGCCCCCTCACATCGAACGTCACCACGTATACATCCGGCGTGACGATCAGGGGAAGCGTGACTGCAGACATCGAACCGTTAACAGAGATGGTGTTGCCGTTGAGTACTTCACCCAGCCCAGGCTGATTGAGGGTCACGGTCCAGGTTCGACCGCCGCCACTCAGGTCACCAATCAATCCATCAAACGAGTACGAGTTGCCGGTGACTGGAACCGTGATCGTGGTCGGCGAGGA
>JBLFZD010000223.1:0-6046 GCA_047610085.1 Ilumatobacter sp. | reverse complement strand
AGCACCACACCGACATCGTGGTACAGGCCGCTCACGTCAGCCGACGGATTCGTCGGACTCGTCGAGGCCACCAAAGCGACGTTCGCGTTGCGCAAAGTCAGCAATCGCCTCGACGAGATGTTCCTTCGACAGTTCGTGCCAGGCCATTGGCCGAAAGACCAACTCGCCGTAGGCCAGCTCCCACACCAGCGAAGGCGGCAGCCGAGTGGGCTCACCAAGTACCACGATTAAGTCGGGTTCGTAGTCAGCCGGGGCGTAGAGCATCTCGGAGATGGTGGCTTCATTGATCGGTTCGTCGGCTGGCAGATCGGCCATCGCCTGCGCAAAGCGTTCGCGTCCATCGCCGCATGGATCGATGATGACGTGACACCCGTTGACCATGCGTTCCCAACCGGTGCTGTCACTGGGTCGCGTGCCGGGCTCAAAGGCCCGCAACGTGAGGAACGTTGCCCCAGCATTCGCCGCGACGGCGCCAAGTTCGGTCACACGCTCATCCCAGCGCTTCACGCCAAGATCGTCCCAGTCTCCCAGCGTTCCACCAACCACCATGACGTGACGAAGAAACTGCTGTGTCGAGTCGACGTCGACCACCGATCCGGTGTGGGCCTCAGTAGCAGGGGTGGTTGGCACATCCCCATCATTCCACGCCGAACAGTCAATGTGATGCCCCTCCGCTCGAATCGCCAGGCACTATCGTTGGTCCTCGTGTCGAGCGAGCAACCTGACCCAACCAGCAAGGGTCTCCATGTCGCCTGCATCATGGACGGCAACGGCCGGTGGGCCGGCCATCGAGGGCTTCCACGCACCGATGGACACACCGAGGGCGAAGAGAACCTCGCTCGGCTTGTGCGCGTCGCTGTACAGCGCAACATTGGGTACCTCACCGTCTTCGGATTCTCCACAGAAAACTGGCGTCGTCCGCGCCCAGAGGTTCGCCACATCCTCGGGTTGCACGAAAAGTTGTTCGGCCGAGTCGCTGAGCTGAACGAGTTGAACGTTCGGATCCAGTGGATTGGCCGGCCGTTCGACTCACGCGAAGCGCGTACTCCTCGCTACGTTCAGCGCGCGATCCGCAAGGCGATCAATGAGACCGAGGGAAATACCGGGATGACCCTGACCGTCGCCTTTGACTATGGAGGGCGCTCAGAGTTGGTGAGCGCGGTCGAGAAAGCACGTTTGTCACCCGCAGGCATTACGACCAACTCGATCTCGGAGCACCTTTACTTGCCCGACCTTCCTTCCGTTGATGTCTTAGTGCGCACCAGCGGCGAACGCCGGGTGTCGAACTTTTTGCTCTGGCAGGCAGCGGGGGCAGCGATCTATTTCACTGACGCCCCTTGGCCCGATTTCGACGCGAGCGAACTCGACGCAGCGCTCCAATTGGTTTCACATCGATGAGCGACTCGCCACAAGCATCGAACATCGACACCCTTGCTGCTCTCGGCCGGGTGACCGCTGCACTCGCCCAGAGCGAAGTGCGTGAAGGCCAACACGAGATGGCCCGACTCGTCCAAGAGGCGATCGCTACCAAGCGCCACCTCGTTGTACAGGCCGGAACAGGAACGGGTAAGACCCTCGCCTACCTCGTTCCGGCGTTGACCTCAGGGTCAACGGTCGTGGTGGCTACCGCGACCAAGGCATTACAGGACCAACTGGCCAGCAAGGACCTTCCGTTTCTTGCCGAACACTTGGGCATCGATTTCGAGTGGGCAATTCTCAAAGGCCGTAGCAACTATGTCTGCTTGCAACGGCTCAGCGAAATGGCAAACCCTGACCAAGGGATGCTCGAACTCGACGACATGGCTGTCGTCACCAAGGCCGAGATCAAGAAACTCGCGAACTGGTCGGCAACGAGCCCGACGGGTGATGTCGCAGAACTCGACTGGACGCCAACCGACAACGCCTGGCGAGCGGTGAGCGTCGGATCTGATGAGTGCCCCGGAGCCGAGCGCTGTCCGCAAGGGGCTGGCTGCTTTGCCGAAGGGGCTCGTCGCAAGGCAAAAGAATCCAACGTCATCGTGGTCAATACACACTTGTACGGTCTGCACGTTGCCTCCGAGAACGCAATCCTCCCCGATCACGACGTCGTGATCTTCGACGAGGCACACGTCCTCGAAGACATCATGAGTGACACGGTCGGCGTCGAAATTTCTCCGGGACGATTTATTGCTCTGTCCGGAATCATCCGCAAGATTCTCGACGACCCGGTCATCACCGGCGATGTCGCGGGTCTCGGCGAAACGCTGCGTGACGCGCTGTCCGAACATGTTGGCGAGCGACTCGCCTCACCGCTCCCGGACTCCATTCAAGAGCCGCTTGCCGATGCCCGACTCACCCTGGCGAACGCCAACGATGAGCTTGCGGCGATCGACACGAACAACGAAGATGCAAAGCAACGCAAGCTCCGGGCACAGACCATGACCGGCCGGTCAATCCAGCAACTCGACATCGCGATCGAGGGCCGTTCGGGTTACGTCGCCTTTGTGTCGGGATCGCGAGACTCACCTCGCTTGGAGGTCGCTCCACTCGACGTCGGACCGACCATGGATGAAGCAGTCTGGACAAAGCGCACGGCGATCCTCACGAGCGCGACCATTCCGTCGTCGCTCTCGAGCCGCGTCGGTATCGCCGACGACGCTGCCGATACACACGACGTGGGCAGCCCCTTTGACTACGAGTCGAACTCGATGCTGTACTGCGCGATCCATCTTCCGAACCCGAACGCACCCGAGTTTCGTGCCAAGGCGAATGATGAACTCGAAGCGCTCATCACCGCAGCGGGCGGCCGAACGCTCGCGCTTTTCACCAGCTACAAGGCAATGGACGAAGCCGCCGAAGCCATGCGAGGTCGCCTCGACAACACGATCCTCACCCAACGCGACATGCCCAAGACCGCCTTGGTCAAGGCCTTCGCTGACGACGAGTCGACCTGCCTGTTCGCTACGGCAGGGCTCTTCCAAGGTGTCGACGTGCCCGGCAAAACACTTTCACTCGTGGTCATCGATCGCATCCCGTTTCCCCGGCCCGACGATCCCCTGCTGTCAGCGCGCCGTGATCAACTCGGCCGGAACGCGTTCAACGAGATCGACATCCCACGGGCATCGATGATGTTGGCGCAGGCGGCAGGTCGGCTGATTCGTTCGGCAACCGACACCGGCGTGGTCGCCGTGATGGACCCCCGCCTCGGCAAGGCAAACTACCGCTGGGACATCGTGAAGGCGCTCCCACCGATGAAACGAACGCGCCATCGCTCCGAGGTCGAGGCATTCCTCAAAAAAATCACGCAGTAGCTGACGTCTGATACCCGTTGTCCGACATCCGGTGTCGGCGCAGCTAGGCGAGGGTGTTGACGTTGTTGAGTTCAGCAAACGCCTGCTCGAGGCGATTGTTGAACGCAACCTCACCCGCACGCAACCACACACGAGGGTCATAGTTCTTCTTGTTCGGCGCGTCGACGCCTTCGGGGTTACCGAGCTGCCCCTGGAGGTAGTCGTGCTTGTCGGCTTCGTAACCTCGAATTCCGTCCCAGAATGCCCACTGCAGGTCGGTATCGATGTTCATCTTGATCACGCCGTAGCTGATGGCTTCCTCAATCTCGGCTGCGGTCGAACCCGAGCCGCCGTGGAACACGAAGTTGACCGGCATGTCGGAGGCCGTGGCGTATTTCTCGGCGATGTGGGCCTGAGCATCACGCAGGATCGTCGGTGTGAGCTTCACGTTGCCGGGCTTGTAGACGCCATGCACGTTGCCGAAAGCGGCAGCGATGGTGAAGTTCGGGCTGACTTCCATCAGCCGTTCGTAGGCGTAGGCAACCTCTTCGGGCTTGGAGTACAGATCTTCAGGATTGGCATCTGAGTTGTCGACCCCATCCTCTTCGCCGCCCGTGATTCCGAGTTCGATCTCGAGCGTCATTCCAATCGGACTCATGCGCTTGAGGTACTCAACGCAAATATCGATGTTTTCCTCCATCGGCTCTTCGGACAGATCGAGCATGTGCGAACTGAACAACGGCGTGCCCATCGCGGCGAAATGCTCTTCGCCCACATCGAGCAGACCAGCTATCCACGGGAGCTTCTTCTTTGGACAATGATCAGTGTGCAGGATGACCCGAGCGTTGTAAGCCTCAGCCATGGTCTGGACATGCTTGGCACCCGCAACCGAGCCGAGAATGGACGCACGATCGCCATCGACCGGAACGTTCTTGCCGCCCACGAAGGCTGATCCCGAAGTCGAGAACTGAACGATGACCGGGCTGTTCAGCTTGCCCGCTGTTTCCATCACGGCGTTCATCGAGTTCGTACCGATGCAGTTCGCTGCGGGCAAAGCGAAGCCCTGGTCCTTGGCGAGCGCGAAGACCTCGTTCACCGCCTCGCCGGTGAGGACGCCTGCGGGAAAGTCATTGTTGATGTCGGTCACATAGCCCAGTGTAGAGCGCGCTACCGCTACGGTCGAAAGCCATGGGTGAACTCGTTTCCATCGATCTCTCCGACCGTGTTGCCTCCATCACGCTCGATTCGCAGCACAACAGAAACGCGCTGTCCGTCCAGCTTCTCGATGAGCTGCATGAATGCCTCGATGCCGCTGAGGCCACCGACGCTCGAGTCATCGTTCTACGCCACGAGGGCCCGGCCTTCTGCGCCGGCGCCGACCTCAAAGAGCGCTCGGACGGTCCCCCCGACGCAACGCCGTTCGTCTCGGTACTCGAACGACTGATGGACACCGAACGTCCCACGATCGCCGCCGTTGACGGCGCTGTTCGTGCGGGCGGAATTGGCCTGATGGCCTCGTGCGACCTCGTGGTCGTCAATTCGGGCACCACGTTCGCACTGACCGAGGTGAGGATTGGCGTCGCTGCAGCAATCATTTCTGTCCCAATCTTGGCGCGGGTCCCGGCGAGTAAAATCGCCGCTGCGATGTTGACGGGAGAGGTATTCGATGCTCTTGAAGCTCGATCCATGGGACTCGTCACCCACGTCACCAACGACGTTTCGGCGACCGTCGCCACGCTCGTCGAAGGTGTCCGTGCCGGAGCGCCTCGCGCTGTTCGCGAAACCAAAGCGCTGCTCCACACAGTCCCAACCATGAGCCGGCACGACGCCTTCGCCGAGATGGCTCGCCTGTCAAATGAACTGTTCACCGGTCCCGATGCCCAGGTCGGCATGCAAGCCTTCCGTGACAAGCGACGCCCCGATTGGACCGCCTCGAACTCGTAGGACCTCTGCTCCACAAATTTCGACGTCGCGTGCGACAATGTGGCCATGACGACAAGCCAGGACTTGCACGACCGCATCGTTGGACAGAACCTTCCGAAGCGCTTCCTCACGAACGTGGAACGAAACGGCGACGTTGAAGTTCTCAACTGGAAAACGTCGACCGGCGAGTGGGCATCGAAGACCCTCAACGATGTCGCTGCAGATACCGCACGGCTCACCACATCGCTCAAGGATCTTGGAGTCGGAAAAGGCGACAAAGTCGTCATGATGATTCGTAACCGCCAAGAGTTCCATGCGATCGACCTGGCGGTACTTTTTTGCGGCGCCACGCCCGTCTCCATCTACAACTCGTCGGCGCCCGATCAAATTCAATACCTGATCAACGATTGCGGTGCGACGGTTGCGATCCTCGAAGACGATGCTTTTCTCCAACGCTTCCAGACGGTGCGCGAGAAAATCCCGACGATCAAACACATTGCGCTGATCGAGGCCGACGGCGCCGGTGACGACATCGTGCGATACAGCGACATGCTCGCCGCCGAGCCGGCTGATCTCGTCGCCGAGGCAGCAACCTCTGAGTTGTCCGACATTGCGACAATTATCTACACTTCGGGCACCACCGGCCCGCCTAAGGGCGTCATGCTCAGCCACAGCAACGTGGCATGGACGCTCGAATCGGTCGGCCAGTCGATGCGCGATCAGACCGATATCGATGACTTTGCCGGCAAACGCCACGTGTCGTACCTGCCCATGGCGCACGTTATGGAACGCCTCTTGGGCCACTACTACATGGTCGATTTTGCTACGAGGGTTTATTGCTGCCCGGAGACGTC